>CALFAM010000001.1 GCA_937948815.1 uncultured bacterium
GGTTGGGCGGGCGGGGCGCGCTACGCTGAATCAAGGCACGGTCGCCGACCATTGGGAGGCGTCGCCGGACTCGAAGCCGTCGGTGAAGAGGAGGCCAAGGCCGTCGAGGACGAAAGCGGTGCGTTCCGTGTGGCTACCGACGACCCAGAAGCGGCCGCTCATGGCGACCGCGTCGCCGAAGCGGCTGCGGCGGCCCGGGGCCGGCTGAATTCGCTCGTCCTCGGTGGCGTCGATCCAGCCACTCTCGGGACGTCGGTAGACCAGCACCGAGCCATCGTCGAACGTACCGGATCGCGGAGCACCGGCGAGCACGGTGTCACCGTCGGTCGCCACCGAGAATCCGAGAATGTCGCCGGACTGCGGCACGGCCGCACGCAGTTGGGCGGTCTCGGTCATGTTCATCCAAATCGGCCCCGGGCGCTCGAAGACGTAGACGGCTCCCTGTGACGCAATGCCGTCCGGATCGTCTCGGCGGGCCCCGACGACGATGAGGTCGCCTCGAATGGAGACCGAAGATGTCAAGTCTGGAGAGCCCGTAACCGTCAGCTTCGCAACCTCATTCGGCTGCGTCCAGCCACCTGCGGTTCGCTCGAAGACGACGAGGCGATCCTCGTCGCTGCGGATCATCGCCACCGCGATACCGTCATCGTACGCGACACCCTCGCGGAAGCCTGAGAATCGATCCCTCGAGCCGACCATCGTCGCCGTGAGCACGGCGTCTTCCGTGGCATCGACCCACACGCCGGTCGCGGGGCGCTCGAAGACGAAGAGCGCGCCCGTGGCCAGCTCGTCATCGCCGTGGAATTCGGACGGCGCCATGGCGACGATCGTGCCGCCGCGAACGGACAGTGACTTACCGAGGCTGCCGAGCGAGCCACCCGTGCCTCGCGTCAGCCTCGCCGTTTCGCTCATGTCCGCCCATCCGCCCGCAGGGCGCTGGAACACGTAGACCACGCCGCCGCCGTTCGCACCAGGTGCTCCGACGAAGATCGTGTCGCCCTCGATCGCTACCGCTGCCCCGAATTCATCGTCGTTGTCGTTCAACGAAGGGCGGAGGCGGGCAACTTCGGTCATGTCAGACCAACCTCCCGGGCCGCGCTCGAACACGTAGGCCGATCCGTTGTTGATACCTGGTGTCTCGGGCGGCGCACCGACCACCACCGTCGCGCCATCGATGGCGACGACGAGCCCGAAGTCTTGTCCGGGAATGTTCGTCGTCGCGGTAAGCGCTGCTTCGAATGACAAAGGCTGCGCGACGGTCGCCCCTGCTCCGAAGAAGAGGGTGCCGGCGAGCAGGGCTGCCGTGACGAGCAATCCGCTTTCGGGCCGGGTGACCCTTCGCGCCGGCAGAGGCCGCGGCTCGCGTCGAAGGACGGTTGGAGGTGGCAACTCGGCGGGGCTCATCTTCAACATGCTCTCTCCATCTCGGACGACGTGAACACTCGGTACGGCTTCGGGCACGCTGGCCACGGAGTCGACCCGGTAATCGATCCAGCCAGCCGCAGATCATGATGGTTCATAGGTGCTAGGCGAGAATGAGCGCCAATCATGCTCAGTCAGATGGTGCTGGCGGCACCGGAACGCGCATTCCCTGCACGTGCGATTGGCTCGCTGCGCCATCCTGGCGAGCTAGATTCGTGGCCGCCACGATGTGCGTTCGGATCCCACGGCACCACGAGATGCGCTTGCCGTCGAACCGCCTGTCGAAGATCGGGACCGCAGCGAATCAGCATGGAAAGGAGAACGGTATGCCTGTGAATCGAATCGAGCCCTGTCTCGGAAGCGTCATGGCCACGGTCGTGACGGCCCTGCGTCAGACGAATGTTGCCGTCTTGATGGTTGTCGCCTGCGTCCTTCTTGCCTGCCAGGTGAGCGAGGCCCGGGCCGATGAGAACCCAGCGTCTGGCGAGCGGCTGGAGGCGCCCGCGACCGGCACCATGACCGTCGGCTTTCTGATCTCCCGGGGCGCGGACGTCATCGACTTCACCGGTCCGTGGGAAGTCTTCCAGAACGTGGTCGTACCCGGGCGCGGCACCACCACGCGCGATACCCGCCCTTTCGAGTTGTTGACCATCGGTGCGTCGCGGGAGCCGATTCGGGTGTCCGGTGGCCTGCGCGTCGTCCCCGACTTCACGTTCGACGACGCGCCGCCGCTCCACGTCATCGTCGTGCCGGCACAAGGCACCACGCCGGCCTTGCTGCAATGGCTCACCGAGGCATCAGCGCGTGCAGACCTGACGATGTCGGTCTGCACGGGAGCATTCGTTCTGGCCGCGGCCGGGCTACTCGACGGTCGCGCCGCGACCACGCACCACGGCTCACTCAACCGGATGGAGCGGCTCTATCCGTCGATCGAGGTTCGGCGCGGTGTGCGCTATGTCGAAGGACCGCGCATGGCCACGGCTGGCGGCTTGACCTCCGGCATCGACCTGGCACTGCGCGTGGTCGAACGCTACTTCGGGCGCGCCGTGGCCGCGCAGACCGCGGCCTACATGGAGCACACCAGCGAAGGCTGGAAGCGAGGCGAAGGACAGTGGTCTGAGCCCCTTCCGCAATCAGCAGCCACAGCGCGTGCGAAGCGTGTCGAGGCACGCGCCGCACTGCTCGGAAACGATCCGGTGCTGCTGACGGAAGGACGCGAGGTTCGGGGACGCTCGGACATCTGGGCCGAGCAGGGTGCCTTTCGCTACGCTTTCGCCTCGAACGCCAACCGCGAGCGGTTCCTCGCCGACCCGGAGCGCTATGCCATCCAGCTCGAGGGTGCCTGCGCCTTCATGGCGGCCGACGGTGCGCCGCCCGGAAGCGGCGATGAAGATCGCTATCTCGTTCACGAGGGTCGGATCTACATCTTCGCTTCCGAGGGCTGTCGGACGTCCTTTCGGGCCAGTCCAGAGCGCTACCTACCCGGCTCTTCTGGCGGCAAGTAGCGGTCTTCGCACGCTGTGACGTGCGGGTCGCCGCAAGCGCTATTCCTTGGGCTGCGACGCCCCCTGCATGTAGACGCCCCGCGGGTTGCTGCCGACCGGGATCTGGGTGACGATCGCCTTGGTCACGGCATTGACCACCAGAACCGTGTTGTTGGACTGCGGCTGGTAGTAGAAGCGGCCATTGGGTGAGAAGGACGGAAACGTTCCAACGAAGGCGCTGGCTGGCATGGTGATGCTGGCCAGTGGCGTCAAGGTGGCGAGATCGAAGGCTTCGATCCGGTTGCCACCACCACAGGAGAAGATGCAGGTGGTCCAGAGCTCGTCGAGCTGCGGGTTGAAGGTGAGCTGTCGCTGCTCTTCGTTCGATGGAATCAACGTCGTGGTGGCGGTGTTGAGATCGAAGACCTCGAGAAAGTCCGCCTGTGGATCGCTCTGGATGCTGCCCGCCACGAGCAGGTTCGAACCTTGGATCAGCTCGATGTCGCTCGGGCTGTTGAAGGTCAGCGCGATGTCGGAGAAGACGCCGTTGATCACGTCGTAGAGGCGGACGAATTGGTTTTGCGGGTGCGACACCCAGACGAATTGATCGAACGGCTGCAAGACCTTGATGTCGCCGTACGGGCTGCCGAAGTTCGGCGGTCCAGGGAGGGTATTGAGAATCGCGCCATTTGACGTTGCCACGACCTGCAGCGCGGTTTCGACCGGCAGCGCCGCATAGAGCTGCTGACTATTGTTCGAAAAGTGGACCCGAGGTGCCGCGAAAATAGGATTGCCGCCGCCGCAGCTCGGGCACAAGACGGTCGTCGACTGCAATGTCATGGTGCCGGCATTGATCAGGTACAGCGTGCCGGATCGGATCTCGGCTGCCGCCAGCACCCTTCCGTTCGGTGAGATCTCGAGCTCGACCAAGGCCGAGTTTCCGTTGATCGTGATCGTGTTGATCACAGTCTGGTTGATCAAGCTGATCTTCACGATACGGAGCTGACCAAAGGCTGCGCCGTCCGTGCTTACGTAGGCGAACCGTCCGTCGCGCGACATGGCGACTTCTTCCGGCCGAGTTCCCACCGGAATGCGCGCGGCTTCGGTGTTGGAGATGGTGTCGAGGATGCTGACGTCCCCGGAGTTCAGGTTCGGCACCACCGCGAATCGAGGCACGATCTGCGCGGGCGCAATCTGAACGGGCTGCGCGACGAGATGGGTGGTGGCGGTCAGCCCGATCAGGGCGGAGGTAAGAACGGCGAACGCCATGCGACTTGGTTTCATGATTGCTGATCCTCCCTCGCGAGGCCGCCGACATTGACAGCCTCTCGCCAAAGAAGGAGTCCGAACAAGGGCAAGTTGCCCTCCGTTGCGTCACGTTTCGATCGTGCGCGTGCGGCTGGATCCAGTGCCTGGATTCGCGTGTGGAGATCTCGGAAAGGTTATTCGCTGACTTGGGGCGCGAGGGCTTCGGCGACGTGGCTGTCGAAGCTTTCCGCGTCGACCAGGAACGATGGACGCGTGAGATGTGTCGCGCAGGCCGTGTCGAGGCTGTCGACCGTACCGGCGTCGAGTAGATCGGCCCACATCTGGTGGACGCAGGTCCAAGCGCCCTCGAGGTCGAACGGACCGTGCTGGCCGCCTTCGATCACGACATGCGCGCTGTTCGGAAAGAGGGCGCGCGCATCCTCGGCATAGGTCGGCGGTGTGACGGCATCGAGCTCACCGGAGAGCAAGAGTGTCGGAATGTCGAGCGCGACCGGCTCCGCCCGTCCGAGAGGCGGATGCTTCGTGTACCGCCACGCCGCGCAGCCCTGGACTTGCTGTGCCAGGCGATCGCTCCCGAACAGCGTCTGCACGCCGTCGGCGAGCGCCTGCGCAACGTCGAAATCCATGTGTTCCGAACACTGGACGGTCAATGCCATGCCGGTGGCCAGGCTCGACTGGAACATGCGCTCGATCAGTACGGCCAGAGTGGTGAGCGGCGCCCAGTCATCGGCTGTGTGAGCCTGATGGATGGCCCACGGCAGGGCGCGCGATGTGAATGCAAAGTAGAGCAGCAGCCGCACGTTCTCGGCCAACCAGGCGCGCCCGACCGCGAGAGTGAGCGGGGCTGTGGGGTCGTTGGGGTCACGGAGGGTGACGGTTCGTGGGCTGTCGTCGAGTGACCCGAGGAGCGCGCGCACGGCCTGCTCGAGGTCGGGAAGCAGCGCCGCGCATGCCACATCCGCTTTGCAGAGCCGACTGATGCCCGTGAGGGAGCGCTCAGCCATCGCGCCACGCTCGGCAAGGTTCGAACGCAGGGGAGAGTCGACACCAATGCCGAAGAGGGTACGTGTTCGAGACGGGTAGCGCTGGGCATAGACCATCATGGCGCGGGTGCCGTACGAGCCGCCACGAAGGTTGATCGGCCCGTAGCCGAGGGCTTGGCGAACGGCTTCGATGTCATCCGCGTGGTCGAGGCTGGTGTACCGCGTCACGTCGGCATGCTGGCTGAGCCGATCCAGGCACGCGGAGATCGCCGCCGGGGGAAACATCTCGCGAACGGTGCCGAGAGAGCGACCGTCGGCTTTGTCGGCTGCCCGGCTGCGGGTGATCTCGAGATCACAATCGAGCGGGTTCGAGCCACCCGTGCCGCGCTGATCGACGAGCACGATGTCACGCTGGCGGACGGGACCCGCGTAGATCGATCCACCTGCCCGCTGGGTCGCTGCACCGCCCGGACCGCCCTCGAAGACGAAGACCGGATCGTTGGGCGGCGCGTCTTGTCGGGCTGGAACCACGACGATCTCGAGTGTGATCTGTCGGCCGCCGCGCTGCGTCCGATCCTCGGGCACCGGGAGGGTGCCGCAGAGCAGCGTTTCGTCGATTCCGGCGCGCTGGCACGGCGCGAGCATCGGCAGGCGCGCGTGCGCCGAGACGGACCAGTCGGTCGCTTGGGTCGCGGTGCTGGGGTCTTCGGTCAGACGCGGACTGGGCTCCGTACCACTGGCGCAGGCCAGGCCATAGGCCGCCAAGCAGAGAAGCCCGAGCGTCGCCCAACCTGCCGGGATCGCGCGCCGGACATCGCTGGTGACGGATGCTCGCCTGGCGCGTCTGCGCGGTGGTGGCGGCTGGGTCGGCGCCGAGGACGTCCGGCGAACGGCATTGCGAGGCGGGGAGTGCACGCAATGATGCTACCAATGTCGTTCGTCTGCGCTGCTGGAGGGCAGCTCGACACTCTGTCGGCCCGGCCACGCGACTCGGTCGGCCCGGCCACGCGATCCGGAATGGGTGGCGATTGGGGACGAGTCGAAGTTAGACTATCTTGCATGTGTGCAAGAAGTGTTTGTTGCATTGCCCGGCGCATTGTCCGTCGTCTCTACTCCCAGCGTCACGATTCCCCGTGTTTCGATCTTCGACGAGCCGGCCCTCGACGGACGGGATCCATGCACCTCGGCCTCGTTAGTCTCCTGGTGCTGATGCCGCTCGTGCCCGTGGCGGTGACGGGACAGGCCACCAACGTGGCGCTCGGGCGGCCAGTCGTCGCGTCTGACGCCTACCTGGAACATGTCGGTGAGCACGCGGTCGATGGAGACGAGACCACACGTTGGGAGAACCGCGCTCGCCATCGCATCGCGCAACTCGAGATCGACCTCGGTGGGACGTTCGCGCTCGAGCGTGCGGAAGTGCTGATCGGGATCGGCTCGGGCTTTGCCCACGAATTCGTTCAGCTTCAGTACCACGACGGCTTCTGCTGGGTGCCCATTCCCGGAGCGACGGTGAGCGGCAATCCCGCGTCTCAACAGTTTCTCGACCTTCCTTTCTCCGAGACCGTGACGGCCTCGCGCATTCGCTACCACTCGCTGGACGACCAGAACAACCTGCTGCGCGAGCTTCGTGTCTTCGGGACGCCGGTGCCGGTGCAGGCTCGCTCGGACGCGTCTGGACACTCCCCGGGCACCTCCACGCCTGGGCGGTGTGCGGCCGGAGAGCATGTCGCCGTTCGGACGCCGTGGTATGACTACGCGCAGCACCTGCCCTCGCAATACAACGACGATCCATCGCGGCGATGGCCGCTGGTCTTCGCCATGCACGGCATTGGTGGCAACATCCTCACGGGCGATCATCTCGGCGTGTTGAGCAACCCAGAGGGCCTTCCGCGGCAGATCGCAAACGGCACGCTGGGCGACTTCCCGGCGATCGTGGTCTCACCGCACTGCCGCGCCGTCGGACAGACCTCGAACTGCTGGTTCGACGAGGAACGTGTGCTGGCCATGCTCGACGATCTGCAGGCCAGCTTCTTGGTCGATATCGATCGCGTATTCGTCACCGGCCTGAGTGGTGGCGGCATTCGCAGCTACCAACTCGGCATCAACCATGGACCACGCTTCGCCGGCGTTGTACCCGTGGCAAGCAACGTGACCCCGGCCTGTGGTCTCAAGGAAACCAATGTGTGGGCCTTCGGCGGCACCGCCGACCCCAGCTTCCCGGCCAGCGTCAACCACTTCATCCTGCGCTTTCTGCGCGACGACTGCGAACCCATCGGGGTCTCGTACATGCAGGCCACCGACATCGAAGGTGGTACCCACAGCGGCAGCACCTGGGACGTGGCCTACGCCACGCCCGCGCTGCACACCTGGTTCCTCGAAACCGTCCGGCACCATCCTGTCGTGTTCACGGATGGCTTCGAGGGTGGCGACCTATCGGCATGGAGCGAGATCGCGTCAACCCGATAGGCCGCGGGCGCGGTGGGCGCGTGAAGCGACCGCCGAGAGGCTTCGCCTGGAGTCTACGGAATCGTGCTCGACCAGGCGGAGGTGTCCATCGACTCGAATCCATCCGCGAAGATTCCCGTCCCCGATCGCCAGTTGGCGGTGAAGGGTGCGACGAAGTCTCCGACACGCGCATTTTCCCTCGCGTCGGTAATACCGGAAGCATTGCCTGCGGCGGCAGGTGGCATGAAGTCGACCGCGGGGTTCGCGAAGTGGCCGACCCGGTTGCAGCAGCCGCCTTGCGTCGACATCACGGTACGCGCGACGCCGGTCACCTGATGGCCATAGGCGTACGGGAAGAGTGCGCTTGCTGGCGGTGCGCCGTTGGCAGGGTTGTGCTGGAAGCCCATGTTGTGACCGTGCTCGTGCGCATAGGTGAAGTTGCCGACCGCACAGACGCGGGCCGTCACCTGGAAGCCGAACGGCGCGAAGCCGGCAGCAACCACGGCTGGATCGGCGCCTGATCCCATCAGGAAGGCGACGCCGCAGAATCCGCCGCCATCCTCCGTGATCATGCCGACCATGTCGGCCCGCATCTCGTCACGCAGGGCCGCGGTGCCGGGATCCTGCTGCAAGAAGTTGCGGTCGTTGAACACGTTTCCACTGTCCATGTAGTTGATCAGCTCGACATGAACCAGCCGAAGGCGTTGCACCATGTCGCTGTCGGCGTAGGCGCCGTTGGCGGCATCGACCGCGGCCTGGGCGGTCGCCTCGATCTGCGCGACACCTCCGGCGCCGTCGCGCGCTGGCGGCGTATAGAGAATCATGACGTCGATCTGGTCGGGCGGATCCTCGCCGATCAAGCTGAGGCCGGGCGTTACGGGTGAGGGATGGAATGTCGTGGGTAGCTCGTTGGCCGCCGGCACCTCGTTTCCGCAGGCGTCGAACTGGTCCATCGCCAACTTGATCAGCAGGGGGCCCGCCGGCGAGGTGGCGATCTCATAGGGGCCGTCCGGCATCTCGGCACGGCCGGCAAGGATGCCCTTGTGCAAGGTCAAGGTCACGCGGCCGCCGTCATCGACCATACCCCGCCAGCTCAGGCTGTCGGGACCGCGTCGTTCGACTGCATCGCGGCGCGCGACGGCAACTTGTCCGGTCGGCAGCGGCAGCGCGATGGTCGCGGCCGCCGCCGAGAGCGGTGCCGGATCGACGAGGATGCGTTCGACTCGCTGTCCGGCCTTTACGGTCGGCGTGGGTCCTTCGGCGAACCGATAGAGCGCCGGAGCGTTCTCTGCGGCTGCGGGGAGCGCGAGTCCAGCACCGGTCAGCAAGCAAACTGCTGCAATCGCGAGCGTTCTTTCCGAGAAATGAATCATGGCAAGGTACTCCAGTTGGGGGATCCGAGATCGAAGGGTGTTGCCACGGAACCCTGTGAGGCAGATCTTCTTGCTCGCTCATGCTAGCACCGCCAATTCTGCTCGCTGCTGACGTCAGCCGAGATGCTACGGATGGCCCGGCAGAAACGCTCATGATCCCCTCTGTCTGCCCGAGTTGGGTTAGGATCGACGTATCTGGTTTTGGCTATTCTCGGAAGAGGAGACCTACCGTGCGTCGCAGCTCGCTCATCATCTCGCTCGGACTCATTCTGGTCCTTCCCGGGGTCGTTGCTCACGGTGGCGAGCCGCTCGCGACATTCACGCTGCCGGGGCCCTCTGGCAATGGTGGTATGTGGTATCCGGATCTTCAAGCGTCCTTCCCCGACGTCGACTGGCAGACCCTGGACCGGCTATACCTGCCCGCCGCGCACTATCGCAACATCCTGCTCGGCAACCTGCCGCAGCGCTCCGCGGAACGCCCCCTCGTGCTCACCAACCTGGGTGGACAGGTGCGCGTCGGTGGGTTGGGATTCTCGTCCTACACCTTCATCCTGGGCGGAGGCTCGAACTGGATCCTGACCGGGGAGTACGACGCCCAGGCGGCAACGGGGCACACCGATTTTCGCGGCCACGAGCGGGGCTATGTGATGAGCCGCGATCGCTACGGTTTCCTGATCGACGACGCCTTCGAGGACGAGGGGGGCTCGGGCCTCGGCATCGGCGGCGGCGCCACGGACTTCGAGGTCTCCTTCGTCGAGATTCGCCACGTCGGCTTTGCCGGCATGCTGGTCAAGACGGACGATGACGGCGACGCGCACATGGAGAACGTCGTCATCCGCGACAACTACATCCACGATGTCGGCAGCGAAGGGGTGTACTTTGGCAGCACCCAGAGCCATCCCCAGCACAAGATCACCGGCCTGCGCTTTTACAACAACCGGATCGTTCGGGCCGGAACGGAATCCCTGCAGCTCGGACAGCTCGGCGGCGACAGCCAGGTCTACAACAATGTCTTCCTGCACGGTTCGATCGGTTGGAAGAATCCCTTCGGTCCCTTTCAGGACAACCACACGCAAATCGGCGCCCGGGAAGGGGACGTGTGGATTCACCACAACGTGTTCATCGGTGGGGCCAGCAAGTTCTTCATCCTCTTCGATCAGACAGCGCCTGGTGACAACCATTCGAGCGCTCATCTCGTTCGGTTCGAAGACAACTACTTCTCACACAGCCGGAGCTTCGGGGCCTACTTCCACTCGATGAGCGACGGCGCGAGTCGCTTCCGTTTCGCGGACAACGTCTTTCGCGAGATCGACTTCCATTACGACGAGCTCGATCCCGGTGCCACCGACTTCAACACCGTGTTCCGGATCTTCAATACCCAGAATCCGATCGAGATCACGAACAATCGCTGGTCCGGCACCCAGCCGCTGATCCAGGCGGCCGGTTCGAACATCACGGACAGTGGCAACGTGAACGAGGCCACCGAGCCGCTCACCTTCGCCGGCAGCGGCTTCCCCGATGACTTCGATCACTTCCGGCTCGAGCTGTGGGATGCCGAGACACTCAACGGTGACCCGTTGGTCTACGAGCAGGGTGATTTCGTGATGTACGGCGGGGCGCTCTTCGAAAACATCGAGCCCGGAACGCATTCCGGCAAACAGCCAGACCTCCACCCCGATACCTGGCGCCCACGGCCCCTGCCGCCGGACGACCTACGCCTTGCGCCGAGCTCCCCCTATGCGGGCATCGGCTTGCTCGACACTCTCGATCTCGTGTTCGCCGACGGCTTCGAATCGGGCGACACCGCGGCCTGGTCCCAGTAGCCCGGCTCGCTTCCACCAAGGCGCTCGGTACTGGGGTCGAGGCATGGGGAGCCGAGACGTGGGGAGCCAAAGCAAGACGCCATCCGGGCAATGCTCCGCGAGCCGTGACGGAATCGTGAGCTCGCGTTTGGCAAGCGTGTGCTGCCAGGTATCGAGGAAGCCCAGGAGCTCGTTTTCTTGGAGGTGTGAGCGTCGCCGCCTGATTTCTCCCTGGATCGCTTCTTCCCGCACGAGTCGAGGTCGCCGGCCTGGGACCCCATCTGACGCGGTGAGTCGTGATGCTTGTGGCTCGGCTGGACGCTCAGAAACGGGCAGTGCCGATGCGGGGGTCAACTCCGATCCGGTCTCGATTCGCGGCACACGACCCACGCGATGGCGCCGATGCCGGCCGTGCTGACCAGCACGCCGAGCCAGCGACGAGGTCCGCTGACGAAGATGACCGCGCCTTGGACGATCATGAAGAGAAAGAAGGCGTGCAGCAGGAGGAAGGTGCCGAGCGGGCGCGTCCGGTAGCGATCCGGCGATCGCCACCACGACCATGCGTCGCCTGACCAGAGAAGGGCGAAGAGGTAGTTGAGATAGAGACCGGCTCCGGAGTCGATGCCGGTTGCAGCGCGAGTTTGTTTCGCTGTCTCGGCAACCGCGACAGCGTGACGCCACTGATAGAAGCCACCGAACGCGCTGAAGACGTGAATCCCGAACATGACGCAGCCGGCGCACCAGATGCACAGGGCCCAGTGGCGCAGCCGGGGATCGCGGGCTGCCCGTCCGATCCCTGCGGCCGGATAGCAGCAGAGCGCCACCCACACGCTGAGATAGACGATCGGTCCAAGCCACTCCACGCCCAGAGCCTACCGCGGCCCGCAGGCGGGCGACGCGAGGGCCGGGCAATGGAGCGAAGCGGAACCCGTCTCGGCACACGACTGAGGAGAGGGGGAGAAGCGGTATGATGTTGTAGCCGTCAAATGAGAGGGGCGAGAGTGAGGCTCGATCGAAAAGGCCTTGGACATCGGTGCCAAAGCCGGTCCGAACCATCCTGTACGCAGCCTGCGCGGGGACTCGGAGCCGAGCCGAGGATAGCCCGCGAGGCTCGGGGACTGTCCCGGGCAGCGTGTGTCGACCCCGCGTCTGCCGACGTGGCCGACGGGCGTCTCCGACGCGCCGAGCTTCTCGGGCACCGGTTCTCCACGAAAGGCTTTTCCGAGACGCGATCGGCCGGAGCGGAGCTCTCCGCGTCACCAGCGCGACGGTCCGGCGCGGCGTCGGCGACGAGCGTGGTACAGCGGGCGATTGGTGCCGAGATCGAAGTCATCGGCGCCCGCATCGAGCACGAAGGCGGCGCGGGCGCGCAGGGTGAGGTGGTCGGCACGACGTCATTCACCGAGGAACCTGTGGAGGCGCAACTCGAGCACCCCAGAGAAGGCGGTGCCACGCTCGAGCTCGCGACCGGGATCTACCCGAAGCCAACCGGCGAGGGGGACTCCGCTTTCGTTCGCGATGTTGGCCGGCTCGACGAGTGGGTCGGCAGCCTGGATCCCGAGACGGATCCTGTTGCCGTGGATGTTGGCCTGACGGTCGAGGGGAGCTGGACGGATCGGAATCCGCGGCTCGTCAAACCAGCTGGATACCAAGGCTCCTTTCAGGTCAACGTCTCGCCGCAAGCGCAGTCTGCTGGTGCCTTCGTCGACTATGTCGATGCGTTCCGACAGTTCCGTGGCGACACGCTGGCACGGGATACGCGGCCAGATACCGAGCTCGGCACCGCAGCCCTCTACGCGGCCCACGCGCAGCGCTATGCCGCGGCAATCGGTCAGGACGCAGCGCATCTGTTCATCGCGCGTGCACCGAGCCTGCAAGCCGACGAGACCGGGCACTCACTGGCTAAGTCGGTGATCCGCCAGCTCGCCGGTGTTGCCACGACCATCTACGGCAGGCGCTTGATCCCGGTCGACACCGCGGACAACGAGAAGAATCGGTTCGTCGCCCTGTCGCGAAGCGATCTCGGTACCTTGTGGAAACAGGTCGAGATGCGGATCCCGGAGACGGCAGAAGGCGAGATGGTGCGCAATGAGGCAAGGGCTTTCTTGCTCGAAGACTTCGGAACCGCCCTCGAGCGCGAGCTTCCCGAGCCGGTGACCAAGGAAGTCACGGTCACCGAACCGATCGGCGATGCGGAGCGTGGGAAGCTGATGGAACAGAAGGAGATGGCAGAGGCCATGCTCACGCAAAGTCCGAACAGCGCGTTCCTTGCGGATGCGGTGCAGAACCTGAAGCAGACGATCGACTCCGGCGTGGTGGAGCGCACGGAGAGGGTGTCGGACGCTGCTGCCGTCAAGGGCGAGGTGCTGGCGGCAATTCGCAGCATCTTGGCCGGTACGCACGTGCTGATCGGACCGCGCCAGCCCGACCATCCTCAGCGCGACAAGGCGGCGATCATCACCGAATCAAAGACCACCTTCGTCGACCCGGGACCGCTGGCTCCGGCTGGTGTGCTCGAGATGCGGAACCCGTTCATTGGCATGGTTCCGCCCGGGAAGTGGGCTGCTGCCGCGGAGACGATGGAGAAGGACATCGGCGGCAGCGGGATCGAGTATTGATATCGCTGCGGAGCTCAGAAGCGCTGAACGATCCAGTCCCCTACGAGCGCAATACGTCGGGGGAGAGGGGCGCGGAGATCTCGAAGTACTCGGAAGGGGCCCCGGCCTCGGTGGCTGGGAGCAACTGGTTGAGGCCGCCGAAGACGTGCAGGCTGTGATCCTGGTTGTCGGCAGCCGTGAGCAGCGCTGGCATGGCGTCCCAGTTCTGCACGGAATCAGCCTGCCGATCGAGTCTCCAGAAGATGCCCAGGAGTGGAACGACCAAAGTCGACGCCGACGCGAACATCGGACGCCATGTCTTCGGTCAGAACGGTCTCAGGAGCGGCCGACACCGCGTATTGGCGAGCGCCCGGAAGGCCGGTGCCCGAAGGTTTTTCCGTCACAGTCGTGGGCACCGGCGCCGGACGCCAGTAGGACGGCGGAGAAGGCACCCTGGCCTTGAGGCAAGGCTCAGGGCGCCGGCAAGGCTCAGAGAACGCTCGGCGTGCGGGCTTCGATCTTCTTGTACAGGTAGGGTGGCTGAGGATTCTGGGGCCGGATGACCGGGTTCAGGTCCTCACCATCGAGTCGGAAGCCCAAGCGCAGATCGCCCTATCCGAACCGTCGACTTGACGCTACGCTAGAAGCACATACAACAGTTGCTGGTCAGGTTACAGAAACCTTCGCGGCCGCAAACCGGGTCAGTCTTGTAACGGCAGAAGGCTCCCTGATTGCACTCGAACCTTCGATCTTTAACGAAGCTGAACGCGTCATCGCCTCTGGGCTGGAGCGTGACGAGCGGCTGCTCGGCAACGATGAGCTTCTGCAACTCGGCCAAGGAGAGGTGGGTCTCGGCCTCGTCGCGGTCCGGCGCTTGAATTCCGAGTGCCTCCTCGATCAAGACGTCCAGCGCCGCAGTCTTCCTTGTGGACGTGTCATCAGCGAACGCTGGGAGCGTGAGCAGGAGCACGGCGCAGAGGGCCAAGGTTTTGAGATGCATGTGGGGTCTCCTTATTGAGCGTCGGTAGACAGGGCGGGCCAGGTGCTTCACACCCATGAAGGGCCAGCCGTACTTCAGTTGCATCTCTACGCGACGAAGCGTATGGAAAGTGGTCAAGAAAGTGAGGGGGCTCCGGAAGCAGCCCGTGCTTCGACGAGGCGCTCGACGCGGCGCTGTGCTGCACGCGCCGGTCGTGAATCCGTTCCTCTTGCGGCCTCGATTCGCGGTACCGCATTCATGAGAAGCCTCTCAGCCTCTTCGTAATATCCCAACCCGATGAGACACTCTGCTCGGACACTCTGGGCGATCGCTGTCCGCCAGTGTTGCGCAGAGAGTGTGGCGGCAAGAATCGTCTCTGCCTTGGTAGCAAGCTCGAGTGCCCTCTCGTAGTCGTCGAAGCCAACACGTAGATCAGCAAGCACGGTGAGCGTAATGGCGACCTCTGTGTGCGTGTCGCCGAGCAGCCGGATCCGAATCTCGAGCGCGTCTTCGAGCGTGGAAGCGGCCTCCTCCGACCTTTCGAGCTCGTGGAGTAGCGCACCCAAGTTGTGGGTGAAGACTGCTGTTCGTTTGTTCTCTCGTCCCCAATGTCGATGGGCAATAGCGAGAGCCTCGCGTAGGTGAGGCTCAGCTGCTTCCAGCTTCCCCTGCTGCCAGATCGCCAATGCCAACGCATTGAGACTCTGAGCGACATCGGGGTGATGGTGGCCCTTGCGCTTCCGGTCCTCGTGCAGTGTCTGACGCAGGATCGGCTCGGCGGCTTCGTAGTCACCCCGAAACGTGAGGTAGTCGCCCCACGACGCCAGATGAGCGAGGGTCTCGGGATGGTCGGAGCCGAGAACGTTCTCAGTGATCGATAGGGCCTGCCGAAGCAGCTGCGAAGCCTGGTCAGAATCACCCTTGCGAGCGATAACCCATCCCAATGCATGCATTGCCGAGGCGACCTCAGGGTGCTGCTCGCCCCTCACGCGTTGCAGGATCATCAATGACTCTCGCAATCGGAGCTCGGCTTGGTCGAGCTGCCCCTGACTCCTCAGGGCGACTCCAAGAGAGGTGAGTGCTTCGGCAACGCCTTGGGAAGGTGGGTGCTCGAGCTCGCGTGCGACGATCAGTGCCTCTTCGAATAGCTTGATTGCAGCAGCCGAGTCGCCCCGTCGATTCACCAAGTCGCCAAGGTACAAGAGGCTGTCGAGGAGGTGGCGTGATGGGCGATCGAGCGCGCGGCTGGCGACCAGCGCCGCGCGCAACATGGGCTCAGCCCTGCCGGCCCTTCCTTGTTGCAGGAGAGCCCAGCCAAGGCCGTTGAGACTGTCGGCGTGGTCAGGGTGGTCGATCGGAAGTGACTTCCGTCGGATGGACTTTGCCTCGCGGAGCAGGCCGACCGCTCGGTCGATCTCGCCGAGGTCGACGTAGGCGCGACCGATGGTGCTCAGCAAGCGTGCTCGGAGGGCAGGTTGATCCACGAGCTCGCGCTGGACGCGATCCGAGCTGTACTCGAGAGCCTCACGGACGGTGACGCTGTGTGTCGGGGCAGGCCCGGGATCTTGCTGATTGTAGGCGCTCGCGAGTCTAAAAGTATCGGTGAGAAATCGGGTGACCTGCTCGGACTCTCGCTGCGCCTCGATCGCACGGTCGCGTTCTCGGGCCACTTCTACGGACCGCTCGATCATGCTCACGCCGAGTGCTGAGAGCGCGAGTACAGCTGCCAGGGAAGCGCCGACGGCGAGTCCGTGACGGTTGACGAACTTTCCGATGCGGTAATCGAGCTGGGCAGGGCGAGCACGGATCGGTAACGCATTGAGGTGTCGGCGAACATCTTCGACCAGACGATCCACCGAGTTGTACCGATCGCTCGGCTCGTCACGCAGGCACCGGAGGACGATTGCATCGAGGTCCCCGAGCAGGCGTCGACGAAGCGAACGGGGGCTCGTGCTGCGAGCGGACGCGCGTGCCAGTTCATCTGCGGTGGCCTCGCCGTGGCGGCGGTCGAGGACATCGCTCGAAGGTCCTCGTGATGTGCTGGGTTGGTCGACTGCCCTGGTGCTTCCGTGGCCCCCTCTTGTTGATCGGTCGGTCACCGGTAACCGACCGGTGAGCAACTCGTGGAGCAGGACACCCAGAGAGTAGGTGTCCGTGGCCATGGTCAACTGGCGCCCTTGGCGCTGTTCGGGGCTGGCGTAGACGGGCGTCAGATAGCGAGTGTTGGTATTCGGTCGGAATGGACGATCGGTAGCGGCAGATTGAGATGCGTGTCGAAGATCGAGTAGCTTGGAGATACCGAAGTCGAGCAGCTTGGGCTCGCCATCGTTTCCGACCAGTACGTTTCCGGGTTTCAGATCGCAATGCACGATCAGATTTTGGTGCGCATGCTGAACGGCTCCGCAAATCTTGACGAACATTGCCAACCGCTGGTCAATACCGAGGCGTCGTTGGTCGCAGTAGTCGGTGAACGGGATGCCATCGACGTACTCGAGCACGACGTACAGCCTGCCGCCCTCGGTGACACCAGCGTCGAGGAAACGTGCGATATTCGGATGTGTCAGGCGTGCCAGAATCTGTCGCTCGCGGCGAAACCGGCTCGAGGACGCCGGATGGTTTTCGCGAATCAGCTTGATCGCTGCCCGCTGCTCGACATCACCCGTGGCGCGTTCGGCCAGAAAGACCTCGCCCATGCCGCCTGTGCCGATGGGGTGAAGAATTCGGTATCGGCCGACCAGTCGGCCGCACCAAGGGGAGGAGCGTACGGGCGGAAGACGGGGTCCCCTCCTGACGGCTACGGCCTCGACGTCGTCTTCGTTGGACTCAGCGGTGTCACTGGAAAGCGCGAAGAGCGATACAACCGCCGAGAGAAGCTCGTCGTCGTCTCCACAAATTCGTCGTACAAAGGCTTGACGTCCGTCGGAGGATTGATCGAGCGCGCGCTCGAAGACGACAGCGGCGCGTCGCCAGGTTTCCAAGCTTATGGTGGTCACGGTGCCGGCCCCAACTTGCGCGCAAGCCATGCCTTGCCAAATCGCCACTTCCGTTGAACCGTCGACTGACTGAGTCCGGTCACGCGTGCCGTTTCCTGGAGGCTCAAGCCGGCGAAGAAGCGGAGCTCGGCGATCTGTGCGGCCCGCATCTCGATTCCTGCTAGCTCGACCAGCGCACCATCCAAGGCCAGCACATCTAGGGTCTTCGGGAGCCAGGGAATCTGGACTTCGTCGAGTGACAGATGGACGACGCCTGACCCGCGTTTGCGACGACAACGCTGCTTGGCGTGATCGATCAGGATGCGGCGAATCATCATCGCCGCGACGGCGAAGAACTGTCCCCGACACTGCCACGAGCATCGGCGCTGGTCCACGAGCTTGCAGTACACCTCGTGAATCAGCTCGGTCGCTTGGATCGAGATCGCTGCGTTTTCTCCTGCCAGCCGCTGACGCGCCAGCATCCGAAGCTCGGGGTAAACAGCCTCGAATAGCCGCTCACCGGCTTCTGCATCATCGTCCGCCCAGGCCTGGAGCAAGTCCGTGATCGCCGGCGCGCGACCGCCTGCCATCATTGGACTCCGATAGACCGGCCAACTTCCGAGCTTCCAATGCGAACATTCACCCGACTTTGATCTCCTCTCGCCCGCAGTCTATCTCCTGTGTGAAAGCGAGAGGAATCTTCGAACCTACTCCCGCCGGTCACGCGGCGCCGTGATTGGTACGTCGCCTTTGAGATGCCGATCGAAGTGCTGCACGAGCTTGCGGAAAGCGTAGCGGGTCTGGGCGAGGCCTTCGTTGTCCCATCCGTGGCCGGCGTTCGGGAGGGCGACGAGATCGACGTCTTTGTCGAGCTGGATGAGCCGCTGGACCAGGGTTACCGAGTCTTTGAACAACACGACGCGATCCCGCATGCCGTGAATGATCATCAGCGGGTCGGCGAGGCCGTGGCCGTGGAGGAAGGGCGACGAGTCGGCGTATTCGGCCGCCTGGTCTTGGGGACGCATCATCACGGCCATCTGGCCGGTCAGGGCGTGCCAGACATTGGTCGCCGGCGCGCCAGCGACACCGGCGGCATAGAGCCCAGGTTTGCGAAACAATGACATCGCGGTCATCAGTCCGCCGTAGCTCGAGCCCCAGATGCCGACTCGTTCGGCATCGACGTAGCCCAGGCCGCGCAAGAAGCGGACGCCGCTCTCGAGATCGTCGATGTCCATTCCGCCGTAATCGAGCCGAATGCCGCGCCGATGGTCGCGACCGCGGCCCCAACTGCCGCGCATGTCGACATTCAGCAAGATGTAGCCCTCTTGGGCCAGGAACTGATCGAGTCCCCAGGTCGGGTGGGCGGTGCGACCGCCCCACTGGTTGCGCACGCTGTCGGTATAGACGGAGCCGAGAATCGCCGGGTAGCGGCGGTTGGGGTCGAAGCTCGGCGGCAGGGTCAGCCGGCCGTACAAAGTCGAGCCGTCGACGTGGCTCGGAAACGACACATAGCTCGGCGTGACCCATCGATAGTCGGCGAACGCAGGCAGCGGCGAATGGGTGACCCGCCGCTCGAAGCCTGCTTGGCCGGCAGGCCGATCGAGCGTGTTGCTGGCGAGCGTGGTGAGAAAGAGATCCGGGGGCGTGTCGTCGCTCGAAAAGGCCACCGCGGCATGGCGGCCATCGGGCGATACGACCGGCGCGTGCGTGCCGCGGCGCTCGCTCACGCGGACGAGGTTGCCGCCGCGATCGCCGATCTGAAAGAGGTGGCGCTCTTCGGCCTTGCCACGGTTGGCGACGACCAGCAGCCCGCCAGGGATTGGATGCATCTCGGCTACGGCAAAGTCACCCTCCGTCAGCCGCTTCGGCGGGTGAGGCGTGCTCGGGTCGACTGCATAGACGTGGTAGTCCTGGTCGCGGTCGGACAGAAAGTAGAGCTGACGGCCGTCCCTCGACCAGGCGATGCGCCAAAAGTAGAAGGTCTCGTTTTCCGGATCGTGCTCGTGGACCAGGAGCCGCCCATCGGGCTTCGAAGCGCCGGCCTCTTCAACACGGTCGCTCAGGCCAGGCCCGACGTCGACCGCGAAGATCCGGCGGTTCTTGGCATAGAGATCGCTGGTGTCGACGGCGAGAGCCGCGCTGTCCGGCGACCAGGCAAAGTCGAGCAACATGTCGGGTGTGTCGGACGCCAGGGTGAGCCACCGGATACTCGTTGGCCCGTCGGGGCGGTCTGCATCACTGGGAACCGCATCGATCAGTCCCAGCCGCTGCCGTGTCGGTTCTTCCCCAGGGTAGGCGCGGCGGATCATGTGCGACGTAACTTCCTCACCGAGATAGTCAGGGATGCCGCGCAGGGCGACGCCACGTCGGTCGGACGCGAGGAGCGCCAGCGTGGTGCCTTTGGGCGACCAGGTGTAACGGCTGATGCCGACATCCAGGCGCGGACCGTCCTGGACGGCGATCGCCGTACGGCGCACCGGCGTCGGCATGGTCTTCGGAAGTGATGGCGACACGGGAATCGTCCAGAGGTCACCCGCCCGCAGAAAGGCGAGGCGAGAGCCGTCGGGCGAGAAGGTGGCCTGCACCTCAGCATCGATCGTCTGGGTCAGACGCAAGGGCGCGGAGCTCGTACCATCATTCTGTGGGGCACGGAGCGCCCAGAGATCGCCGGCCAGGCTGAACGTCAGCCACTGATCCGATGGGTGCCAGCCGATTGTCGTGAGGCCGGGATCGCGCTCGCTTCGCTCGGCGGCGACGGCGTGCGTGTAGGGGTCGTCAGGCTGGCTGCCCGGGGCCGCTGATGCATCGGTGGCTGCTGCGCTCGCGTTCTCGGATGCGACCACCTGCCCCTGCATGTGGGTGAGGCGATGCGGGGCGAGATCCGGATCCTCGACGTCGACCAGCCAGGCGTCGCGAAACGTTCGCCCCTCGTCGTTCCACAGGAAGGCGAGGTAGCGCCCGTCCGCCGACCATGCGAAGCGAGAGGGGGCCGTGCCGATCAGGTTGGGAAGCGAATACAGGCGCTCGATGGACAGTCTCTTCGTGCTCGCCGCGCGCTCGTTCCGGTCTGTCGGTGTGGCCCCGCTGACGTACTGCGGTGCGAGGAAGCTCGAGCCGACGAGCAACGCCAAAGCGATCGTTCGCCGACGCGTCGAATCCCGTTCGAGCGCAACGGGGAGAAACGAAACAGGGAGAAAAGTCATCCGGTGACCTCACGAGCAAGGGTGGTCGCGTAGACAAGAGATTCGGTCTGCCGATTGTGTCGCACTCCGGTCCGACTCGGGATGGACCCATGCTAGCCTTGCCAAAGCTCAACGCCTGGTAGCGGCCAAGACCCGCCGGCAACGGCGCGATTCGAGATCATCGATCGCGCAGGTCGCCACCAACCGGTGCCTTCCTGACCTTGGAGTCGTAGCATGTCGCGACGATCTCGCCTGGCGCGTCCCGCAGCTTCCGGCCGACTGTCCGATCAAGGCAAATGGCCCCAGCGCGCACGGACCAGTCGCGCACGGCTGGCCGCGCTGGCGTTCGGCCTGGCGGGTGTCCTCCTGCTCCCGGGGACTCCGCACCACGCCGGTCCCGTGGATGAAGAGTTTCAGATCAATCAGCTGACCAGGGGCGATCAGCAATCGGCCGACGTCGCACCGACCCTCGACGGCGGCTTCGTCGTGGTCTGGCAGAGCCCCGTGTCGCCCGCCAACGACCCGGGGCTGGCGGTCGTTGGCCGCCGTGTCGATCGGCATGGTGTTCCATTTGCCAACGACTTTCAGGTCAATCTCTCCACGACCTACCCTCAGCGTCGTCCCCGGGTCTCGAGTCGAGACGACGGCTCGTTCGTCGTGGTCTGGCAAACTGGCTATCTCGGCGGCAAGGGTGTGCTCTCGGCGCTTCAGGGGCGGATCTTCGATACGGTGGGCAATGGCGCGCCCAGCGACTTTGTTGTGGCCGTCTCTCCAAACATCTACACGACGATCGACAGCCATGACGCTGGCGCGGCCACGGCCGGGCGCTTTGTCGTGGCCTACGCCAGTTTCTACAACAACAACGGCCTCTATACGGGTGC
>CALFAM010000002.1 GCA_937948815.1 uncultured bacterium
GTGGCAACGGGCAGGCGATGCATGGCAGTCTCCTTGGCATGAGAATCAGCGTTCTGTCCTGTTACGCGCAGCGCGATCCGATTTGGTATCAACGCGGCCAGATCCACATCCTATGGGGCGAAGCCGCAGGCTGGAAAGGAAAAGGCGCACGCTCGAGGGAGCGCGCGCATTGCCTGAAAGCTGACCAGTCGAGAGAATGGGTTACGTTATTGCCAGTTGCAGTTGGTGTAGCACTGCCCGCCTGTGTCGGACTTCAGGACTTGGCAGTCGCCGATGCAGACCTCGTGGGGGAAAATGACTGTGCACTCGCCGATGGCCTGCCCCGTTTCGCCAGGTGCGCAGGCGCGTGCTGGGCAGTCACCGCCGTTGCCGCCTTCTCTGGCCTGGAGAACGGTCGCGGAACCGCCGAAGGCCAGAGCAACGATCAGAAGGGTGGCGAAAGCGCTGTTGAGAAGGAGCTTGTGGTTCATGTGTATCCTCACTATCGAAGGTTGGTAAATGGAAGTGTGAATCGAAGTATGGGTGACGGGTCGTGCTTTCAGGAATCGATTCAGATGGATGAGGCAACAGATCGGGCCGTGGCGGTGAGTTGACGTTGTTGTTCGGGCGTGAGGATGCCGCGCCAGGCGCCGAGTACGCTGCCATTGCTGGCGACGTGAAGGGTGAAGGGAATGGCCGGGATGTTGAGATCGGTCACAAACCGCTGGCGATCCGCGACGGTGACGACGTCGTAGGGCAAGGCGTACGCTTGCTCGTATGCGCGCGTCGCCTCGAGCGGATCGAGACTGACCCCGACGATGTCGAGATGCTCTCCGAGCTCGCCATGAATTTCCTGCCACGTGGGCTGGTTTTCTTTGCAGGCCGGGCAAGTCGTGGTGAAGATCAGAAGGAGGCGATCACGCTGTGCATCGTGCCATGACAGAACAGCTGACTCTCCAGAGAGATGCGTGACGTCAATCGCGTCCACCATCTCTCCAGCCTCGATCTGATCCATCTCGCCAGGCGCGAGCTGCGCGCGCAAGAAACGGATTTGCCACACGAGGCTCATCGAGATGGCAATCATTGCCACGAGAGAACTGTGGAGGAATACGGTGTAGAGCTTGCTTCCCATCGAGCCTCTCTCCTCTCGGGTTCGGGACGGCGCGGCAATGCCGAGGCGCGCAAGGGCGCTCGCATCGCGAACGAATGATCAAGTTGTTGGGACCTGTTTGGGGCCTATGCAGGATTGCGCGTGGCGATGCTCGGCCGTTGCGTCACCACGTGTACGAATCTGTGAGCTCGCCTAGATCGGGTTGCCGTCAGGTCGGACCTCTGGGGAGAAGGGGTCCTCGCAGACGCCGAACTCACGAGCACTCATGGCGCTCTCTGGGATGCAGCAAAACGTACCGGTCGGCATGCCATCCGATCCGAACCACTCGGCACAGACCTTCCCGGCTGTGCACTCCGCGACGAGGGTGTGTTGCATCCAGGAGCCTCCGCCTGAGCCGCTGGCGGCCTGAAGCGTTGGCACGAATCCACTCGGAAGCAAGAGCAGGGTGAGAAGCAGGGTTTTTTTCATGACAAGTGTCCTATTGGTTGATTCGTGGAACGATCGACGAGCAAACTAGGTTCTTGTCTCTTTACGCGTAACAACGTGAGATTTGGTATCACGATTCGAAATGGCGAGATATGCAGTCGGCCAATAGCGCTTGTCCCTGCTGAACCACGGGGTGATCAGGGCGGTGGCTCCAGGCGTCGATTCGGTCGGCGAGCAAGGCCCGCACATCGGCGCATCGCCCCACCGATGCGAGGATCTGGCCGAGGAGTACGGCGGGGCGTCCGATATAGCCGATCTCGCTCTCCGGGCCGATGGCGGGCGAGCGCAGGCCGACGTCGATCGCCTCGCGGAGCACGGTTTCCGCAAGAGTGGGGTTGCCCATCATGAACAACAGGCGGCCCTGGCTGGTGAGCGGGATGATTCGGTCGTAGTAGGTCTCTCCGAAGGCAGCGGCATAGTGACGATCCGCTTGACGCCAATAGGCGATCGCGAGACTGTGGTGCTCGGCTTCCGCTTCGAGCCGGCCGAGATTGTTGTAGAGGGTGGCGAGGTCCGGGTGCGGCGCGCTGTAGCGAGCCTGGAGGTGTGCGTGGGTCTCGAGATAGAGCGACCGCGCGCGGACGGTGTCGCCGAGGTTGCGCAGTACCAAGGCACGCTGGTTCGCGGCCCAGGCGATCGATCGTGAGTCGGTATCGGGAAGACCTCGAGCGAGGGAAAGGGCTTCGGCGGAAAAGGGATCGGCAGACGCCCAATCGTTCAGCGTGCACAGTAGATGAACGTGATTGTTCAAACAGCGGAGGAGCTGTTGCGGCTGCGCGCCGCGCTGACGGCGGGCGATTGCCAAGGCAGCGGTGCTGTTCTCGAGGGCGGGCGTGCCCTGCCACGTGTCGCGCTGTGCTGCGCCGACTCCTTCGAGGCTGTCCGCGACATCAATGCTCTCTTCGGCGATCGCCCGGCGAACCGTCAGGGCGCGTTGGTGAAAACGCTCCGCCTGCGCAGGCTCGCCCAGGTCGAGGTAGACCCAGCCCAGGGTCGACAGCACGGTGGCCAGCACGGCCGGTTGCTCGTCAAAGGACCTGTCGAGGCGGGCGACCTGCCGATCGACGGCTTCGCGAACCGTCACCGGGACACCCTCCGAAGCATAGGGCCCAGCTTCTTCGAAAATGCCGAGGAGAAAGTCGAGGAGGGCCTCACGCTTTCCTTGCTCGGCCAACAGGTGTTGCTCACTGCGCGCGAGTCGCCGTTCGGAGGTGATCACCGACATCAAGAAGGCCATGCCGAGGGCCAAGGCGGCGGCGGTGAGCGTTGCCGCCAGCCGGTGGCGACGCAGCAGCTTGGCCGTGCGATAGCGCAGCCCGCCCCGTCGTGCGCGTACGGGAAAGCCATGCTGGAAACGCTCGAGATCGTCGGCCAGCGCTCCAGCCGAGCGATAGCGGGCCTCGGGATCCTTCTCCAGTGCCTGGAGCACGATCGGATCGAGGTCGCCGCGAAGTTGTCGACGAAGGCGGTCGCGATTCTGCGATCCCATGTTCTCGACGCCGGTTCGGCCGTCTACCATCGTGCTCGGCCGAGGCGTCTTGCTGTGACACAAGTGATCCTCGGCTTGCCACGGCGACAGGCCATCAAGCGAATGGGGAAGCATGCCAGTGAGCACACGAAAGAGCAGAACGCCCAAGGCATACACATCGCTCGCGGTCGACACCGGCTCCCCGCGGATCTGCTCCGGGCTGGCGTAGTTGAGGGTCAGGCGCTGGCGCCAGGGAGCCGTAGCATTGGATGCTGTGCTGCCTTCGCGCTCATGGGCATCGGCGTCGAGCACTTTGGCGATTCCAAAGTCGAGCAGCTTGGGCTCGCCCGCTGGCGTTACCAGAATGTTGGTGGGCTTGAGATCACGATGGACGACCAGGTTGCGGTGGGCATAGTCCACTGCCGAACAGACTTTCGCCATCAGCGCCACGCGTTGCCGTATCCCGAGTTGCCGGTTCGCGCAGTAGCGGTCGATCGGCTCGCCTTCCACCCGCTCCATGACGATGTAGGGATGCCCGCTCGACGTGGCGCCACCATCGTAGATCGCGGCGATGTTGGGATGATCGAGCAGTGCCAGAATGTGGCGCTCGTCATGCAGCCGGCGGATGACGTCTTCACTTTCGGCGCCCGCTCGAATCACCTTGATCGCGACCGTACGTTGGTAGGCACCGTCGTCTCGCTCCGCGGCGTAGACCGTACCCATGCCTCCTTGACCCAGCTCATGGATCAGGCGATACGAGCCGAGCCGACGAGGCATGGATTCAGCTGTCCGCGTTGACGGCGAATCTGTGTGCCCCGGGAGCTCAGGTGAGGGCGCAATGGGCTCATCGAGAAAGGAGCAGGCGCGGGCGTCGGCGTGGAGACGCTGCTCGACAGCCTCACGCAGACCCGGCATGCCGGCACACGCGCGGTCGAGTAGGTCGTCTCGCTCGGCGGCGGGCAAGTCCAGCACCTGCTCGAAGAGCTCGTTGGCCCGCAGCCAGTGCCCACTGTCCGTGGCCGATGGCTTCATTCGGCTAAGTCTTGGGGCGATGGGGTTCGACGGTTCGGGTCAGAGGAGCCTTCGAGGTAGGTGAAGAGAAAGGCTCGGGCGGTCCGCCATCGGCGCGACACCGTAGCCGGCGACATGTCCAAGACCTCGGCGACCTCTTCTTTCCGCATGCCGCCGAAGTAGCGCATGACCACCAACTCGGCAAGCTGAGGCTCACGGCGCTCGAGTGCCTGCAGGGCATCGTCGAGGGCGATCAGGTTGGGGTGCCGCTGCGAGCCAGGATCTGGTGAGGATGCGTTCGCAGCTTCGTCGAGGGGTACGAGCAGAATGTCGCGGCCGCGTTTGAGCGACGCGTGGCGACGCGCGTGATCGAGCAGCACGCGTCGCATGATCTTGGCTGCGACGGCGAAGAAGTGCGCGCGATCTTGCCAGCGGACGCGTTCCTGGTGAACGAAACGAAGAAAGGCCTCGTGAACCAGCGACGCAGCGTCGAGGGTGTGGTTGGCGCGTTCACGCTGAAGGTAGCGGGTCGCCAGGCGCAGAAGCCGAGGATAGACCTCATCCATCAGCGGCGCCAGGGCGTCGCTGTTTCCGCCGCTCCAGGCAACCAGCAGGTCCGTGATCTCGGTCGGTGCCGGTGAGGCGTGCCGCTTCGGTGTCGTAGGATTCATAGCAAGATGCTCACATTGTTTGATGGTATCAAGCAGTCTCGATCTCCGTCGAGATGGACAGGGTGGCGAAGCGTAGACCCTTCGTCCCGGCGATCGCGCAGCCCGTGGCAAGCAGCTTGCCGCGCAATGAGCGCGTCCTTACGACCGGATTTTCGTGGCCGAATGGGCTTCTCGGCCTCGAGGATTCTCGCGCCACCTGCCGGTTTCCGTCTCGATGACGATTGAAGCCCCGCTGCTCTCGTTCGCAGCAAACGTTCGCCACGGTCTGCTCGCGGCCACCAGACAGCCGTGTCGGTGATAGCCTCTCGCGGCGGGATGTAGCAGTCAGGCAGGCACAGCCGCCTGGATGCCTTCCCGCCGGCTGGAAAGCGTTCACCGGCTTACGCTCACCAATCATGCGCGCGATCCACGCCTGCAAAGGATGGCGGGTTCTTGTCTCGAGCTGGCGGTGGGCGCGCCGCTGTTGGCGATGAGGGCGAACGAGGACCATGGCTACATTGGATCGGGACCGCGGTGTGCTGATCGTGCGCATCGTCTACGACGGCCCACCGCAGGCCGGCAAGACCACATCCCTGCGAACCCTCGCCAGGTTCGTCGATCGAGACACTCGATCGGCGGTCTACTCTCCCGGCGAGATGGATGGGCGCACCCGTTTCTTCGACTGGATGCTCTACCGTGCGGGGCGAATGGACGGCTACCGTGTGTTCTGCCAGGTCATGAGCGTCCCGGGGCAGTCCGGGCTCGCCGACCGCCGCCGCCTGATGATCGAGGCCGCTGATGCGGTGATCTTCGTCGCCAACACGAGGCAGTTCGCCATGCAAGGCTCGCTCATCTCGTTCGGCGAGATGAAGGGGTTCGTGGCGGATGCAGCGCCACCGGTCGGTATCGTCTTGCAGGCCAACAAACGCGATTTGCCAGGCTGTGTGCCGATGGCGGAGGTGCGTGCGACGTTGGGTGGGGACGATCCCTACCTCGCCTTCGTTCCCGGCGTCGCGACCTCTGGACAAGGTGTCAAGGACGCCTTCGGGCTGGGTGTGAGTTTGGCCCTCGATCGCGCGCGTGTGTTGCTCGACCAGGATGACGGCTTCGACGATACCTTCGGGGTACGCAGTGGCGAAGACCTGCTGCGCATGCTCGAGCGTGCGTCGGATCGCGTCCCGCTTGGCCCAGTAGCGGTGCAGAAGCCTCCGGCCGCGTCGTCGCACCCCGAACCAGAAGCGTCGAACATACGCTCGCGACCTGCGAGCTCTGCGCCGAGTCACTCTGCGCCGAGTCATACCAAGGCGGAGCCGGTGCCAAGCAAACCACCGCCCGCGTTGCCCAATTCTTCGGTTCCGACGGGGTGCATCTGGCCACCGATCGCAGGCCGTGTGCTGCTCCAGCGGCTCGAGGCGGTGGGCCTTCAGGCGCAACCGACCCCAGAGGGTGGTTGGCGCGCAGATGCTCCACATGGCTGGCGTGTCGTATCGGCCCCGGAACACCGCTTTTCGGCCGCCGCACCGGGGCGCACACAGCTTCTCGAATGGGCACGCATGCTCGTAGCCCTCGGCCCGCGGGTTTCTGCGGATCGTTCCTTGGCGCTGGCCGCGACGGGCCGCGGAGCCTGGCGTCTCTGGCAGGTGTTGATCGCACGGGAATCGATCGCGGACGCGCTCGCGACTGCGCTCGGCACGATCGCCGAATCGAGCTTCGGCGATCAGCTTGCCATCACCGTTCGCCGCTACGAAGAGGCGGTAGCGGATTTGGTGGCGGACGTGCCGTGGGCATCGCTCCGCCCCGAGGAGATCGGGTTCTCGAATGGGCGGCCCTGCATCGTCGGCCTTTCGCCGCCGCCGTCAGCGGCCGGCGTAGAGCACCACGTCGACGTGACGCGGACCTCGATCGTCGAGCGGATGTCAACATCGCTCGTCGAAGCAGCCAAAACTCGAGGCGTGGCCTCCGAGGTCCTCGTTGCGCACCTCGAGGCAGCGGTTGATCGACGCGAAGAGCTCGCGGATATCGTGACAGCCACGGTCGCGCAGCTCGAAGCTGCGCACTGACACCACGATCGGCACAGCCGTCGGGCGCTGACGGGTGATCCGCCGTCAGGGCAGACGCAGGATCATGCCGACCAGAACAGCAGCGGCGGTACCGAGTCCCACGAACGACATCACCAGAGCGGCACGTCCGAGGCGGCGGTGCCGGCTGCGGTCAGACATCGATGCGTCCGCCAGGTTCCGTCCCGCCTTGCCGAATCGCCGGGCCAACCAGCGAGCCAAGCCGCCGGCGATCAACATCACGGCCACCGCTGCTTCGTGACTGCGCAGCATGACGCGAGCTGCTTCACTCCAGGTGCCGAGATCCTCGCGGCCGAGAAGCGCGAGCTTGATCGGGTAGGAGACCAGGAAGAGGACGATCAGGATCACGGCCTGGTTCATCAACCGGGCGTGGCGTTCCAGCTTCTCCTGGCGGATTGCGCGCCATCCGAGGCTTCCCGAGACCGCCGCCGCAGCCAACAACGCCCAGGCAAACGCCCAGTAGGCAACTTTCCAAGCAGCTTCGTTCTCCATCCGATCCTTGCTCCATTCTCGTTGCCGAGGCCTCGCCCCGGCGGATCCGGCCGCCGGGAGGGACGACAGACTACCGCCCGTTCGGTCGCAGGCTGTACGCAGCTTGCCGCTCCCGGGGAGCACCGCGCCAACCGCGACGCCGCTCCGCGTTGCATGGAGTCATGGAGGGCTGGAGCTACAGGGGGGCGGCAGCGTAGCAAAGGGGGGCGACCACGGGCAATGCGTATCCCGTGACGCTCCAGATGCTCTTGGCTGGCCGGCAGCTCGCGCGTCGCCACGACGCCACGCGTCGACCAGAATGACGTGCCGGCCTTACGAAGGCGATGTCAGCGCGACGGAAAGTGGAATCATGGAGGCTGGGCTATGAACACGACCCGGCAGCGCTCGCGCGTGTCACTCGCGGCAACCATCCGGAGGTGGATCGTCGCGGCCCGATCCCAGCAGATTCGGCGGTCTCTTCGGCCTTGTCGAGAAAGATGAGGGGATTGGTCGCGGAATTTCGGTGGTCAAAGCAGAGAGGTCTCACTGCGGGATGACGTCATCCTCGGTGAGAAACGTTCCCAATCGACACGTTTCACAAGGAGAGTTTCGATGAGGAAATGGATCGCAACCGGTCTCTTTTTCACCTGCTTGGTCGCCACGCCGATGGTTTTCGCATCGACGAGCACTCAGGACGCCACCGTAGCCCGGGTCGCCTCAGAAGACGCCTCGTCTTCCCTGGCGTTCGTTCCTGCGCTCGACGACGCTGATGCCCCTGCTGCCTGCGCAGTCGAATCGGCCCGTGAGACCACTCAGGAGCTATTCGGCCTGGGCGGATGGGAAGAAATGACCTGCCGGCAGATCAGCCCAGGTTGTTTCTATGCTTTCAATCCGGACACGCTCTGCTGCGAGGAGATCACCGGCAACCTGTGTCCAACGGCTCCCTGCCTGTACTAGGCGTACTGTTACCAACGGTTGCCCGTACCGGGCTCGAGCCGGTACGGGCAACGCGCGTGGGTCGTAGGCGTTCGGTCCGAAGGTCAGCAGCCGCCGCCGTTGCTTGCGCTCCACGCCGAACAATCACCGTCTTCGAAGCCATTCGCGAAGATTGACGGCGTCAGCAACGTCCATCCGATGTCGCGGAAGTGTTCGAGCGTGAGGTCGACGTCATCGGTCAGGGCCGAAGTGATGGCAGGCTCCATGAGCAGGCTCGGGGTCGCGGCAGGCGTCCAGTGCGAGATCGAGGAACCCGGTGCAACCGGATTCGGAGCGTTCACCCGGAGGAAGCCGCCATTGGTACCCGCGAGCGGTGCCCCGAGGTCGAACTCGAGCGTCACATCGACGCCCGGTAGCTCTCCCTGGATACTCGCTCCTTCGGTTTGAGAGATCCCGATGCTCGGGATCGTAATGGTGGGGTCGCTACCCCCCATGGGCGGCAGTCCGGTGGCGACGTTGTTGGCGATGAGCACCGCGGTCGCGCCAACGGCCTGTGCGTTGACGACCTTCGACGTGAAGCTGCACGATCCGCGATCGATCAATGCGATGTTGCCGTTGACAGCAGCACCATTGGTGAACGCTTCGCAACCATCTGTGCCGGTTCCGACGCCATCCTCGGCCAGGACGACGCTGCCACTCAGCCCGGCACCACCCGGGACCGGCGGGCCGAACGATGCAGACTGCGCAGGGAACGCGCCAGCGATGTTTCCCGGTGCGTCAATGGTCAGGATGACCGGAGGCGCGAGGAATCCGTCGAGCGCCGCAGTGACGTTTGCGCCCGTCCAAACCACGTCGGGGTCGTTGATCGACGAGGCGATCCGCTCCGCGTTGGTCATGTCGTTCCAATCGGTTCCGGTTTCGAGATCGCGGGTGAAGGTCGTGTAGATGTCGGGGATGTTCTGGAACAGCGTTCCGGTTGACTCGTTGGCGAAGTTGGCAAACCCCAATCCGTGGCCGTACTCATGGAGCATGACGGCCAAGAGATCCGTCTGGGGCCCCTCTTCGTGATCGAAGCCGTAGTACCAGCCGTTGCCCCCGAGACAGTTCGGGTCCTCGTCGAGATTGATATTGAACTGCGTGGTGATGTCGGGGCTGCCTGGATCGAGGTCCACGCCGGCGATCGCATTGGCGAGTGCGCCGTGGTACCAAGTGCCGGCTTCGGGAGCATTGGGGAAGTCACGCTCGACGACCGCGGCGCCAGCCGAGGCGAGTACCGCGGTCGTCGCGGTGCAGGCTTGGCTTGCCGTTTGTGCCTGAATCGCGATCGGTACGTCGCTCACCAGGTTCTGCGCCCAAATCTGCGCGGCGCGCTCCAGGACATTGAGTCGCTGTTCGCCGAGGGTCGTGCCGTTGTTGCCCGCCACCGGCGTCGCGGGTGTCGGATCGTTGAGGCCGACACCCGCACCGTCATTGTTGATGATCACAACCTCGGCGCCGAAGGCGACGGGGGCGACCGCGGCGAGAAGCAAGACTGCCGTGAGCGTGGCGCCCATCGGGGCAGCATGGAAGGAGCGTGCGCTAGTGATCATGGGCGGCCTCCGTCTCGTCGTCGTCCTGGCTCTCCGCTGCCGCCTCGGTCGAGGCGAGCTTCGCGACCACGGTGTCGGCACTGTGGGTGCAGGTCGCCTCGACCACGTCCTCGCCGGACGCGGAAGACGAACGGTTGATCATCGAGACGGACTGGAACCGGCCCTCGAGACGGACACCCACGGAGCCGTCCGAGTAGGTTCGTTCGACAAGTCCTTGATCGGATCGGTTCAAGACATCGAACGTGCTCGCCAATTCCTGCCACTCGCTGGCGGTGGGAGCGCGAAGCTCGCCCGTCTCGGCGTCACGAACGGCGACGAGGCCGGCTCGTTCGGGCTGGGATGCCGAAGTCGTCGCGGTGTCGCCACCAATGATCCGCTCCGATACGACGACTCGCTTGCCGGGATCGACCGGCTCGGCTGGCTCATTGGCGACAGCCCCGATGGCACAAAGGGTCATGATAATGCACCAGGCAATGGTCTTCGGATGATTCCGCACGTTAGCCTCCTAGATGGTTCTTCTCTTCCGCGAATCCGTCCTCGTATGGACCGTGGGCGAGCAGGGTAGCATGGTGCGCAAAGCCAAGGCTTCACAAGCACTTGAACGATTTTGCCTGGACGGCGAGCGCTCGCAGGATTGTCCGGAACGCCATGCGAGCTCACTGTGACTTGGAAGCCTGTTGCGGACGGGAGACGTGTCGAGGCGTGAGCTGGCAGCCCCGCTCTGATCGATGGCACCCTCGATCAGGGCGAGGAGAGGGTGGCCTTCGCCAGGGGCACGTCGAATTTCTCGCACCAGATCCAAACTTCGTTGTACTCGTTCGGGTTGATGCTGGGCGGGATGACATAGCGCTGGGTCCCCTTGTCCTTGCGCAGTGGCGAGAACAGGGTCGTTGCTTCGTAGCCGTCCTTGCCGAACGCGAGCTTGGGGTCGGGGGCGCCGTCGAAGTCGAAGTCTTTTCCCAAGACCAGCTCGGCTCCGTCGGACCCCGCGACGACCGAGACGGTGCCGGACACCTTGTGCCGACTCTTCCCTTCGAAGCTCCCCGTTCGCTCGGTGTCGCCATCTGCGGATACAGCCGGCGCGATCGTGAGTAACAAGCTGAATGCCAAGGCGGAGAGAAACCGCATCGTCGAGCTCCTTGGAAGGCCCCGTGGTCGTGGTGCCTTTTCGTGCCGTCGTGTCGAGGTCGTACTACGAGTCGTCACTCTACCGGTAAGAGGTCACGAAGGTCTCACGCGGCTTCGCGATCGTCGGCAGTGGGTACCTGTCCCCAACGCCTGAACAGAACCGGAACGACGATCAGGTTGAGGAATGTGGAGGTGAGGAGGCCGCCGAGAATGACCTCGGCCATCGGACTCTGAATCTCGTTGCCGGCCTCGTGACGGGCCAGAAGCAATGGGATGAGGGCCAGGCCAGCGGTCAGGGCGGTCATCAGGATGGGGGCGAGCCGTTCGAGCGAGCCGCGGCGGACGGCTTCGTCGAGGGTACATCCTTCCTTGCGCATGAGGTGCTGATAGTGGGTCACCAGCAGCACACCGTTGCGCGCGGCAATGCCGAAGAGGGTGATGAAACCGACCAGGGTCGCCACCGACACGATGCCACTCCCCAAGCGCACGGCGACGATTCCACCGATCAGCGCCAGGGGGAGGTTGACCAGCACCACGAGCGCCGCCCGCGAGTCGTCGAACGCGACGTGGAGAAGCGTGAACATGGCGATCAAGATCAGCGCGGCCAGGAGGCTGAGCGTGCGCAGGCTGCGCGCGGCTTCCTCGAATTGACCCGCGAAGACGACCCGATAGCCGCTCGGCAGGGCCACCGCGTCCCGAACCGCCGCGCGGGCCGCCTCGACGCTTCCGGTCAGATCGGCTCCGACCACATTGGCGGTGACCATCGTCAAGCGTTCACCGTCCTCGCGGCGGATCAAGCTCGGGCCGAGGTCCGTGCGGACGTCGGCGAGCATGTCGAGGCGAAGCTGGGTGCCGGTGGGCGTGGTCACCGGCAGTGCGCCGAGCTCGTCGCGCCGGGCGGTGAAACGGGCCGGGTAGCGCACGGCGACCGGGACCTTGGCTTGGTTGTCGACGACTTCGCCCGCGATGGTGCCCTGGAAGGCTGCTTCGATGGTCTCGGCCAAGGAGGCAGCATCGAGGCCATGGAACGCCAGGCGCGGCCGATCGAAGTCGATGACGACCTGGGGCACGCTGGCCTGCTCCTCGTTCGATACGTCGACCATGCGGGGGACAGACTCCAGCACCGTGCCGATCTCACCGGCCAGGCGACGCAGCACCGCGGGATCCGGGCCGAAGATCTTGACGGCCAAGCTGGTCCGACTGCCCGAGATCATGTGGTCGATGCGGTGGCTGATCGGCTGACCGAAGCTGACCGCCACGCCAGGCACTGCCGAGGTGGCCTGACGCATGGCCGCGAGTAGCTCTTCCTGGCCACGACCCGGACGCAGGACGACCTCGATCTCCGAGCGGTTGACGCCCTGGAGATGCTCGTCACGCTCGGCGCGTCCGGTTCGGCGGCTGGTCGACACGACTTCGGGAAAGCTGAGCAGGACGGCCTCGACGGCGCCGCCGAGGGCATCCGACTCGTCGAGGGAGATGCCCGCCGGCGCGGTGATGCCGACGGTGAGCGCGCCTTCGTTGAAGGGCGGCAAGAACGAACGGCCGAGTCCCGGCACGAGCGTAGCGGCGGCAAGCAGAGCGCCGATGGCGAGGACGACGACCGTGCGCGGATGGCCGAGCGCCCAGGTGAGACTCGGTGCGTATAGCCGGCGCATGGCGCGCAGCAGCCAGGGGGCGCGCTGCTCGCGGGCGTTGCGCAGCAGGACCAGACAGAGCGCAGGGGTCACGGTCATGGCGACCAGCAGCGACGCCGCCAGCGCGGAGACGTAGGCGAGGCCGAGCGGGCGCAAGAGACGCCCTTCCACACCGGGAAGGAAGAACAGGGGTAGCAGCACCACGATCAGCAGAAGGGTGGCGAAGAGAATCGCCCGGCGGACCTCCCGAGAGGCTTGGTAGACCACCTCGAAGGCCGAGCGCCGCTCGGATTCGGGCTTCCGCCGCTCGGCTCGGAGGCGTCGGAACACATTCTCGACGTCGATGATCGCGTCGTCGACCAGGGCGCCGATGGCGATGGTCAGGCCGCCGAGGGTCATGGTGTTGAGGCTTCCACCCACGGCGGTGATCGCCAGCACGCCTCCGACCAGCGACAAGGGCAGGGCAAGGGCCGAGACCAACGTCGTGCGCACATTGCCGAGGAAGAGAAACAACACGATGATCACCAGCACGGCGCCGTCACGCAAGGCCTCGGACACGTTGCCGATGGCTGCCTGAATGAAATTGGACTGCCGGAAGGTGTTCCTCTCGATCCGCACGGCATCACCGAGACTCTCGCCGAGCTCGGTGAGCGCGTGGTCGAGGTGCTCGGTCAGCTCGAGGGTATTGGCGCCGAGTTGCTTCTGGATCGACAACACCACCGCATCACGCCCTGAGAACGCGGCGCTGCCCCGGCGGGGGGCGGCAGCCATCCTCACCGTGCCCAGGTCGCCGATGCGGATCGGGACACCATCGTGCAGCGCGACGATCGCGTTCTCGAGGTCCGCGGGGGAGCGGGCCCGGCCATCGCCGCGTACCAGGTATTCGGTCGCCGCCTCGACATGGAAGCCAGCGGCGGACACCCGACTCGCCCGGGCCGCGGCGTCGATCACCGTGCCGAGGTCGATGCCGCGCGCCGCCAAGGCCGTCGGCTGGACTTCGATCTCGATTCGCTGCATCTCGCCGCCGATCGGAACCACCTGAGCGATTCCCGGAACGGCGAGCAGGCGTCGCCGCACGGTCACGTCGGCGATTCGGCGCAGCTCCAGGGGTGGAAGGCTGTCGGAGGTCAGGGCGACGAAGGTGATCTCGCCCATGATCGAGCTGATCGGGCCGAGCTGCGGTGGCGGCACGCCCGCGGGAAGCTCGGTTTGATCGAGGCGCTCGGCAACGGTCTGGCGGGCGCGGTAGATGTCCGTTTTGGTGGTGAACTCCGACCACAGGACCGAAATCCCTGCTCCCGCGACGGCCCGCACGCGCACCAGGTCGGGACTGCCGATGAGCGCGGACTCGAGCGGACGGGTGACCAGGGCTTCGACTTCTTCGGGAACCAGGCCCGGCGCCTCGGCGATCACCACGACCGTGGGCACCGAGAGATCGGGGAAGACGTCGACGGGCATCCGGGTGGCGTGCAGCCCACCGAGCACCAGGGCCAGGGCGGCGCCAGCCAGAACCCAGAGCCGGTGGCGTAGCGAGAAGTGGATCAGGCGGTCGAGCATGTTCTTATCCGATCGCGATCAGTGAACATGGCCATGGCCGGTGCCGCCGGAAGCGAGGAGTGTCGCGCGCCGAATGGCCGCGCCGCCTAGCACCACCAGCCGCTCACCGGCTCGAAGGCCCGAAACCAAGACTTGCTCGCCCTGGCGAGCCAGGATGCGAACTTCTCGCCGGGTGAATGTCTCGCCGTCGCGCTGCAGGTAGACCACGTCGATGCCACCGTCATCGACCAGCGCGTCGCGCGGGACGACGATGCCGTCGCGTGCCGTCGGCAGCAGGACATCAGCTTCGACCCGCAAGCCCGGCATCAGGCCGCTCGGTGGCTCGGCCAGGGCGAAGACGACGCCGACTGTGCCGGTCGCGGCATCGACCTCCGGATGTCGGGCGACCAGCTCCACGGCCTCGCGCGGGAGCTCGTGAACCGTGCCGTCGGCACCACGCAACAACAAGCCGGAAGGTGCAGCGTCGAGCTGACTGGCCGCCGCCGGAGGCAGGCGAACGACGACCCACAGCGGGGCGCGAACGACCAGGCGGGCGAGCACGGTTCCAGCGGACACCGTTTCGCCAGGCGAGACCTCGACGTTCGCGACCTGGGCTGGGAACGGCGCGTCGATCGTGACCAAGGCGGTCTCGCCCGCGCTGCCGCCGCGCCGCGCCGATTGCTCGTGGGAGAGATTCTGGCGCGCCGCCGTAAGACCCGCCTCTCGGGCCTTGACCTCGGCACGAAGCTCCTCGACCTCGCGTCGACTCACTGCTTCGATTTCCAGCAGCTTCTCGAGTCGTGCGAGCCGACTCTGGTGGGTTTCGAGCTCCGCCGTGGCGCGGGTGACCGCGGCTTCGAGATCGACCAGTGGTGTGCCGCCCGTGGCGCGAGGCACGATGGAGAAGAGGGTCTCCCCGCGGCGGACGCTGCGCCCGACGTGCGGCCACGCCGACGCGGAAGAGGGTGTGGTGGCCTGCAATACGCCATCGATCGGTGCCGTCAGCACGGCTTCACCTCCCGAAGGCGGTTGCACCGTCGCCGGGCCGCGAACACTGTCGGCCAAAGTGCCGACCCGGACCCAGGCCGTGGCAAATGTCGTCTGCCACTGGTCCTCCTTGCCAAATTCCGTGGGCTCGCCATCTCCTCGGGCCGAGGCGCTGCGGTCGAAGGCGGCGGCGACCAGGCCTCCGGGCTCTCCCGGCGTGCCGACTCGGATCGTTCCCACGTCGATGGTCTCGCTGCTGTCACCCGTGTCGACTCGGACGCGGAGACTGAAGGTTCCGGCTTGCCGTGGCGTGATCGCCAGGTCGAAGATGCCGTCACGTGTCGGCGACGTGGCGACGAAGGCCTGCTCGTCCAGTCCGGGTGCCATGAGGAGCGCTTCGACGCGCCCCGCGCGTAGTGCCGAGTGGTCGGCCAGCACCGTGACGTGGGTATGGGCCGAGGCTGGTGAGTCGACGACCAAGGGGCCGATTTCGGCAAAGACCTCGTAGTGCTCGCCAAACGCCGTCACCCGCCAGGAACCATCGGAGGGACCATGGCTGTGCCCGCCAGGCCCGTGATCGTGGTCGCCCTCGTCCCCGTGACTGTGCCCACCGGCCCCGTGATCGTGATCGGCGACGTCGTCATGGTCGTGGTCAGCGTCCGGCCCGTGATCGTGATCGGCGACGTCGCCATGGTCGTGGTCAGCGTCCGGCCCGTGAGCGTGACCGCTGTCAGTGCTGTGGCTGTGGTCAGCCCCGGCCCCGTGATCGTGATCGGCCGCGGAAGCATGGTCAGCCTTGTCGTCATGATCGTGGTCAGCGTTCGGCCCGTGGTCATGGTCAGCCCCGCCGCAGGCCCAACTTCCAACCAAAAGCAGCAGCAAGAGCAGAGACAGCGGCTGGCAAGCAGGCTCGGGCTTCAGCCCCGGTCGGACCGCCCGGGTAGTCGTCCGTCGTCGAGCGTAGGGCAACATCATAGTTTCGTCTCCAGGGAAGCAAGGTCCGGGGCAGAAATCGCAGGGGGAACAGGCGCCGAGGGAGCCATCTCCGAAGCGGCATGGGTCAGTGAGACTAGGGGCAACGAGTGGCCGACTGCCTGCTCGAGGGCGCGGTGTGCGGCCAGGGCGTCGGCGAGTAGATCGAGGCGGCCCATGGCAGCTGCGTGCAGAGCCTCGAAGGTGTCGAGAAGGTCCGTGAGACTTCCCTCGCCGAGCCGGTAGGCTTCGACCGAGGCCTGGCGCAGCCGATCGTCCGGTTCTGGCAGAGTCGACGCCTGTGCGTGGTGCTGGGCGTAGACGTCCTGGGCAGCACTCCGGACGGCGATGGCCATGGCTTCCTGGCGCGCCTGCCGCGCTGCCGAGCCCGCTGCGACGGCCTCGGCAGCAGCCACCTTGGCGCGGCGGCGTCCGGGCAGCGGTACCCGCCACGCGGCGCCGAGCACGGGACCGTCAGCGGTCAATCCATCCGCGCGAACGCGTCTCCAACCGAGCTCGATCTCCGGAAGGGCGATGGCCGAGCGCGCGCGCGCAACGGCAAAACGGTCGCGCTCGGCTGCCGCGGCTGCCGCGCGAGACTGTGGATGCTCGCGATCCATGGCTTGGGCATCGCTCGCTGCCTCATCTCGGCTCGGCTCACCTTCGGCACTGGCTGAGCGGGGCGTCGGCTGTGGGGGCAGCGTGGGCATCACCGGGACCGCAGCGTCCGGTAGCGGGCCAACGAGCGCCTCCAAACGGCCGCGCGCGAGCCGCGTGTCGACCGCGAAGCGGTTCGCGCGCAAGGTGATCCGCTGTCCGGCAAGGGCGAGCCGACGCACCGACAGACCCGGAATTTCGCCGGCATCGGCACGTGCCGACTCGAGCGTCACCAGCCTCTCGATGTCCGCGCGATAGCCCTCGGCGAGCTGCTGGCGCTCGGTCGCGAGTGCCCAGTCGGCATAGGCAGCACGCAAGGAGTCGCGTAGGCCGAGTCGCGCCAAGTTGCCACGGCTCTCGGCCTGCGCGATCTCAGCCTCGGCCTGCCCGCGGGCGTGGCGACGTTGGGACGCCCACGGGGGCGTCCACCGCGCTGCCCAGGTCTGCTCGACCCCCGCGTCGCCGGAGTCCTCGCGGCTGAAGCTGATGGTCGGCGCGGTGAGCTGACCAGCGGTTGCGGCCCGCGCGCGCGCCGCGGCAGCCTCGGCCTCGGTGGCGGCACGAAGCGTCGGGTCCGCGTTCAGACGGGCCAGAAGATCCGTTTCCGTCATGGTTTCGGCCCGGGCTCGGTCGGGCATGGGGTTGGCGAGCAGGCCAACCAAGAAGACGAGCCACCATCGTGGGTGTTGCATTGAGGCTCCAAGACTGCCGTGGTTCGGACGTGCCTCCCGGTTACCGGGAGCACGCGGAATGCGAACGCCGAACGGGCGGTCTCAGAGCAGCAGGGTACAGAGCTGGGAAAGGCTGGGGCGCGAAAGGCTGTCGTACAGGGGCTCGGGCGGTGAAAGACCGCGCGGCGTGCGACGGGCGTCACGCTCGTGCGACCAACCAGCCGCGCCCATCGGACTTGCGTGGCTGGCGACGTGCGACGCGGATTTGGCCGTGCGCAGCGACGTGCCCATTCCTTTGGTGCGGATGCCCTCGCTCGCCCAGACCGTCAGCTGATGCCGATGATCGCCGGCGTTGCCGTAGCCGTCGCACCGGCAATGCACGATCGCGCCCGTGGCCGGTGACGCCACCGTCGTGTCGGTCGCTGCAAGCTGAGTGATCGAATCGAGGCAGGGAGCCGCATCGTGCGTTGCAAGCTGATGCGCGTCGCGCCCGTGGCCGGCGTGTTCGTGCCGGTGGTGTCCGTGGCCGGCGTGCCCGTGGTCGGTGTGCCCGTGGTCGGCGTGTTCGTGCCGGTGGTGCTCGAGAGCGTGGTGCTCCTGAGCAGGGTGCACAGCCTGCGCCCCGTGAGCGCGCTCGAGATGCGGATGCGCGGACGAGCCACGATGGTGATGGCCTGACGATCCATGCAGGCTCGTCACGTGCCACGTCAGCGCCAGCACCGCCGCGAGCGGCGCACCGAGCGCCGTCAGCAGCATCGACACCACCAAGCGTTGTCGTCGTGTCCTCACGCCAGGCAGCGTGGCAGACGCCGCTCTGCGTTGTCAACCAATGCGCAAGCACCCAAAGCGTGGTTCGATCTTCGGCAATCCTGCCGAGCTCGGGAGAGACCTCGGGCGCGCGTGGAGGGGTGCCCGTCCGAGGCAGAGGTGAGGGGGGAGAGTGGCCGGTGCCGAACGGCCCGACCTAGAAGGTGGTGATGGTGAGCTGGCTGCCGGCGACGGCGTGGAAACCACCCTCGAGGACGACGCACTCGCCAGCTTCGAACCGGAGCCGTCGAGATCGGCGTAGCGGGCATCGTAGAGGCCTATGAAGGCCCGCGGCAGCGGCACGCCAGGCGCTTGTACGAAGGCGGACTCCGGGAACGGTTCACCGGTCGCCTGCTGAAAGTACACACCGTTGTAGTCGGGCCGGATGACATCCAATGTGTCGTCACCATTGAGGTCGACCAGTGCCCTTGTGTCGCGATCGTCGATGCCAGCTCGTCGAGGGGCATCAGGTCGTCGTCGTCCGCAAGTAGGTAGTCCGGCCAATCCGAGGGGGTGACCTCGACTTCGCGCACCGTGATCTTGTCGTTCACCGCCAGCTCGGACTGCGGGCTGGTGGTGTACCGGTATGGTCGGCCGGGGCAAGGGGACTGGACGCGTCAGCCGAGGTGGTCGAGGATGATTGCGGCGAGGGCGCGCGCGCCGACGAAGATGGCCTCTTCGTCGGCAACGTAGTCCGGGCTGTGCGGCATGCCGACGAAGCCCTTCTTCGCGTTGGAGACACCGAGGAAGAACATGACACCGGGAATGTCGTCGGGGGTGCTGTCGAGGAAGGCGCCAAAGTCTTCACTGAACATCGGGATGACGCCCGAAATGGGTACCAGCGCATCTGCGCCGAGGGTGTTGCGAATGGTTTTTCGAACGCGCGCCTCGAGGGCCGGATCGTTCCAGGCGCCGGCCATCCATTGGGCTTCGTAGCGTAGCTGAGCGTCGACGCCTTGCTGTCGTTGCCTCGCGACGGCTGCGTTCAGCGCAGCCTCGACGCGGTCTCGCTGATCGTCGCTGGTGGTGATCATGGCCACGATCGTGCGTTCGGACAGACGCTCGCTGGCCGAATTCTGCACCACGTCGGCCAGCACATAGGAACCCGTGGTCGAGCGCACGGCCTCGGCCTGGCTGAGGGTCGAAAGCTTCCGGATCGTTTCGGTGATCGCGCGGGCGGCTGGCTCGAGGTCATCTTTACCTTTCAAGGTGACCGTCGCGACATCACGGCCGGCGAGCATGCGACCGGGCTTGCTGCCGATCTGGCCGACTTCGAGGGGGGCGGTGTGAAGCGAGAAGAACGCGTCGGGGCGCAGGCCTTCGAGGGCGCCGTCGGCGATCATCGCGCGGGCGCCGGTGGCCGTTTCCTCGGCGGGTTGGAATACCAGGACCACCGAGCCCGCGAGAGCCGGGCGGACGGCAGCGAGACCTTCAGCCAGGGCAAGCACCACTGTGGTGTGGACGTCATGGCCGCAGATGTGCCGGACACCGGGTGTTCGAGAACGAAATGGAACGGGATCGGGCGCCCCGGAGCGCACGGCATCCATGTCGGCTCGCACGGCGATGCGTGGCCCGGGCTTCTTCCCGGAAAGGACCGCGACCACGCCATGGCCGCCGACGCCCGTGCGCACTTCGAGGCCCAGATGACGCAGCCGCTCGGCGACGACGCGCGCCGTGCGAACCTCCTCGCCCGAGAGCTCAGGGTGCTGGTGGAGATCCCTGCGGACGCCGATCAGCGCGTCACGCTGTTCGGCGAGCACGGACTCGATGCGGTCGAGTAGCTGAGACTGGCCAAAATCCACGGAATGCGAACCGTCGCCCGCCGCGTTCTGAGCCTGTGCCGAAGGGTGGCCGGCAGCCACGCATGCGATGCCGAGCGCGACCAGGAAAGCTCTCGGGGTGGCGTCCATCGGCAGTCTCCTTGGCGGTGGTTGCACATCGTGCCTTCTGAGCTTTCCTTACGGCGGCAACGACGCCGTGTTTCTGCGGCCTGCTCGCGCGGACCGTGCACGGCCGGACGTGCCGTCAAGGATTCGCAGTGCGGGCGCGCTGTTTGGTGATGGCATGCGTGGCGACACGCAGAGCGACCAGCTCTTGCGGGCTGCGCACGTAGAGCACGCCGTTGGCGAGGGCAGGGCTGGTCCAGGTACGACCACCGATCACCTTGGCTTCCGCCTTCAGACGGTAGTCCTCCGGCGTGGCTTCGACCAGGGCGAGCAAGCCGTTGTCACCGAGGACCAAGAGGTGGCCGTCGGCGTGCAGCAATGAGCCTGCGCTGACGCCACCGCGCGCCCGCCACAGGGGCTTGCCCGTCAGGCCATCGAGGCAGAGGAAGCGGTCGCGATCGAAGCCATAGAAATGGCGGCCGACGAAGAGGAAGGTATTCCAGTGCGCCTGCATGCGCGGCGCTTGCCACACGGGGGCGACGTCGAACGGCTTGTCGGGCTGAGCGCCCGGCACGATCTGGAGAAGGCCGGAACCGAAGGCACCTTCGGACGCGACCAAGATGCCATTGT
>CALFAM010000003.1 GCA_937948815.1 uncultured bacterium
CCGGCGCGGGCTCAGTCGGCGCTCAGCGCCCGATAGGCCCGGTTCCAGTACAGCAAGGGCGACACATCCGGACGGCGCACCTGGCTGGCGACCACGGATCCGACGAAGATCGTGTGGCTGCCGGCCGGCTGCCGCGCGCTGACCCTGCAGTCGAGCCAGGCGAGGGAGTCGGCGAGGACGGGTGAGCCGGTTTCTGCGTGCTCCCAGGTGCCACGAAGGAATCGATCCCCGTCCTTGAGGAAGGCGAAGCGGTCGGCCAGCTCGCGCTGCTCTTCCGCCAGAATGCTGACGGCAAAACAGGCGTCGTCACCTTCGAGGAGAGGATTGATCGAGTGCCCTCGATCGATCACCACCGCCACGAGCGGTGGCTCCGCCGAGACCGAGACCACCGCGGAAGCCGTCATGCCGTGAGTGATGTCGCCGTGCTTCGTGGTCACGATCGAGACGCCGCCGGCGAGATGGCGCAGGCAGTCACGGTACGCCGTGCTGGAAACAGGTTCCGTATTCGAAGCAGTGGACGGGCTTTCGGACATTGATGACCTCGGGGAACGATCGTAGCCTGGAGCCCACATTGTATCTGCTCCTGACGCGAGATCGGCCCCGAGAGCCACGGCGCTTTATCGGTCGCGGAGCCTGACAGGCCACCGCGGCCGCGATCAGGACGTCTGGGGATTCGCCGAGTAGGTCACCACCAGGACACTCTGATTCAGCTCAGTTACCGGTGCCGCTTCGACGCCGTAGCGCCGAGCGACCTCGGGAGTCAGCTGCGGCGGCTCGTAACCGAGACCGAATCCGTGGATGCGGTCGGACGCGACGCCGATCTCTTCGAGGGCACGGGAGACCGCTGCCACTCGCTGCTCGGAAAGCGCGTAGTTGTAGGCGCGGTCGCCGATGCGCGAAGCGCGGCCGATCAACAACACCCGGTCGTCTGAATCTGCACGGGAAATCAGGCTCTGGAGCCGCTCACGGGTCGCGGCCTCGACATCCTGTCTACCGATCGCAAAGCGGACCAGCTCGTGCGGGCTCTCCTCGACCTTGCGCACATGCTCGTAGAAGAGCCCGATGACCACCATGCCGCAGAGCTGCTGGCAGGCAGCCACGTGCTCGTACCACTCCGCACGGTTGAGACCGACCTGGCTGGTCTGGTGGCTCTGGGCCTCCAGGTGCGCAATGGCGCCGTCAGCCCCTTTCTCATGCGCCGCCACGGCCAGCCAATGCTCGCGCGTCGCGTCGGAGAGAAACGGATTGCTGCCGTCGAGCAGGGGATTGTTCGCGAAGAGTGTGTCGACGGGCTCGAGGCCGCGCGGGTCATCGTGAAAATCGAGCCCGGCCAGATCGGCGCTCACTTCTTCGAGCAAGGCACGGTCGGATTCGGGAAGCGCCGCATGGGTGAAAAGGTTGTCCACCACGCCGCTGTGGACGAATTCATGGATCGCTTCCGCGGTCGAGCCATGCGCGTGGTGATCGCCGTGCATCTCCTTCGCGGGCATCTCCTTCGCGGGCATCGCAATGTTCCCGTCCGTCGATGGCGTCATCGCTCGCGTGGCGAGGGAGACCGGAACGTCCGCATCGGTTTCGGCCTGCGACTCCTCTGCCGTCCGGCCCAGGTGATAGGCCGTGGCGGCGAACGCCATCATGACGAGACCAAGGGCGAGCGCGCCCCAAGGCCGGCGACGAGGCACATTGCCTCCCGGCACGGGCTCGGTCGTCACGATGGCCGCCGGCACCACGACCAGTGGCTGCCCGTCACTCGGCTGCTCGTCCTTCTCCACGTTGCGGGCGACGAAATTGGGCGCCGGCAGCGGCACGGTGTCGCTCGGCGCGCTGGCGTGCTTCAACGGGTCGTCGACTGCGGCCGGAGGATGAACCGCCACGGGTGCCGCCACTTCCGACACCGCCGACTCCTGCACGTGCTCCGATTCTCCATCCATCACGGTGCGCTCGACTGGGCTCTCTGCAGCCTGGCTCCCCACGACCTTGCTCACCTCGACGGTGCTCATCTTCTTGGTGGCCATCGAGACCACCTGCCGCCAGTTGCGCGCTTCTCCGACCAGGTTGGCCATGGACGGCGGGTCCGGGAAGCGGTCCGCCGGCGCCTCCGCAAGCGCCTTGAGCAGGGCGAGTCGCAGCGGATCGGTCTTGCCGAGGTCACCGTCGAGACCGGCCCGTTCGAGCAGCAAACGCAAGAGCAGCCCCGCGCCATAGACGTCGCTGCGGCTGTCCACCGCGCCGTGGCTCCGCTGCTCGGGCGACAACAGGAGCGCACGGGCGGGCGCGAAACTGGTCAACGAGAACCCACAGAGACTGGCCTGGCCAGCACCATTGACGATCACTGCGTTCAAGCTCAGGAAACGATGAACCACATCGAGGGTGTGGGCCTCGGTGAGAAGCTCGAGAATTTCGGTCGTCCATTGGATGACGGCCGAGCGATTCGGTGGGCGGGACTCCAGGAACCTCCGCATGGGCGTACCTGATGGGAGGCCCATGACCAGAATCAGCATCTCCGGAGCATCGACGGTTTCCAGCAGGTTCGATACGCGGGGATGGAAGAGCTTGCTGAGGCGAGAAGTCTCTTCGCGCAAGACCTCCCACGACGCACCACCGGCTGCAGTCTGGAGGTGACGAGGGATCACTTTGACCAGAGCCTGCTCGCCCGTCGGCAAGTCGGTGGCGCGAAACACCTCGCCATTGGCCACGGAACCCAGCGGCACCTGGACGTCGAATCGCGGCAGGTACGCTTGCGCAAGTGCAGCGAAGGCTGTGGGGTCAGAGGCATCGTTCTTCATGCAACTAGCTTCGTGGCCCGGCGTCACTGGCCGATCACGCAGTTCTCACGTTTCGATCCCGATCCAGCCTGTGCCAAGATGTCGATCGGTCAGATGCAGCAGGTCGCCACCTCAGACCGCGAAGAACCATGAAAAAGAACGAGGCGGAAACCCAGCTCGGCAGCCTACACGTCGTGGGCGCGGCCATCGTTTCCGACGCCGGGGCGTGTCTCGCCGCGTTGCGCGGTCCCGGCATGAGCAGCGCCGGGAAGTGGGAGTTTCCCGGCGGGAAGGTGGAGCCTCGCGAGGCGCGACGAACGGCATTGGCTCGCGAGATTCGCGAGGAGCTCGGGATCGAGATCGAAGTCGGTTCTCTGCTCGGCCGCGGTGAAGCGCAGGGTGCGAACCGCACGATCGTGCTCGACGTCTTCCTGGCTTCGATTCGCGGTGGCACCTTGACCCTCCACGAGCATGCGGATATTTGCTGGCTGCGCGCCGACGAGCTCGAAAACGTGGACTGGGCTGATGCCGATCGCCCGCTTCTGCCCGCCCTCGAGCAGGTATTGCGCCAGGCATCGGAGCGCCGTACTCCTGTCCCGCCCGTGCCGTGATCGCCTGCCCTGCCGGCACGAGACGAGCAACGGCCAGGGTCAGTGATACCATCCACTGCCCGTGAGCCAGGCTCGGCTCACACACCTCGACACGGACCGCGATCGTGTCGTCGCCAACCGCAGCCCGAAGGAGAAGGATCGTGTCTGCCCTGGAAGAATTTCAGTGGCGTGGGCTGGTGTTCGATACCAGCGAAGGCCTCGAGCAACATCTGAACAGCGGACAGGTCACCGCCTACTGTGGTTTCGATCCGACCGCTGCCAGCCTCCACGTCGGGAATCTCGTTCCCCTGCTGGCCCTCGCGCGCCTGCAGCGTCTCGGCCACTGCCCCATCGCACTGGTCGGCGGCGGCACCGGGATGATCGGCGATCCGAGCGGCAAGAGCCAGGAGCGCAATCTGCTGACCGCCGAGAAAGTCGCCGAGAACATTGCGGGAATCCGGCAGCAGCTCGCTGCATTTCTCGACTTCGACAGCAAGTCCGCGCCGGCACAGCTGGTCGACAATGGTGAGTGGCTCAACACCATTCGTCTCGTCGACTTCTTGCGTGAGATCGGCAAGCACTTCTCGCTCGGCGCCATGCTGGCCAAGGATTCCGTCAAGAGCCGGCTCGACGGCCCTGGAATCTCCTTCACCGAATTCACGTATCAGATGCTCCAGAGCTATGACTTCCTGATCCTCAACCAGCGGTATCAGTGCACGCTGCAAGTGGGCGGCAGCGACCAGTGGGGCAACATCACCGCAGGCATCGATCTCATTCGGCGGGTGGGCGGCACCAAGTCGCATGCCCTGGTGATGCCTCTGGTGACGACGGCTGCGGGCACCAAGTTCGGCAAGACCGAAGCCGGAGCCGTATGGCTGGACGCAGAACGCACGTCGCCGTACCGCTTCTACCAGTTCTGGCTCAACACCGCCGATCAGGACGTCATCCGCTACTTGCGAACCTTCACCTTCTTGGATGCCGACCGGATCGAGGCCCTGGCCCAGGAGCTGGCGGTGGCGCCGCAGAAGCGGGCAGCCCAGCGCGCACTCGCGCACGAGGTCACGGCTCTGGTGCACGGAGAGACCGCGGTCGCCCGGGCGCAGCAATCGTCAGAGGTCCTCTTCGGCGGCAGCATCGAGGCGCTCACCGCCGACGACGTGCTGGAGATCTTCGACGAGGTACCGTCACATAGGCTGACGCCGGAAGTGCTCTCGGATGAAGGATTGCCCTTGATCGGCTTGCTCGCCGACGCCGGGCTCGTGCCCTCGCGCGGCGCGGCGCGGCGGCTGGTTCGCGAAGGCGGGGCCTACGTCAACAATCAGCGCGTGGCTGACGAGAAAGCCAGCGTACGCCGCGAGGACTTCCTCGACGGCCGGGTGCTCGTGCTACGCAAAGGGCAGAAGTCCTATCACCTGGTGACCCTGGAGGTTTGACCAACATGCCGACCGATTCACGCGACCTGCATGCGGAGCTGGCCAACACCCGTTTCGCCAAGAAGCAAGTTGCCTTGCTACTGGGCAGTGACGAATTTATTCCCCACGAAACCCGCGTCGGCCTGACGCCCGAGCACTTGGTGCGGCTGCGTGATGATCTGGCCGCACTGAACGTCGACGTCGACCTGCTGGTCCTGCGCGGCGCCGGCGCGCGCGCGGGCTTCCCCGACGACGCCTACCGAACCGTCGGCGCCGAGCTGGTCGACGAGGCAGATCTCGCCGCCCGCCAGGCGGTCGATGTCGTCCACGCGCTCAAGGAGCCCACGGACTACGAGAGCCGCCTGCCGGGGCCCTTTCTCCGCATTGGCGCCGTGCATCTTGCCAGCAAGCCCGCAGGGGTCTGCGCCATGCTCGCCAAGCGCAACTTCGCCGCCATCATCGACGGCGGCACAGTGGGCAACTGCAGCTACCTGCTGAGCGGCGGTGATCGCACCCCGATCGTCGGCAGCATGTCGCGTTTCGCAGGCTGGGTGGCCGCGCAGAAGCTCGTAGATCACGTTCGCGCCCGCCATCCGCACGGCAAGGTGGTTGTCGTGGGCGGCGGCATCGCCGGGACCAGCGCGGCCGAGAAGCTGCTGCCGATCGCGGAGGAGCTGGTGGTCGTCGAGCGGTACGAGCCGATGCACGACGCCTTGCACGCCACCCTCACGGAGCTCGGCTTTCCGCGTGTCTCCATTCGCACGACGCTCGACGACGAGGCCATGAACAACGCGATCGGCATCGTCTTCGCGCATCGCTCCGGCGCCAAGGCCGCCGAGAAGGTCTGCACCCTCGCCCAGATCGAGGACATGAAGCCCGGGGCTGGGATCGCCGACATCGCGATCGACCAAGGCGGCTCGATTTTGCACCCTGGGTACGAAGAAACGGACGATGCGGCAACCGCGCGTGACAAGTACACCGCCCTGTTTCAGGATCGTTTCTACTACTACGCCGAGGTCAACATGCCGCGCGAGAAGCCGCACGATGCTTCCAAGATGCACGGCGACTCGGCACTGCCCTACCTCGAAGCCTTGCTCCTGCTAAGCGCCATTCACGGTGACGCGACCGCGGTCGCCCGTGAGCTGCTGAAGCATCCGGCGCAGCGCTTCACCGATGCCGAGCAGATTGCGGGACACTCCCACCTCGACTGCCTGATTCAAGACCTGCGCAACGGATTGCAGCTCGCGATCACGGATGACTCCGTCGCGATCACGGATACCGACATCGCTCAAGATGACGGCATGCGCAGCTGGATCGACGGCTGCTCGTCCCCGTAGCGGAGACCTTCACGACTGCAGAGGCGGGCTTCCCAGAGCCCGCAGAGTGCATTGCTCTCACCAAGAACATGCTTCATCGGCATATGCTACAGTAGCCTAAATAGACCTAGGTTGCCTTTGGCTACCGTCTTCCGTGGAGAGAAACATGTGTCGAACCCGCCGGTTCATGGATCCCCTGTGCCTCCTCATGCTCGCATCGCTGGTAGGGCTCGTGGCCGCGCCGCATGCCAATGCCGTCCTCTGCACCCTCGACGAGGTGCCCGCCGCGACCCTCTTCGTTCCCTACTTCGAGGTCGACGTGAGCGAGGCGGCGTGCAACGACCCAACCGCTGGCAGCAACACGCTGATCCGGGTCACCAACGCCGATGCCCACGCCCAGGTGATCAACGTGATGTTCTGGACGGATTGGTCGGTCGGTAGCCTCAACTTCAGCGTCTACCTAACCGGCTACGACGTTCAAACGATCGACCTCCGCGACATCTTCTGCAACGGCAACCTTCCGCGCACCGGCCCCGGCTCGGGGCTCAGCCCGGTCGGCCCGGTCTCGGCTCCGCATACCCTCTTCCCCAACTGCAACAACTCCAGCACCCAGGGAACGGGACCGAACTACAGCAATCCCTTCTCACCGTTGCTGGTCGACCTCATGCAGACGTGGCACACGGGCCGCCCCGCCGCCGCACTCGGCACTTGTGCCGGCCGCGACCATGGCGATCTGATCGCGCGCGGATACGTCACCATCGATGTGACGCTGGATTGTTCACTATCCTTCCCATCGGAACCCGGGTACTTCGAGTCGGAGGCCAGCATGGACAACGTCCTTCTCGGTGACGTGACCTACATCGGCGCCGGTGCCGAGACGCTCGCACAGGTGCCCGCCGTTCACCTCGAGGCCGATCCGGCGTTCTTCGCCGACAACCCCTCGCTTCATACGTTCTACGGGCGCTACACCTTTTACAATGGTCAGGGGCCTGGGACCGACGGACGTGAGCCGCTGCCCGTGGGAATGAGCGCGCCCTTCCGTACTTCGGGGGCGATCGGCGAGACCCAATGGCTGACCTGGCGCGAGCCGGGGGGCTCGATCTCGGCCGTCGCCTGCGGCACGGAGCCTGCCGGCCTTCCCCAGCTGAATCCGCTCTTCGCAGTCTTTGACGAGCAGGAGTCCGTGGTCGCCATCGAACCGGCCATCCCGGACGTAGTCACCGCCTTCGATGCCCAGGCCGGCACCGCGAATCCGTTCGAAGACGGCTGGGCGCTCATGGACTTTCGAGACGACAACGTAATGAGCATCTATGGCGATCAACGCGCCCAGAGTTGGGTCACGACCCTGAGCCGAAGCAGCGACGGCACCTTCGCCTCCGGTGCAACGCACGGGACCCCGATCGGCACGGGCGCCGACCAGTGCAACAACGAGCTGCCCAGCCTGCCCGATCCGAGAGTCTTCGTCGACAGCTTTGAAAGCGGAGACACCTCCGCATGGTCGGACGTCTTGCCGTGAGGCTCAGGCGGCGATCCGGCACGCTCGCTCGGAGGGGCGAATCTTCGGCCGCCTGGTAGGTCCGCCGTCACGCAGCGCCGATGACTTCCTGGGCCGGATCGACGCCATCCATTTCCACTGCCACGACCTTGGACACACCCTTTTCTTCCATGGTCACGCCATAGAGGGTCGAGGCTGCTTCCATCGTTAGCTTGTTGTGGGTGATGACCAGGAACTGCGTGTCCTGTGCCATCTCCTTCAACACGTCCACATAGCGCAGAACATTGGCATCGTCGAGGGGCGCGTCGACCTCGTCGAGAATGCAGAAGGGCGATGGCTTGGTTTGGAACAGGGCGAACAACAGCGCGATCGCGGTGAGCGCCTTCTCGCCACCCGAGAGCAGCATGATGTTCTGCGCGCGCTTGCCCGGGGGGCGGGCCATGATCTCGATGCCGCTCTCGAGAAGATCCTCTTCGTCCAGCAAGCGCATCTCGGCCTCACCGCCACGGAAGAGCTTGGTGAAGGTCTCGCCGAAGGTAACGTTGACCTGCTGGAACGTCTCCTTGAAACGCAGGCTCGAGGCGTCGTTGATCTCCTGAATCGTCTCGCGAAGACTTTTCACCGACTCAGCGACGTCGCGCCGCTGCACCGTGAGAAAGCCGTGGCGTTCCTGCTGCTCGTCGTACTCGTCGGCCGCCAGCACATTGACGGGTCCGAAGCGCTCGAGGCTGGCCTTGGCTCGCGTCATCTCGCCTTCGAGATCGCCCAGGGTCTCGGCATCCACCGGCTCCACTTCGACGACTTCGAGCTTGGACAGCGGGTCTTCGTCGCCGTCGACGATTCCCGCTCCTTCGCCTTCTTGGGCAACTGAGCCTTCTTCGCCGTCGTCAGCCACTGCTGCTTCGCCCGTCTCTTGGCCAACCGGCGCGGCGGCCTCCGCAGACATCGAATCTCCATCGGAGGATGGATCGGCCTCGGCACCGCGCTCGGCAGATTCCGCATCCGATGCCACCGCATCAGAGGGATCGGCACCATCCGCAACCTCGTTCGCCTCACCTTCTTCACCTTCGACGCCTGCCGGCTCGAGAACCGACTGGATCGCCGCGGGCGGTGGCTCGGCGCCGGGTAGCAGCTTCGCGAAGGCTTCCCAGAAGGCCTGGCTCAGATGTTCGGCATCTTGGCGCACGCGGGCATCTTCGACACGGGCCCGCTCCAGGCTTTGCCGCGTGGCGTCGCGCGCTTCGCGGGTGGCCACGACACGCGTCTCGACTTCGCGCAGCGACTCGCGCTGCAGGTCGAGCTCGCGCTGCCGCTCGAGCACGGTTTCCTGGGCGACCGCGCGCTTCTCGAGTGCTTCTTGCAGCTCGGTTTCGGCCACCTTGACAGCGTCTTCGAGCTCGGCAGTTCGGGCAACCAGGCTATCGCGCTCACGCTGCCAGGCAACGACTTGACGCTCGGCCTCGTCCGTCTGGCGACGTACGCGCGCGCACTCTTGGTGATGCGCCTGCAAGCGCTCGTCGAGCAGCTCGAGGCGGGCGCGCCGACCCGCTCCCTCGGTTCGAAGCGACTCCCGGATCTCACGGCTGCGGTCGACCGCGACCTGCGCGGCGGCCAGCGCCTCATCGACCTGCACATGGTTGGCCTCCGCCGCGGCCAGCTCGGTTCCGATGTCGCGGTGCCGTCGCCCAGCATCCTCGAGCTGAACCATCAGCTCGCCATGCTCTGTCGTGACCGTCTGATGGGCAGCTTGTAGCTTCTCGAGCCGGACGCCGGCGTCCTGGCGCCGCGCATGGGCGACGGCGCTCTCACGACGAAGCTCGGCAATCCGCTCTTCCAGCTTCTGGACCTCGCCCGCCACCACCGTACGGGCGCTGCGCGCATCGGCCAGCTCGGCGACGATCCGGGTGATGTTCTCTTCGGTCTCCGGGATCGCTGCGCGAATCTCTTCGAGCTCGCGCTCGCGTGCGAGCACGCCGGGCGCGGCACGCTCACCGCGTACGTGGACGACACCACCCTGTGCCCACAGGCGATCTCGGGTAATGAAGGCGATGCCGGGATACGCGGCGGCGAGGCGCGCAGCGTCGGCGCCTTCCGCAACCAAGTAGGCCGGCGGCAGTGCTCCCGCGAGCTCGGCGGGAAGATCGAGGGCTTCGGCCAGGCTGAAGGCGATCGCCGGGTCGTCGACCACGGTGTTGGTCGGGTTCGGAGCGTCAGCCCCCGCCCCGGTCTCACCACGCCACGCAACGAGGCTTCCCGAAGCGTCGGCGGCCGACAAGCGCTGGGCGAGATCGAGCACATCGGTCTCGCCGGTGACCACCACCGCGTCCGCGAGCGCGCCGAGGAAGTGGTCGACACCTCGCTCCCAGCCGGCAGCCGTGCGCAAATGATCGGCCAGGAACTTCGGGCGGTCGACGCCGATCTTCTCCAGCGCTTCGACCAGGGTCTTGCGATGCTCGACGGCCTTGCGGCCGAGGTCTTCCAAGATCCGCTGCCGCTGCGCCAGCTCGCTGAGCGCGTTCTCCTGCGCGCGGCGCTCGTCGCCCAGCTTCGACTCGCGTTCGAGCAGCGTCTCGAGCGCGTTGGCTTTGGCGTGACGGGTCTCCGTGGTCTCCGCCAAGGCGGCTTCCGATTGCTCCAGGCCCTCGGCGATACGGGCCTGGGCCCCTTCGGCTTCCGCAACCTGCTTGCTCAACCGCGCGGCTTCCTCGTCGAGGTAGCGACCGCGCAGGGTCCGCCGCTCGATCTCGACCTGCTGCTGCTGGAGCTGCGACTTGAAGCGGTTCACCGCCGACAGGGACGTGAGCAGGGCCTGGCGATCCGCTTCCTGCTTGCGTTGCGATTCCGCGACCGCGCGCTCGGACTCGGCGATCTGATTGTCATCGACCGCGACTTGCTTGGCCGCCTCGTCGCGGGATTCAGCGAGCTGCGTCGTACGCTCATCCAGCTCGCCCACGGCGCCACGCAGGTCGGCGGTCGCCCTGCGGCGCTCCTCGGCCTGCTTGTTACCGCGCTCGAGTCGTTCCTGCGTGTCCTTGATGGTGTTGCGAGCACCCTCGAGAAAGGTCTGACGGCCTTCGATCTGCGCCAGCAGCTTGGCCGCTTCCTCGTGTCGCTCGGCCAGCGCGCTCGCCTGGGTATCGAGCGCCTCTCGCCCTTCGACGAGCGCGGCTTCATCGCGCGCCAAGAGAGCTGTCTGTGAGGCTTCGGTATCGGTCAGCTCGGCAATTTGCTCGGTCTGCGATTCGAGGCGCGAGGACAGCAGGAACCAGCGGCCGCGCAGGACGCGATCATGAAGATCCTGGAAGATCGTCTGCCGCTCCTTGAAGCGTCGAGCAGCGCTGGCCTGCCGCTTGAGGCTGCGCAAGCTGCGCTCGACCTCGGACACGATGTCATCGAGGCGCAAGAGGTTGGCGGTCGCCTCCTCGAGCTTGACCTCGGCAATCCGCTTGCGCGACTTGTAGCGGGTGATCCCGGCAGCTTCTTCGATCAGCCGCCGGCGCTCTTGCGGCTTGCCGGAGAGGATCAAGCCGATCTTGCCTTGCTCGATCACCGAGTAGGCCCGGATACCGAGCCCCGTATCCATCAGGAGATCCTTGATCTCCTTGAGGCGGACCGTCTTGCCATTGAGTCGGTAGAGGCTCTGACCGCTGCGATGCACCCGCCGAGCAATGGTGATCCGGCCTTCTTGTGAGGCTGGGAACGACTCGTCAGCTTCCAGGGTGAGCGTGACCTCAGCCAGACCGACCGGCTTGCGACCGGCGGAGCCACTGAAGATCACGTCTTCCATGCGGGCGCCACGCAGCGACTTGGCGCTTTGCTCGCCGAGTACCCACGTCATGGCCTCGGAGAGGTTGGACTTCCCACAACCATTTGGGCCGACAATGGCCGTGATGCCGTCCGAAATGGAAAGCGCGACCGGTTCGACAAACGTCTTGAAACCGTTGATCTCGAGTTGACTAAGCTTGAGCATCTTCCACCCTTTCGCAAACCTGTGGTCGGCCGCACAGAATAGCAAAGCACTTTCACCGGGACAAGCCCAAACTACAAGCCCTGGTAGCCAACCTGGCCTACCACCGCAAGAACTTGTAGGTCAACCCCAACGCAAACGACCGCCCCGAAAGGCGGTCGCTTCTTCGATCTGACCCGTCTGGCGGGTCGCGGCCGTCTGGCCTCGGATCGTTCAGTCCCAGTAGTAGGAGCCGTTGCCTCGGAACTTGCCGACGGCGAAGTATTCACCTTCACAGTAGGCGTAGGGCCGGTAGCTCACGTAGCCATCCACGTACACCGGGAAGCGGTACACCTCATGGTAGTGGCCATGGCTGCGATAGTAGTGCCGGTCGATATAGAAGCGCGTCAGCTCGCGTGCCACCACACGGGTGATCAGGCGTGGGATGCTGAACCGACGATGGTGCCGGTAGCTCGAGTCGTGGTGACGGTAGCCGTGGCCGTGACCATGCCCGTAGCCGTGGCCGTGGCCGTAGCGCTCGTTGCGGTAGCTTCGATGGCTTCGGTGGCTATAGCTGTGACCCCGGTGTGTGTAGCCTTCATAGCGACGTGTCGAGTGGCCACGGTAGTGCCCGCGCCCGCGGTAGCCGTGCCCGCGGTTCGAGTAGCTCCGCCGGTGGGAACGTTCCCGCCGGTCATAGGAATGGCCGTGACCCCGATGGGAGTGGCCGCTCCGGTACGAGCGGTAGCTATGGCTGGAGTGGCCGCGCTTCTTGTCGTACTTGTGTCCTTTGTCGTCGTGACCCCGGTGGCCACCCGCCGAGGCAGTCGCGGCGCCAGCCACGAGCATCAGCGAAAACGATGCGATGGTGAGCAGATGAAAGCGGTGAGTGCGATGTGATTTCTTGGTCGTCATGATGGGACCTCCTTACGGTCCATCTATAGAGCAAGGGGCATTCCACCCCACGAAAGCTCCGAAAAATCACCCAGGAAACAATAAAAATCTTAGATCCGTCACAACCAGCTCACGCAACACTCACGAGACGTCCCCAATCGAGGACGATCCGCGCCGACGATCTCGCCCGCGGCAGGCAAAGCGCGATTGCTTTCAAGGCCGAATTCAAAAGGTTGGGACTTCGAGGGTGGAGGCGACGGCCGGATTCGAACCGGCGAATAGAGGTTTTGCAGACCTCCGCCTTAGACCACTTGGCCACGTCGCCCGCGCGATAATCTTATCTCAGTTCGAACGGCGGTCGAAATGGCGATACGGAGGTGGAGGCGACGGCCGGATTCGAACCGGCGAATAGAGGTTTTGCAGACCTCCGCCTTAGACCACTTGGCCACGTCGCCTGCGTGCTCAGCCGGGAGCCAGAGATCAAGACGGCCTGGCTCGACCGATGCTGAAACAGAGAGGAGGATTGGAGCGGGAAACGGGATTCGAACCCGCGACCCCAACCTTGGCAAGGTTGTGCTCTACCACTGAGCTATTCCCGCCCGGGGAGGCGAGATGATAGTGATGCCGCCGGAGCCTGTCAAGCCTCATTTCGCTGGTCGCCTCAACCATCTGCGTCAAAGGCATCGCGAATCAATGTAAAGCGCCACCCATCTTGGGCACGATCGAGCCCGAGAACATCGAATCGAACGGCGCGTTCCTCGCCCGTACGGGCCAAGAAGAGGCTTGCCGCACGGACGATTCGTCGCATCTTTGCGGGGGTCACGGCTTCGATCGCCGAGCCGAATTGCGCCGTTGCACGGGCCTTCACTTCGATGAAGCAGAGGGTATCCCCTTCCTGGGCTACGACATCGATCTCACCGGCACGCGTGGTGACGTTGCGGGCCACGATCGTGTACCCGTTGCGGGCGAGCCAGTCGGCGGCCAGATCTTCGGCGACCCGACCACGACCATGGGTATGAAGCTGGTCGCGAAATCGCCTCACGCGCGGCGCCAGCGCGGTCCCTGGGGCGTGTCCTCGATGACGATTCCCGCTGCGACGAGCTGATCCCGAACCTGATCGGCCGCGGCGAAGTCGCGTGCAGCACGCGCCGCCTGACGCTGACCAAGAAGCGCCTCGACCTCTTCGTCACTCAGACCTTCGTCCGCGCCTTCGTCCTCAGCAGCCCAGTCGGCTGGGTCGAGCACACCCAGAACGCGGTCGACATCAGCCAAGGCGGCGAGGATCCGCGCACCGTCTCCTGTCCCGAGCGTCTGATCCTGCAACACACGATTGACCTGCTTGACGAAGACGAAGACCGCACCAAGCGCCGAGGCGACACCGAGGTCGTCGGCCAAGGCGGCGCGAAAGTCCCGCAACAAGGTCTCGACGGCCTCGGCGATGGTCGGAGACGGGGTGCCGGACTCGGTCGCGTGATCCAGCCGGAAACGCAGGTCGTCGATCCGGCGAAGGGCCGATCCAGCCGCTTCGGCCGACTCGAAGGTGAAGTTGAGCTTCTGCCGGTAGTGGACCGAGAGATAGATGTAGCGCATCGCACGCGGTGTCACGCCACGTTCGACGAGATCCTGCAAGAGATACTGATTCCCGAGCGACTTCGACATCTTGGCACCATCGACGATCAGGTGGTCGGCATGCAGCCACGTATGCACGAATGGCACACCATTCGCCGACTCACTCTGGGCGATCTCGTTCTCGTGGTGCGGGAAGATGTTGTCGACACCGCCGCAATGAATATCGAACGTATCTCCCAGGTAGCGCCGACTCATGGCCGAGCACTCGATGTGCCAACCGGGCCGCCCCGGTCCCCAGGGCGATTCCCACGAAGGCTCTCCCTCCTTCTTCGCCTTCCACAACACGAAGTCGCGGACGTCGTCCTTGCCGTATTCGTCGCTGGCCACCCGCGCTCCCTGCTCGACCTGCTCGAGGTCGATTCCCGAGAGCTTGCCGTAGTCGTCGTCGGAGGCGATGCGGAAGAAGACCGAGCCGTCGCGAACGTAGGCGTTGCCCTTCTGGACCAGCATCTCGATCATCTCGATCATCTCGGCGATGTGCTCGGTCGCGCGAGGATAGACCTCGACTCGCTCCACGTGAAGGGCATCGAGATCGGCGAAGAAAGACGCGATGTACGGCGCCGTGTAGGTGTCGAGATCGACGCCCTGTGCATTGGCTCCCTGAATCGTCTTGTCGTCGACGTCAGTCAGGTTCATCACGTGATGAACCTGGTAGCCAAGGTATCGGAGCGTGCGCCGCAGCAGATCTTCGAAGACGAACGCTCGAAGGTTGCCGATGTGGGCGTGGTTGTAGACCGTAGGTCCGCAGGTGTACATGCGGACACGCTCGGCGTCGAGCGGCTGAAAGGGTTCGAGCTTGCGCCCGAGCGTGTTGAAAAAGCGAATCTCGTTCATGGAAGAAGTCTCGGAAGCTGAATCGTCGTTGGCGGCACGCTGACCATCCCGCGTCTCGGGGATCGGCAGGTGTGAGCGGGAACCCTCTCCCCAGCCCTCACGCTCCGGCAGCGGCGTCTGTCTGCGATTGCGGTGCTCGTTCTCGGTTCTGCTCGCGGGCCTGCTCTTGCGCCTGCTGGAGGCGCGACATGCGCTTCAGAAACCGTCGTGCACGCTCGCGTCGAAGGCCACGCAGGTGGTCCACGAAGAGAACACCGTCCAGGTGATCGATCTCGTGGCAAATCGCGCGGGCGAAGAAGTCGGCCGCTTCGAGCTCGACGGACGAGCCGTCCAGCGCCTGGGCGTGAACTTGAATCTGGGTCGGGCGCTTCACCCGCTCGGTGAAATCCGGGATCGACAGGCAACCCTCACTGTCGAGCTCCTCTCCGGAAGCTTCGACGATCCGCGGGTTGACCAGCACGTGGATCGCGCTGGCGTCCTCGCCGCCCGACACGTCCACCACGGCCAGTCGTGTGCTGACCCCGACCTGCGGTGCGGCCAGGCCGACGCCCGGAGCGGCATGCATGGTGGCCACCATGTCCTTGGCGAGCTGGCGGAGGTCGTCGTCGAAGACGGTGACCTCTGGACACTCGACCCGCAGAACCGGGTCCGGGAACAGACGAATCGGCAGGAGAGGCATCAGCTGTTGCGCATCCGCACGACCAGGTTCGCGACATCGCGATCGTTGTCCTGGCGCCGTAAGGTGGCGATGAAGCCACGAGGATCCTCGTTGCCGATCATCACCTGCTCGAATCCAGGACGGTCGAGAGCAAACGCAATGCCTGCTGTCTGGACGCGATAGGTCGCCGGCCATGGTTTCTGCTCGAGCAGCGCAGCTTCGCCAATGATGTCGCCGGTGGTGAAGTTTCGGATGTTCACCATGCCGGATTGGGTGGCGGCCGACGCCGAAACCACACCATTGACGATCAGGTACATCAGCGGGCTGTCCTTGCCCTCTTCACCGAGCACTTCGTCATCCACGAGCGGCCGCATCTCCATCGCGGAGAACAGATTCTTGAGCTGCTCACCGTCCAAGGCCTCGACGAGGTGGCTCTTGGCAATCTGATTCCATAGCAGCTCGAACTCGACCGCCGAGTTGCCGGCCGTCTTGCCCGTCGTCGTATTCGCCTTCAGGCCCTCGATCGCCAGGCGACGGCGGTGCTCGAGCCGCTTCTGACGCCGAAACAGCTCGATGCGACGGGGCCAGTTGTCGTCTCCCGGGACCAGCTTGGCCGCCTTGCCCAGGATCGCCATGCCCTTGTCATAAAAACCGTCCGCCGCGTAGCTATCCGCAACCAGCGCGTACTCGTCGAGCGCCTTCTCGAGCTGACGCAGCTCGACATAGACCTCGGCCAATTTCAGATGAGCGTGCAGGTCCTTGGGCGACGACTTGACGCGGGCTTTCAACCGCGTTGCCGCCTCCTCATACCGTTCGAGCGTCACCAAATCTTCAATGGTGAGCTCGCGCTCGATCTTGTCGTCTTTGCCGAACAGTTTCCTCAGCACAGGCGACATCGCCTCCTTAATGGCAGAATGGGGGTGATGCTACACCGCAAGGATGGAACAGTATACTCGTTCCCGGGGCCGACATGGGCTTCTCCCCCCTTCCGCCGTACAGATTCTCGTCACCATTTCGGGGACTGTGCCGCGACAAGCGGCTAGAATGCCACCGATGTCTGACTGGTTCCGGATCATCTTCGTCCTCTACTGCACCACCACGGGCCTGCTCCTGCTCTACGCGCCGTGGAGCCCGGCCTGGGACACCATGCTTTCCGCTCTCCCGGGCGGTCTGCACGTGCTTTCGATGCCGCTGCTGCGCGGCGCCCTCTCTGGTTTCGGACTGGTTCATCTCGTCTGGGTCCTGCACGAGCTCGAAGAGGTGCTGCTCGCCAAACGCGATGACGACCGCTCCACCTGACGCCATGCCCCGCGCCCTGGCGCCGACGATTCTCGCCATCTCTGATCGCAAGCTGCTCCCAGCCGAGAGCATCTCGGACTGGGTGACGGTGCTGGCCCACGCCGGCGTCGACACGCTCCAGATCCGCGAGAAAGATCTCGATGACCGGAGCCTGTTCGAGTTGGTTGAACGCGCGTGCACGGCCGCTGCAGGGAGGATACGCATCGTCGTCAATGGGCGAATGGACGTGGCACTGGCCGCGGGCGCCTGTGGGGTTCATCTGCCCACCGATGGCATCGATGTCAGCCTCTTGCGGCAGCACGTCGGCCACCGCCTGCTGATCGGCTGCTCCACGCATCACGAGGACGAAGTGGCCGCCGCGCGCGATGCCGGGGCCGACTACGTCACCTTCGGACCGGTCTGGGACACGCCGTCGAAGCGCCCTTTCGGCCAGCCAGCCGGCTTGGAGCGCTTACGGCAGGCGAGCATGATCGGCGTACCGGTCCTTGCTCTGGGCGGCGTGCGCGCCGACCGGCTCCAGGAGCTGGCCGACTCTGGCGCCGCAGGTTTCGCGGCGATTCGGGCACTGCACCCGCCCTCTGACCTAGCCACGGCCGTACGCGCCGCGAATGCTGCCTGGCCTCCGAACGCTCGACCCGATACGCTTGCCCCGTCCACGAGCGAGCACCCAGGTTCCCAACGATGATGAATGAAACCTCTCAAGCGTCCAGTCCCGCCGAGCCGAGGCGCCGTCCTGGCGCCGGGAAAGCCCTGTACCTCTTGATCTCACTCGTGGTCCTGGTCATCGATCAGTGGAGCAAGTGGCTGATCGAGCTGCAGCTCGATCCTCATCACGTGGTTCCGGTCATCCCCAATCTGCTGAACCTGACCCACGTCCGTAACACGGGCGTCGCCTTCGGCCTCTTTGCGGCCCACGACAGCGTGGTCGGAACCTGGATTCTCAGCCTGCTCGGCATGGCCGCTCTAGCCTTCGTCGGCTACTACTTTCGGCAGGTCGATCCGCGCGATCGCGGTCTGCTGATCGCCCTGGCCTTGGTCCTCGGTGGCGCGGTCGGAAACCTGATCGACCGGTTGGCGAGCGGCGGCGTCACCGATTTCATCGACTTCTACATCGGCCGCTATCACTGGCACACCTTCAATGTCGCGGACAGCGCGATCACCGTCGGCATCATCCTGATGATCCTGACATCCCTACGCCAAGACGAGCCTGGGGCGACCGATGCAGAGGAGCCGACCTCCCTTCGTCGTGCTTAGCCTCAGCGGGACCCACCATCACTGCACCTGCCATCACTGCACCTGCCACCACCGCACCTGTCGTGTCTGCGGCTGCCATGCATGCAGCTGATATGACTGTGCCCACCATCCCTGTGCCTGGCATCACCGTACTTGGCGCGATGGGCTCCCGTTCTGATGGCTGATTCCGGCTCGTGGCAGGTCGATCCTGCGGCAGCGGGCGAACGCCTCGACCGATTCCTCAGCGCCCGGCTCGATGCTGCTCGCAACCGGCTGCAGCGATGGATTGCCGACGGACGGGTCACGGTCGACGGCCGCACCGCCAAAGCGTCTCATCGCCTGCGCGTCGGTGAGCAGATCGCCTGCACACCGCCCGACGTACCCGACGATCCCGGCATCGAGGCGCAGGAAGGACCGCTCCGGGTGCTCCACCAGGACGCCGACATCATCGTGGTCGACAAGCCGGACGGCCTGATCATCCATCCGGGTGCCGGACGTCCATCCGGAACCTTGGCCAACCACCTTTTGCATCGGTTCCCCGACCTCGCTGGCGTAGGCGGAACAGGACGCCCGGGTATCGTCCACCGCCTCGACAAGAACACCTCCGGCGTGCTTGTGATCGCCCGTAGCGAGCGCGCCTACCAGGCGCTCAGCACGGCGTTCGCCGAACGGGCCGTGGCGAAGACCTACCTTGCCGTGGTCTACGACCGCCCGATGCCCTCCGAAGATCTGATCGACCTCCCGATTGCCAGGCATCCCCACGATCGCACGCGGATGGCCATTCGTACCGATGGTCGTCCGTCACGCACGCGCTACCGCGTGCTCGCCGAAGCCGCTGCATGTGCGTTGCTGGAGATTCACCTCGAAACAGGACGAACCCACCAAATTCGGGTGCACCTCAAGGCGCGCAACCATCCTTTGGTCGGCGATCCGGTCTACGGCGAGGCGCGGTGGCGAGGGCGTACCGCACCAGCGCGGCACCACCTGGCGCGTTTTCAGCGTCCGGCGCTCCACGCATGGAAGCTGGGGTTCGATCATCCAGCGGACCACCGACAGGTCGCCTTCGAAGCGCCCGTGCCAGAGGACATTCGAACGCTCTGGAGCGCCATTGGCGGCGTGTGGCCCGTCGACGAGGACGTTGCCTAGCTAGAGAAGCCCCTTGAGGTCCTGGTACGGGAGCTCTTGAGAGTCTGCCACGGCCTCGTAGGTAATCTTGCCGGCGTAGGTATTGACGCCTTCCCACAGACCGGGATCGTCGCGGACCGCCGCTTCGAAGCCCTTGTTGGCGAGCGCCAGGGCATAGGGCAAGGTGGCGTTGGTCAGGGCCAGGGTCGACGTTCGCGGCACCGCGCCCGGCATGTTGGCGACGCAGTAGTGCACCACCCCATCGACCTCGTAGATGGGGTCGGAGTGGGTGGTCGCATGGGTGGTCTCGAAGCAGCCACCTTGATCGACCGCAACGTCCACCACCACCGAGCCACGCTTCATCTTGCCGAGCATGTCGCGCGTGAGGACCTTGGGCGCCGAGCGTCCCGGAATCAGTACCGCGCCGATCACGACGTCCGCGTACTGGAGCACGGACTCCAGGTTGTGGCGATTGCTGGCCAAGGTATCGACCGTGCCGTGAAATACGTCGTCGAGGTAGCGCATGCGCTCCGCGCTCCGCTCGATCACGGTGACGCGGGCCCCCATACCGAGCGCGATCTTGGCCGCGTTGATGCCCACGATGCCGCCACCGATGATCACGACATCGGCGGGCAAGACGCCGGGGACGCCGGAAAGCAAGATGCCCCGTCCACCGTGCGCACGCTGGAGGTACGTGGCGCCCGCGAGCACGGACATCCGTCCCGCGACCTCGGACATGGGAGTCAGCAGGGGCAGCGCGCCGCGGCGATCGGTGATCGTCTCGTAGGCGACGCCGGTGACCTGGCGCTGGCACAGCTCGGCCGTGAGCTGGGGCAGGGGCGCGAGGTGAAGGTAGGTGAAGAGAAGCTGATCGGCCCGCATCCGATGATACTCGGCGGCGATTGGCTCCTTGACCTTGATCACCATGTCAGCCGTCTGCCAAACCGCATCGGCGTCCGGCAGGATGGTCGCCCCGACCTCGGTGTACTCGGAGTCTTCGAAGCTGCTTCCGGTTCCGGCCTGGGTCTCCACGAAAACATCGTGTCCGGCCTCGATCAGGGCCATGACACCCGCAGGCGTCATCCCGACACGGTACTCGTGGTCTTTGAGCTCTTTGGGAATACCGATCTTCACCGCGTCTTCCTCCACACGATCGTCGAACGAGGCTCCGAGCTGAGCGTCAGAGGACGCTCGGTGATGGGCATCGGCATCGCGCTAGCGGGCGTGCTTGGCCGCGGCCGTGGCTGGGGCACCCTTGTCCGCATCCTGCGGACGCGCCGCCGGCCCACCACCCTTCTGACCCTTGCCACCAGCCTTGGCGTCACGCCGGCTGGGGTCGGCCATTTCGACCTTGCCTTTGAAGAAGGCGCCTTCGGCGATCACGACCCGCGGCGAAATGACATCGCCTTCGAGGCCGCCGGTCGTCAGCACTTCGACGCGCTCGCGGCCACGGACGTTGCCGTGAACCTTGCCACCCACCTCGATCGCGCGGGCTTGAATCTCGCCCTTGACGCGGCCCGAAGCGCCGATCACGACACGGCTGTCGAGATCGATCTCACCTTCTACCTGGCCGTCGATCACCAGCTCGGCAGAACCGCTGATCTGTCCAACCACCTTGGTGCCCGAGGCGACGTGGGTGGCGGGGCCTGCCGAAGCGGGCTGAGGACTGTGACGCGGTGCGGCGGGTGCGGGAGATGGCGAAGGCGACGGAATCGAAGGCTGTTGCGGTTCGGAATCTCGGCTACGAAAGATGGACATTGAGTGTTCCTCTGGGCGTGTCGATCATCAGGATTCGACGGCCGTCGACTGTCCGGCGCTTGTTGGTGCGCCAAGAGAATAGGCGACACCGCTCCTTCGATCGCGCAAGGCTCTCGGCACGGATGCCGACGTCTGGAACGGGTACGAGCGTGGAGCGGGCAACGGGACTCGAACCCGCGACATCAAGCTTGGGAAGCTTGCACTCTACCAACTGAGTTATGCCCGCCTGTCTGCGCGAGCGACGGGAAACTCCTTCGAGCCGCCGCTGAACGTAGGGCGAAAATGTAGCCTACCCGCCTGGCGTGGTCAAGCCAATGTTGCGTCTGAAGGGCACCCGGCGTTACGCTGTAGGTGCGATGGCACCATCCCGTAATGAACAAGACGTCGATCGAACTGACAAGCAGGCCGCGCAGAAGGCTGAGCGCGAGACGCTTCCGCACGACGCCGCCCCGGATCAGCACGACACGCCAGACACCTCTGAGAGCCGTCTCTACTTCTTCCCCGACGAGTCGATCGACGAGACGCGCGCCCGCGCGCTGCTCGCCCACGGGACCCCGAAGGAGCGAGCTTGGGTGGTCTCCCACCTGCTGCGCTACGCCCAATGGGACGATATCTGGGACTACATCGAGCGCGAAGAGGTCTGTGAGATCTTCGACAGCATCGACCTTCCCGATTCCTTGCGCAGCGCCTGGGCCCGCATGCTGAAGATCGAAGCACCTGTCGCCTGAATCTCCGTACCGGGCCGGCCAGATCGGTCATCCAACCAGCGGCCGCGGCTGCGCCAGCTCCCGCCTCGGGCCCTGCAAGGGCCCATTCGCAAAGCCTGGGGCTGGCGGCGCGCAGCGTCGTGAGCGCCAGGAAAGCAGCGTGATCGGGGCTCACGACGCGCGGCGACGTGAGCCCCGGGGATCCTCGATCAGGAACGGTCGCCCATCATCAGGCCTCCCAGGCCGCCGAGCAGGGATCCTTCGCCCTTGTCCTTGCCACCTGCCTGCGGCGCCGCCGCGAAGACACGCCGCGCCAGTCGGCTGAAGGGAAGCGACTGGACCCACACCTTGCCCGGGCCGGTCATGGCCGCATAGAACATGCCCTCTCCACCGAAGAAGACGGACTTGACGCCCCGGATCATCTGGATGTCATAGCTCACCTGCTGCTCGAAGGCCACCAGGCAACCGGTGTCGAGGCGCATGGTCTCGCCCGGGCCGAGCTCCCGCTCGACCACGGTCCCACCGGCATGCAAGAACGCGAGGCCATCACCCTCGAGCTTCTGCAACACGAAACCCTCGCCGCCGAAGAGGCCGGCCCCGAGCTTGCGCTGGAGCGCGATACCGACCGAAATGCCCTTGGCGGAGCACAGGAAGGCATCCTTCTGGCAGAGCAAGGCACCCTGGTGCTGGCGAAGGTCGACCGGCACGATCCGGCCGGGATAGGGCGAGGCAAATGCCACCCGCTGCCGTTGGCTGCCCTGGTTGGCGAATACCGTCATGAACAAGGACTCACCGGTGAGCACCCGCTTACCCGCCGACAACAGGCTATCCATCAGGCCACCGCTCGGCTTGGCACCATCGCCGAAGATCGTTTCCATCTCGATTCCCGGATCCATGTACATGAAGGCGCCGGCTTCCGAAAGGCAGGCCTCCTGGGGATCGAGGGTAACCTCGACGAATTGCATCTCTTCGCCGAAAATCTCGAAGTCGATCTCGTGCGCCACTGCTGGTGGGCCGCCGGAGCCGCTGCTCGGTCCGCCCAAAGGTGGCGGTGCCGTCGTCGCCAAGCCGTCGGACAGGAACGGCGCGAGCTCTGGGCGATCGCCAGCCATCGCCCAATTCGACATGCCTTGCTTGAAGACATGGGTGTCGCGTTGCAGCTCGCCTCGCTGCAAGCGCGCACCGAGATCTTGAAGGCTGACCGGTCCTTGCTGCTCGCCGCCGACCGCGTAATACCAGGTATCGTCACTCATTGCTTGAATCTCCTCGCTCTTTCGATCTGAGATGACCATCGGCACCGCCCCGCGCCGCTGGCTCGTTTCGTGCCCTACCGTATTACGGCATCTTGCGTTTCGCTATTCGCGCGACGATTCGAAGGCCCTCACCACCGCACGCGGGACAAGCACGTACAATCGGCGGCATGCAGCCGCAGATCACTCCGCCCGAGATTCTCTCCGAAACCGTAGCCTTGCTCGAAGCCATGTGCGCACTGTCTTCGCCCACCGGTGATCGGGAGGGTATGGCCGCCGCGATGGCGCACTATCGGCACGCCCTCGAAGATGTCGGTTTACGGGTCGACACCATCCTCGAGGCCGGCGACGCACGAGGCCAGCCCATGCTGCTCGCGCGCCCTGCAGGCATTCCAGGTCCGCTCCAGAGCGCGAAACGCGGCGCCGACCTGGTGGTGATCGGCCATCTCGACACCGTGCTTCCCGCGCGTTCGCCCAGCATTGAAGGCGATCGCCTTCTCGCTACCGGCAGTGCCGACATGAAAGGGGGCATGGCGACCCTCGTCGGCGCCCTGCGCCTGCTCGCGACGCAGGACAAGAGGCCACCGGGCGACCTGCTCGTGGTGGTGGTTCCGGACGAAGAGATTCTGGGCCCCTACACGCAGCATGCCGTCGAGGCTTTCGGCGGCAATGCACGCGCCTTGTGGTCGCTCGAACCAGGCAAGCGCCGAGGCGATCGCGAGACTGTGGTGATCGGGCGTCGGGGCCTCTACAACTGGCGCCTCGCATCCCGAGGACGAGGTGCTCACGCAGGCGGCGCCTACTGGCAGGGACGTTCCGCACTGGTCGCGGCAGCCGACTGGTGCCGCCAGGCAGCAGCCCTGTCGCGGCCCGACGCCGGTCCGACGATCAATCCCGCCCGCATGATCGCCGCGGACCAGGACTTCGCAGACGCTCCGAGCAGCGACCCCGCATTGTTCGGATCCTCTCGACAGCTCAATGTGGTTCCGGACCGGGCGATCGTCGAAGGTGAGGCGCGGTTTCTGGCGCCGAAAGATGGGCCCGCGCTACTGGCCGCCCTCGAGCGCATTACGCAAGAAATCGCTGCTCGCTGCGAGGTCGAGATGACGTTTGCCGTGACCAAGAGAGTCGCGCCGATGAGCGCCGATGGACGCAGTCGCGCGGTCGCCGAGCGCTATGGCGCCTTGGCAGCGCGGCACGGCGTGGGTCTCGAAGTCGAGGACGCGCGAGGGGGTCTATCGTTTCCGAACATGCTGCCAAGTGGCGCGGCCACCATCGCCATCGACGGCCTCGGCCCCGCGGGCGGTGGCCTGCATACCCGCGACGAGTGGGTCGATCTGGTCTCTCTCGACCGACGGATCACCTTGCTTGCCGACCTGCTCGCCTCGGAAGCCGAATACGAAGAAGGCCCCGGAGGGGCCCCTTCCTAAAGCCAGGGCTGGCGGCGCAAAGCGCCTGAGCCCCGGCTACCTAACGTGCGCCCGGGGTGGTGCCCCGGATCGGCGCCCCGTCAGCTCGCTTTGGCGGCCTTCACCGCCTCGGTCAGCACGGGAAGTATCTCGTGCAGGTCGCCGACCAGACCGTACTGTGCCACCGAAAAGATCGGCGCGCTGGCGTCCTTGTTGATCGCCACCACACACGAAGCGCTCTTCATTCCGACCAGGTGCTGGATGGCGCCCGAGATGCCCGCCGCTACGTAGAGCTTGGGCGCTACGGTCTGACCACTGGAGCCGATCTGACGGTCGCGCGGCAGCCAGCCATTGTCGATAACCGGCCGGCTCGCACCGATGTCCGCGCCCAGCGCCTCAGCCAAATCGTGAATCGGCTGCATCTTGTCTTCGCCACCGACACCGCGGCCGACCGCCACGACGATATCGGCCTTCGACAAATCGACCTGGTCGCCACCGACCTGCTCGACGCCAAGAATTTCGCGGTCGGCAGCCACGGTCGAGAAGTCGATCGACAGCGCCCGCACGTCCGCGCTGCCAGCGGTTGCGTCCGAGGCCGAAAAGGCCCCCGACTGAACGGTCACGACGGCCAGCCCTTCGCCCCGGGTGCGCACCCGGGCCTGCAGCTTGCCGCCCATGATCGGCCGACGAAAGACCATCCCGTCATCGGCTGCTTCGAAGGAGACAGCCTCCGGAACCACCGCGGCGTCGAGCTGCTGCCCCAGGCGGGGCACGAAGTCGACCGACTGATAGGTGTGGGGTGCGACCAGGTAGTCCGGCGCGACCTCCGCACCGCGTACCGCCTGCACCAAGGTTCCGACGAACGCGCCGGGAGTGTAGGCCGCGAGCTTGGCATCGTCCGCGACCCACACGGCATCGAGATCGAAGGCTGCCGCTTCTTGGCTCGCCGCGTCGGTTTCATGCCCCACGATCACCGCCGAAGCGCGACCGCCCACCGCGGTGGCCAGGGCTTGCCCCGCCGTGATCGCTTCGCGCGCCATCCGATGTAGCTTGCCGTCACGAAGCTGCAAGAGAATCCAGACTGTTCTCGACATCAGAGTACCCTCGCTTCCCGCTGGAGCTTCTCCACCAGCGTCGCCACCATGGCGGCGGCATCGCCCTCGATCATCTCGGCACCCTCACCGCTCGACGGGAAGGCGACATCCAACACCTCGATCTTGGAACCCGCAGCACCGACCCCATCCGCGGACAGACCGATCTCCGCCGGCGTCGGCGTGTCGATCGGCTTGCGCTTGGCCTGCATGATCCCCTTGAGTGACGCGTAGCGCGGATGGTTGATGCCGGCCTGCACTTCGATCACCGCCGGCAGCTGCAAGCGGAAGACCTCGTTCATGCCACTCTCCATCTCGCGCGTCACCTTGGCACTGCCTCCATCCTCGACCTCGAGGCCCATGACCAACCACGCGTGGGGCCAGTCGAGGTGTCCGGCGACGATCGAGCCCGTGGAGCCCCAGCCGGCATCGTCGGACTGGGAGCCGGTGAGCACGAGATCGCACCCTTCCCGCTCGATCACGGCTGCCAGGGCACGGGCGGTCGCCGCGGCGTCACCGCCGTCGAAGGCTGCGTCGGCAAGGTGGATGGCGCGCTTGGCGCCGAGCGCCAGCGCCTTGCGAAGGGCGTCCTTGACCCGCGCCGGCCCCAGGCTGATCACCACCACTTCCCCGCCACGCTGCTCGGCAATGGCGAGGGCTTCTTCGAGGGCGTAGTTGTCGCTCTCATTGATCACGAACGGAAGATCTTCTTCTTCGACCCAACGGCCGTCTTTGCGAACGCGAAGCCGGGCTTCCGTGTCGGGCACCTGCTTGATGCACACGGCGATTTTCATCGTGCTGCGAACCTCGTATCGGTAGTTGTCGAATCGGTAGCGTTATGGCGTCGCCCACCAGACGGGTGAAGCGCCGAAGGAGTCATCGTAACACGCACCTGTCGTCGGTCTTGGAACTCGGCACCAAACCTGCATTCAGTGTTCTAAGCCCTTACCCCCCCATTCTTTAGGGGAGACCTTCAGGGGAGGCAAACGGGCACTTTTGGCGGTGGACTTCAGGACGTTCGGCATGCTACCTTCCGCACGTCCTGGAAGCCCCAGGCGAGAACCTCGACAATGCACGCTTCTTTACCCTTCGTCGCACATCTTCAGAGCGCAACCCTGATCGTCGGCCAGGTGCCGGCGGAAGAAGGCTTGGACATCCTCGAGTTGTTCTTGCGCTCCGGGCTGATGGCCAAGGTCGTCTTTGCCATCCTTGCCCTGCTATCCCTCGCATCCTGGGCGGTCATGCTCTCGAAGGCCGCGCAGTACCGGCGCGCCAAGGCCCATGGTGATGCGTTTCTCGACGTCTTCCGGCGCAGCAAACGCTTTTCTGAAGTCATGGGCGCCGCCACCAAGCTTTCGGGCTCACCGCTGGTCGGCCTGTTCCAATCCGGCTACGCCGAGATCGACGCACAAGTGAAGGCGGCCCAAGAGGCCGACCGAACGACCGGTGGTCCTCCCGGCGGCTACCGCGTCAAGTCGGTCGAAGGTGTCGAGCGTAGCCTCCGGCGGGCGATCGGCGTCGAGACCGCGGTACTGCTCAAGGGCATGACCGTGCTCGCGACCACCGCCTCGGCCTCGCCATTCATCGGCCTCTTTGGCACCGTGCTCGGAATCATGGTCGCATTTGGCACAATCGGCGCCACCGGCAGTGCCTCGATCGCCGTGGTCGCACCCGGTATCGCCGAGGCGTTGATCAACACCGCTGCCGGGCTGGGTGCTGCCATTCCGGCACTCGTCGGCTACAACTACTTCGGCCAGCAACTCCGGCTGATGCGCGGTGAAATGGACGACTTCGTCCTCGAATTCATGAATCTGACCGAGCGTAACTTCACCTGAGGAGCGCGCGAGCCCCCCTCTCGGAGAGACCATGGCGTTCAGCACTGGCGGCGACCCCTTCGAAGATCCCGTGCTGGTGGACATCAATGTCACACCGCTGGTCGACGTCATGCTCGTGCTTCTGATCATTTTCATGATCACGGCCCCGATGTTGCATCAGGGAATCGAGGTGGATCTTCCCGATACCGAAGCGGCCGACAACCTGCCCCTGCAAGTCGACGATCCGTTGGTACTGTCGATCAAATCGGACGGGATCGTCTACTTGCGCGACAAGCCGGTGCATCCGACCAAGCTGGTCGACACGCTGGAGCCAATGCTCGCCAGCCGTGACGACCGGCAGGTGTTCCTCAAAGGCGACGAAGGGGTCCCCTACGGCGATTTCATCCACGTCGTCGACCTGCTCTACCGAGGGGGCATTCGCGAGATCGGTCTGGTGACCGACAACATCGCAAACTGACCCAGCCTGATGTCTTCGGTCAATTCCATCCTCGGCGACCGAGCCCAACGCATCTCACGCAAGCAGCGCCGGCGTGCCGCCGCGATTTCGGCGATTCTCCACTTCGGCATCGTCGGTGGTGTCCTGGCAGCTTCGGCACTCAAGCCCGAACCGTCCAAGCGTCGGCCGCGGGCGACGGTCGTGCGCGTGGTAACGCCTGCCGCCCTCGGCGTGCAGCGTCCACCACCGCCGCCACCGCCACCACCGCCGACCCGGCGACCGCCCCCACCCACACCACCGCCGGAGGTTGCGCCGCCACCACCGAAGCCCGTTTCCGAGGCGCCGGTGATTCCGGTCAAGAAAAAGCCGATACCCAAGCCTCAGCCAGCGCCACCGGTTGCCACGCCGCCACCACCGCCGCCGCCTGAACCGGCGCGCCCGCGGGGTGTCGCGCGCGGCAACCCTCTGGGTGCGTCCACCAGCACGGCAGTCGGCGTCGAGGATCCGGATTTCACCTACGGCTACTACATCAATCAGCTCGTGGCCGCGCTGTCGAGCAAATGGCGCCGTCCACCGGTGCCCGAGCGCATCGACGACGCACGCTGGTATTTCCGCATTCAGCGCGACGGCAGTGTCACCGAGATCCGATTGGTCGATGAGTCCGGCTCACAAGTCTTCGACTCCGCAGCACGGCGGGCGATCGAGTCCGCCACCTTGCCACCCCTGCCTCGTGGCTACGACAAGGACTATCTGGGCATCACCGTCGTGATGCGCTGAGTGATGATGACCGAACCTGGGAACCACACCACCATGCCGACCACCCCACGCCCGCTCCATCGATCTCTCCATCGCCTGCCCTCTCTCACGCGCCTGATCGCGCTCGGAGCGATCGCCCTGGTGGGGCTGCCGATCCCCGGTGCCACCCAGACCGGTGAAGACCTCGGGCAGGACCTCGTCATCGACAGCGTCGAGGCGCTGCCACGTATTCGGGTCGCCGTACCACCAGCAACCTTCGGCAACCTCGCAGGAGCCTTTCGAACCGCCGGCGAAGACACCGAGCGAACGCTCCGTGACGACCTCGAGCTTTCCGGCGTCTTCGCCGTCCAGGGGCCGACCGAGCTGTCGGTGCTCGACCTTTCGGGCGACCTGACCGGCGATTTCGAGCAGTTCCGCTCCCTCGGCAACGAGGTGGTGGTCTACGTCGATTTCAAGCAGGAAGGTGACCGCATCGTGCTCGAAGGCCGCGCCTACGATCTCGCCAGCGGCCAGTCGGTGCTCGGCAAGCGCTATCGCGGCCAGGTCGATCAAGCGCGACGCGTCGCCCACACGTTCTCGGACGACCTGGTGCAGATGTTCACCGGCGAGCCGGGGATCGCCCTGACCCAGATCGTCTTCCACTCCAAACGGGACGGCTTTCAAGAGCTCTACCTGATGGACTATGACGGCCGCAATCAGCGCCGGATCACCGGCCACAAGTCGACCAGTGGCTTCGCCGACTGGAGTGGGACGGGCGATGCCGTGGCCTACCTGACGTACTTCAGCGTCACCCCCCAGCTCTACTATGTCGACATGGCGACTGGCCAGAAGGTCGACATCTTCGGAGGCGGCTCCCTCAATCTGTCGCCGTCGTTCTCCCCAGACGGGCGCGAGGTCGCCTTCGCCCATTCGACGGACACCAACGTCGACATCTACACCTGCGCCCGCCAATGCAGCAGCCCGCAGCGTCTGACCCGCGCACGCGGCATCGACACGAATCCCTCCTGGGATCCCGACGGCAAGCGAATCGCGTTCACGTCGGATCGGTCGGGCCAACCCAACATCTACGTGATGAACCGCGACGGCTCGGGCGTGCGGCGCATCTCATTCGACGGCGACTACAACGACGGCGCCACCTGGCACCCGAGCGGAACGCAGATTGCCTACGCGAGCCGGCGCAGAGGTGGCTTCCGGATCGTGGTCACCGATCTGGTCAGCCTGGAAACCCGTATCCTCGTCGACGGCGCCGAGAGCTACGAGGAGCCGAGCTTCTCCCCGGACGGGCGACGCCTGGTATTCACGGCCAAGCGTTCCGGCTCTTCGCAGATTTACGTCATCAACGCCGATGGGACCGGCTTGATGCAATTGACCCACGACGGTTCCAACGCCGGCCCCGATTGGTCACCACGACCGTAGGGCCGAATACCCTTGATCTGGTAGCATGAAAGCATCGATTCTGGTACCGTAGCCGCGCACATTCCGAATGCGAAATTGGAGATAGCCGAGAAATGCGAATGAATGATCTGAAGCGTGCAGGTGTAGCTGTCGCCACACTCGTGCTGCTGTTGCTCGCCGTCGGATGCGGAGGCAAGAAGCAGGACCCGATACCGACGCCGCCTCCACAACCGCCGCCGGCGACCGATCAATCGATGAATGATGTCAAGCCCGCGCCGACGCCTTCCCCTGAAGGTCCGGTCGAGGCTCCGGTCCCGATGAGCTTGCAGGAGCTCGAAGAGAGCGCGCGCACCAAAGGCCTGCTCGGCGACGTGTTCTTCGGATTCGACAGCTACGGCCTGAATGATGAGTCACGCTCGCGGCTGCAGGAGAACGCCGAGTTCTTCCGTTCCAGCGAGGGTCGTGACCTCACTTTCACCGTCGAAGGACACTGTGACGAGCGCGGCACCAACGAGTACAACCTGGCGCTCGGCCAGCGACGTAGCTCAGTTGTGGTCGACTACTTGGTCTCCTTGGGCGTCAACCGCAGCCGCTTCAAGTCCATCAGTTACGGCGAGGAGCGCCCCTT
>CALFAM010000004.1 GCA_937948815.1 uncultured bacterium
CCATCAGGACCGGCTTCGAGAAGGGTGGCCTGCGCTTCCTCGATGTTGCCGTCGAGCGCCAGCTGAACCCCTTGGAACGAGCGTGCCAGGTTTTGGGCAGGGTCGGTCGCGAGGGCGCGCGCGAGTTGGTCGAGGGCCCCGGTGGCCGTCTGGAGATCGGCGCGATCGGCCCGGGCGAACGCGAGGTCGGCACGGATGGCCTGCAGCTGAAAGAGCTGGCTTCCGACCGGCTCGAAGGTTGCGGCTTCATCGAGCCAGGCATCAGCCTCTTGCAAGCGGCCGGCGCGGATGCCGTTCTCGGCCGAGATCAGCAGGGTGATGTAGTACCCCTGATCCTTCGGCGCCTGCTGCCGAAACCAGGCTTCAGAGCCCGCCAATGCATCGAGCGCCGACGTGATCTGCCCCATGCGGGCCAGCAACATGGCCTGGCTGACCCGACTGCTGGCCAGCCGGCTGTTGCGACCGAGCTGCTCGAGGTGCTGCGCGCTGTCGCGGAAGAGGGAGGCCGCGCGCGCATAGCTTCCTTGATCGCGCGCCATGCGTGCCAAATGATGCGTGGTCCACGCCGTCTCGTAGCCAAGCCCCACGCGCTCGCAGGCCGCGCGCCCTTGCTCGAGCTGTTCCACGAGGCGTTCCCGAGGCAGGAAGAACATGGAGGCGTAGGCGAGCCCCATATGGCAGGAGGCACGCTCCGCGCCCAACGCGTCGAAGCGCTGCGCGGCGCGTTCGAGGTGGGCCAGCCCCTCTTGCTCGTTGCCGAAACGGTTGAGGCTGCGGCCTCGCCAGTAGTGAACGAGTGCCTGCTCGATGCCGGCGTCTGCGGTCTGGCCGAGACGGTCGAGGTCGGTCAGGATGGCGCGAGCGTCCTGCTCTCGAGCCTGGTAGAACAAGGTGTCGAGAAGTGCGATCTTTCCGGCGAAGACCAGGCCTGGATGGCCGTCGCGCTCGCCGACGTCAATGACGTTGCGTGCGGTGCGCTCGGCGGCCTCGTAGTCGAGGAACGAGAGGTGAACGCGGCTGGCCCACAGGTCGATTCGCGGATCGTCACCCGAGCGGCCGGGAAGTGCGCGCAGAGCAGCGAAGATCTCCGGCATGGCGTCGTGACGCCCGCTGTTGACCGTGGCTTCGACAACCCACAAGCCGGCGGTCACCGAAGGCTCCGCGAGCCAGCGTGTCTTGAAGTGATCCTCGGCAGCCTGCCAGCGCCCCCGCAGCCCTTCGAACAGGCCGTCGATGAAGAGCATCTCCTCGCGGGGCAGCCCGCCGGAGAAGGCATGAGCCTTTTCGATGGCGGTCCGCGCCTCCTCGTCGCGCCCCATGAGCCAGAGGGCACGAGCAGCGCGCTGAGCGACCAGGGGATCATCGGGCAAGGCAGCGCGAACCGCCTCGAGGGCGGCGTTGGCCTGCCGGCCATCGAGGTGACGCAGCCGGAGGTCGGCCTCGCGCAGGGCACGGGTACGTTGCGCGGCCAGGTCGCCGGTCGGTTGGGTGTAGCGTTCGACGGGCTGCGGCAGGTCGGGCATCGACAGGGTGACGGGCTGGGCGACCGTGTCTGGGGCTGGTTGCTGTGCTGGGAGCGCAGCGTCTGCGGCCGATGTTGACGGGAGCTGGCGGTCCAGCCACCGAGCCATGCCGAAGGCGCCAACCAGAACGAGGAGCAGACCTCCGAGTGCCGTTGCCGTCCAGGGGGATCGCCACCGGCGCGTCCAGCGTGGCGCCGATGCATTCGCGGCCGACGGGGTCGCGATCGGTGTCGTCGGCCGCTCGCCATCGACCGAGCCCCCGGCTGGGCGCGAAACGGCTGTCGCGCGCGGGGCTTCCGGGCGGTCAGATACCGAAGATCGAGGCGGCACCTGGTCGGTGCTTTGGTCGCTCGTCTTGCGGCCGTAGAGGTGCCAGGCCTGGTCGCCACGATCGAGAGCTTGGAGAAGCTCGCTGACCGATCCGAAACGATCCTCGGGCTCCCGCTGGAGGCAGCGTTCGACCAGGTCCAGCAGGCCTTGGTCGAGCCCGGGGAGCACGCTTCGAAGCGGAATCGGTTCGGTGTGCAGGCGGCTGATCGCCACCAACACCGGCGAGTCGCCGACAAAAGGCAGCTTGCCCGACAGCAGCTCGTAGAGCATGATGCCCAGGCTGTAGAGATCAGTTGCCGGTGACGTCGGCTCTTCCCCGATCTGCTCCGGCGCCATGTAGCTCGGTGTGCCGAGCACGACCCCCGCGTCGGTCACCGTGGCGTCGAATCCGCCCTCCCGCTCGATCAACTTGGCGAGCCCGAAGTCCGTGATCGATGCGTGCAGGTCTCCAGACTTGGTTTCCCGGATCATCACGTTGCCGGGCTTGAGATCCCGGTGGATGATGCCGAGGTTGTGCGCGGCATGGAGCCCGCGGGCGATCTGCCGGACAATGGGTAGGGCTTCGGCCGCCGGAACCGGCCCGAGGCGTCGTTGCCAAGCCTTGAGCGGCTCGCCAGGCAGCAGCTCCATGCTGACCAGGTCGAACCTCGCGTCGGTGCGCGGGACGTGGTGCTCGAAGAGGTCGAAGATGCGGCAGACGTTCTGGTGCGTCACCTTGCGGGCGAGCTGGACTTCTCGACGGAGCCGTCTGCGCTCACCCGCCGTGCCGCCATGGCCCGCCCGCACGAGCTTGACCGCGACGGCTTCACCCAGGGTCTGGTCGAAGGCTTCGAAGACCGCGCCCATGCCGCCGCTGCCCAGAAAACGCTCGATGCGAAAGCGCCCCGCGAGTACGTCACCCGGTGCGGCGCCGGCCCGGTGCGGGTCGAGCACGGACTCGCGCCCCAAGGCGTCGAGCGCCGGATCGAGAACCGCAAGGCTGCCCGAGCTCGACGACTGGGGGGCCAGCTGGGAGCTTGGGTCGCGGTCGTCCATGGAGCGACGGTTCATGGGGATTCCAGGGCGAGCGGGCCTTGATTCGTGCAGCAGGCCGTGAGTATGGCGGTCAGGAAGGCATCGGAAGGGTCTTCAAACTACCGGAGCCGTCGCGCTGCCGTCAAGCTGAGGAAGGTCGCGATGAGCTCCGTGTTGACGAGGAATCGGGCAGGTAGACGTTGGCTCGCTCTTCCCTGTCACAGCGACCCGTCCGTCATAAACTCACACGACTCCGAAACGTTCCGACAGTTGGAGTGAGAGGATCGCGGAATGGGTGGAGGTGCCGTGCAAGAAATCCTGAGATTCGCTGATCGTTGTTCGCCGCGACCGCGGCCCTCGGGGATCGATGTGCAGTGCCGCCTGCAACACTTCGCCATCGTGACGTATGCGGTGGAGCCGGAACGCATCGCCCGCCTGGTCGCACCGCGCTTTGCCCTGGACACAGTGGTGGTCGACGGTCACGAGCGCGCCCTCCTCTCGGTGGTTCCCTTCCTCGACACGGACTTCACCTCGGCGGTCTATCCCTTCCCGCGGTTCACCATGGGGCAGACGAACTACCGCATCTACGTCCGCGACCGCGAGACTGGATCGCGTTGCGTCTGGTTTCTCGGTACCTCGCTCGATTCCTGGACCGTGTTCGTGCCCGCCCGCCTGTGGAAGCTGCCCTGGTACCGCGGGCATATCGCCTTCGACTGCGCCTACGACGACGCTCGGGGAGCGTACACGCACTACCGCATGAACACCCGATCGGCGTGGGCGCCCGCCACAATCGAGATCACCCAGCGGGAGGCCCGTGACATCGACTTGCCCGGCTTCCCTGATACCGAGACCGGCCTGGTTGTCCTGACCCATCCCCTGACCGGCTACTACCACCGTCGCGACGGCCGCCTCGGGAGCTACCGCATCTGGCACGATCGCCTGCCGGTCCAGCCCGCGCAGCTCGCCTCCGCCCGCTTCGGCCTGCTCGAACGGCTCGGGGTTCTCTCGGCAGACGAGCAGCAGGCCGCCCACAGCGTCCTCGTCTTGCCGAGCACGGACTTCACGATCTACCTGCCACCGAGGGCGGTCGTCTGAGCCGCCATCTCGCGCCGTGAAGAAGGGGCCACAGCTCCGACTGCCAGGCCGCTTGGATCTTTCGTCAGATTCGTACGAGTGGCGCGGCGTTGTCGTTCTCGGTCGACGCCAGCTCCTGGCCCGGCGAACGGTCCGATCGACCGCTGTTCCTCGTGTGGGAAGCCTTCGTCTCCGGAGCGGCTCATGGGACACACGAGCAAGATGCCCTCACGGGAGCGATGCAATTCGTTGCCCATGAAGAATGCCTACGAGACGCCAATGGCAGTCTCCTGTGAGCAACCGCTCTCCCTCGTTGCCGCGGCTACGCTCTGTAGTGGGCTGACCGAGAGCCTCGAAATTCTGCGAGCACCGGCCCTCGTGTTGCGTTCCACGGCGCCCTTCGAGGCCGGTCACGTTTGATAGCGAGAGTCGAGCGCCACGCACGGTACTCTTTCGCCATGTCGCAGGAAGACGAACAGCGCCGAGACGTCCTGTCCGCAGCACGCGATCTCGCTCAGGCCGTGGGCGCGAATCGGCGCGCCGATGCTGCAGTAGAAGAGCTGGTGGCGGCAACGGCGAAGGTGCCCGTGAGCGGTATGGAGATGTGGGAGCGCGCCTTGCGCGACGAGCTCTGGTCATTGGGCCAATCCTGGCCTTCCTCCGCCGAGGACCTTTCTCCTGGTGTGCCTTGGTTGGATTTTGCCCATGGAAGTGGCTTCTATCGTGAGCGCGCCCTACGAACCTGCAGTAGGGAAGTACCGAACGGGTTTCTCTTTGCCATCGTTTTGCGGCGTTTGAATGACTGGGTACCTCACGTGCGCCTCGCCGCCCGTGAGTGTGTACCCAGAATCGCACGCGAAACCCGAACGGATCACATCCTTCCAGCGATTTGGACGACCCTGAGCCACCTTCATACCTGGAGGCGATTGCGAGCTGAGGGGCTCGGAACACTCATGGGTCTTCTTGGGGATGCCGATCTCGTGGAGGCTCTCGAAAGAAGGATCCTCTCGTCTGCTGCTGGGCCGGTGGCGAGGGTCTTCTCGCAGGTGAGCCGAAAACCGTTCCTGGATCCTGTGATGTTCCGAATTGCACGGGCTGCGGTGCAGCCGGCGGTTCGCGCCAAGGCTTACCAGACCTTGCTTCGAGGCCGAGCGTCCTGGCTCGAAGGGTGGAAGTGGGCCTGGGTCGACAAGCAGTGGGGCAAGGGCAAGGTCGTGCCAGTGCTCGGAGAGCGCGAATTAGCGAGGCCGTGTTCGATCCTCGAGATCCTGGCGGCGGCGACCGGAGATCAGTCGGTCGCGGTGCGTCGCGTGGCCGGCGACTTCCTCGTCGCGCACGTCACCGAGCATGGGGCAGAGGCCGCCATGCTCGCAAAGGTCCTCTCCGAGGATCCTCGTCCTTCGGTGGCCGAGCGCGGACGATACGCGTTGAAGAAGAGTGAACGGCAAACCTAGCGACGACGAGCGGCTGTGGCGCTTCGTTCCCGAGGCCGTGATGGGTATTCGATGGTCACGGCCACTCGAGAGACGCGCGCACGAGGGCGGACCGGCGGCATCAAGGTCTGGTGCTTCTGGGGGTGCTGAGGATGTCGCTGGGCAGGGAGAGGGTGGCGCGGTGGCGGCGCAGGAAGGCGGGGAGGCGGTCGGTCAGCCGGAAGAGTACGATCCACACC
>CALFAM010000005.1 GCA_937948815.1 uncultured bacterium
CCTGCGCGGCGGCTAGGTCGCGGATGACCGCCAGGCGATGGCTGGGGCTCGAGGCGCGTGGCTCGAGGCGGCCCGCGAGGGCAGCGTCGAGGGTCGTGATCGACAAGCAGACGGCCGCCGCGCCATGGCCAGCGAGTACGCTGAGGAGATCGAGATCGCGACGAACCAGCGCATTCTTGGTCACCACGCCGACCGGGTTGCGTGCCTCGGCGAGAACTTCCAGGCAACTTCGAGTGATGCGCAGCTGCCGCTCGATGGGCTGATAGGGATCCGTGACGCCGGACAACCCCAAGACCTGGGGCTGCCAGGAGCGGGCGGCGAGCTCGCGTCGCAGCAGCTCGGGGGCATTTTCCTTGACCAGGATTTTCGTTTCGAAGTCGAGACCAGCCGAGAAACCCAGGAATTCATGGCTCGGGCGGGCATAGCAATACGAGCAGCCGTGCTCGCAGCCGCGATAGGGATTGATCGATGCGTCGAAGGGAACGTCCGGGCTCTGGTTGTGGGCGATGATGGTGCGGGAGTCATCTCGTAGGTACTGCGTCGGGGTCGCGCCCGACTCCGGAGCGTCCAGCTCAACGTGAATGGGATCGAAGCGATTGGCCGGATTGAAGTCGGCGCCACGTCCGCGTGGCGCGGGTGGGAGATCTCTGCGCATGAACCTATCTTACGCCACGTTACCGCCTCGTGTGTCGTGATGGCCCATCAGGTGTCGGGACGGTCGGGGTAATCAGGGTCCCTCGAGAACGGAAACGTCGACGCCGAGGGCGCGAGCTTCCTGCATGGCGCGGCGCTTGGCCTTATCCTCGCCGGCCTCATGTGCGGCAACCGCCAACAGCGCCAAGCTCTCGCGGCCGGAAAGCTGCTGCTTCTTGCGGATGGCTGCGAACAGCAGATCGTAGGCTCTCTTGGCGTGACCCTTCTGGAGCGCTAGGCGCGCTTCGAGGAGGGTCACCGCCGGCGGGTGGGCGGGAGAACGCAAGTCGGCGAGCTCGTCGGCGCGCCCCCGGGCTTCGGCCGCTTCGGCCAGCGCACGCTCGGCGGAGTGGATTTTGCCCTGATCCAAATAGAGGCGGGCGAGTGCGCGGCCGATACCGTCATCGAGTCGCAAGCTGGTGATTTCGAGCGCGAGAGGGCTCGGCGTCACGACAAGACCGGAAGCGGTGGTCACGCTTGCCTGCAAGGCTGCGCGAAGCCGCGCCTCACCCTCCTCGAACTGTCGATTCGCGAGCAGGCGAAGGCCTTCGTAGAGCATGACTTGCTTGGCCAGCCGCTGGCGATCGAAGAACTGGGCGAAGACTTCGCGGCCGGGGTCGAGCTGAACCAGCTTGGGCTCATGGTCGAGCTCGACCCGCAGATCCGTCGACAGTCCGCGCAACTCGGTGTGGTAGAGCGCTACCCGGTTGCCGGTCTGCTCTGTGACCCGGGCTCGGCCCGGCTTCGACGGGTCGAGTACGGTGATCATCACCGGCACGTAGAGCGACGAAGATTCCAGGTTGGCCTCGTCGATCCGCGACCGTGCCACGTCATGGCGTCCCTGCGGGCCGCGAACGACCTGGTAGGAGAAGCGATAGGGGGCCACCTGGCGCGCCTGGCCGGTAACCAGCCAGCGGCCGCTGTCGAGACGCTCGAATGCGTAGTCGTAGTAGACCACCGGCAGGCCGGTGCCGTAGATGAACTGCTCGGCAAAGTCATCGAGGTCGACATCGGTGAGACGCTCGATCAGGCTGAGAAAGTCGCTGGTGGAGATGGCGCGTCCGGCCACGGCGTCGAGGATGCGGCGCAGCACCAGGGAAAAGCGTTCCTCACCGAAACGGCGGGCCAGCATGTCGAGGACGACGGCGCCCTTCTTGTAGACGATCGAAGCATAGGCAGCAGGCTCGGGCCCAGAAGCCAGGCGGGCACCGAGCACCAGGGGGCCGAGCGACTCGATCTTGCGGCCGTCTTCGGTGAGGCTGAGCATGTCGCGCTGCCAGCCGGTGGTCGGCCCGCCGCCGTGATGGTTCAAGCGGTTGCGCATGTACAGCACAGCGGCATAGTTGGCCATGGCTTCGCTGATCCATTGGTCGCGATAGCTTTGCCAGCCCACGGTGTGTCCCCACCATTGATGCGCGACCTCGTGGGCGATGACGCCTCGCCGGTCCTCGTCGGCGGTCCCGATCAGGCCGCGGACCAGCCCCTGGTCGGAAAGCATCAGGGTCGAGAGGGTGAGCATTGCGGGCAGCGACTGGGAGAGCTCGCGGGGCGCGGTGACCACGGTCATGTGGTCATAGGGATAGGGGCCGAAGAGCTCCTCGAAGTAGGCGATCGAGTCTCCCACGGCATCGATCAGCCGGCTCCGATCGCCGGTGATCAGGGTGCGTGCGGTGGGATCGAACGCGAAAGTGACCGCCACGCGCCCCGCCTGTTGGGTTTCGATCTGGTACTCGCCGACCTCGAAGCTGGCCAGCAGAGCGGGGCGTTCGATGGCGAATCGCTGCCAGCGGTCGGCGCCGTCGGTACCGCCTTCCATCGGCGTACCCGCGGCGAAGAGCTGGTATTTCGCGGGCCAGCGAAACGTCATGTCGTAGGTCGCGAATTGGGTGATGTCGAAGCGTGGGTACCAGCCCTCGGTATCGGCGAGCAAACGTGCCTTGGTGGTTGGGATGGTCTGGATGATGTCGCCGGCGTAGATGATGCGCAGGTCGACGGTCTCGTCGGTCGCAGGAACGGCCGGCAAGACCACCAAGAGCTGGGTGGCGTTTTGCCGGAAATAGAGCGGGCGACCGTTGCCATCGGTGACGCTCGTGACGGCCAGCTCGAGGGCCAGAGTGAAGCGCAAGCCGCGGCGGGTTCCGTCCGCGCGAAGGCGAAGATCTGCGCGGCCAGCCAGCGACAGATCGCGACCGGAGAGGTCGATGTCGAGGTCGTAGTGTTCGATATCGAAGCCTGGATGCCCAAGATGCGTCTGGCCATCGGCAGTGCGCAAGGGCATCGACATCCAGTTCTCGAAGGCGCCGAGACTCTCGACCTCGAGCCCAATCCATCGCCCTTTTCGCTGCTGCTTGGCAATGATGCGCTCGGTCTTGCGCTTCTGTCGCTTGGTGAGATCGATCGGCTCGAACCGACCGACCGTCACCTGCTCCAACGCGTCAGGCTCGACCACACAGAGAAAGTCGCCCAGGGTTGTGCCGCGAAAGAAGCCAGCGAAGTAGCTGGCATAGAGCGGATCGCCCAGTGCATCGAGAAAGACGCCGTCGCGAACCCCGAGCCCGTGCCGCGCGCCGCTCGATTGCCAGCGCGCAAAGAGCGTTCTGGCCTGTTCTGCGGCCTGCTCCGAGGCAGGCGCAGCACGACGTCGCAGCAGCGTTTGGGTAGCGTCGTCGTTGGCCAAAACCAGAACGGCCTCGGTCACGGTTTCGCGCAGGGACCTCATGCCGGTGTAGAGCTCGAGCTGCTGCTCCTCGACCGCATCGGGCGGATCGAGATAAAGCATGGCTTCGCCGAGGAAGAGCCACTCGCGGACTTGACCAGCGACGGGCGTGGTCGGCACCAGCGTGCCTCGGGAAATGCGTAGCTGCGCGACGGTGAGGTCGAGCGCCGTGTCGTTGACGAGCCGGCTGTGATCGAGGTCGAGGGTGACGGCCTCTTGTTGGGCAAGGATGGCGTCGATCTCGACCAGGCTCTCGGGGCGGGAATGAAGGCTGGCTGATCCCCTCGCGGCCTGGCGGTAGCCTCCCTCGCCGTGGTCACTGCTCTCGCCAGCCGCCCGCTTTCCGTGGAGCGCTTCGCCGGAAAGCAGCAGCCACGCCACAAGGGGGGCCAGCAAGAACGAGGTGGGCTTGATCGGCTTCATCAACAGGCTTCCCGTGACAGGCCGTGGCCAAGAATGGTACCACGGCATGTGAATTGCCCCGCGACCGACGCCGCCCCCTCGGCCGTCTACATGTTCGAGGCCCGCAGCAGGCCCAATCCCTCGGTCGGCGCCCAGCGAGGTGTGCAAGCTCAGCCCCGACCCCTTGAGCCTGCCGGTCGGACGTTGGTGGCTACAGGGGAGCGATCGGCGAGCAGATGTCGAGCAGGCAGCCGCTCGGGTCGAGAATCAGGCACCGCCGTTGGCCGTAGAATTCGTCCTGCGGTGCCTGCACCACGGTTGCTTCCATGGCGACGGCCCGCGCGAAAGTTTCCTCGACATCGTCGACCACAAAGGTCACGTACATGCCGCTCGCCGGCTGCCGAAACGCTTCCGGGACCAGCTCGTGGTCGCGTTGGATGATGCCGAATTCGTTCTCTGGATGCGAAGGTGAGCTGAGTTGTACGTACCAGTCGCTGTCGAACTGAATGTCGAGCCCGAGGAGGGCTACGTAGAATGCACGGCTGAGCGCCAGATCATCGGCGCAGACATTGGTTAGGATTCGCATGGGGGATCACCGCTTCGGAGAAAGGCGTGGCATGGTAGCGAGTCGGCATGCGAAGCGTACCGCGGTGAGTAGAGAAGATGCGACTGGCGGGAATGACGTGCGAGCCTCCGGGCAGCACGACCTCGAACGGCTGGGTCGATACCGGGAGGTACCGTGCAGGTAATCGATGCAGCGAGCTTGCGGCCCGCGAAGGCCGATCGGGCGCTCGACAGCTTACTCGGCTCTGCGTGTGAGGCCGAGCTGCGCGCAGATGTCGCGGCGCTCGCCTATCCCCGGCACTTTTCGGCAGAAGCCGCAGCCAATGCACGTGCCTGTGCCTGGATTGCGGATGCCTTCGCGTCGAACGGCTACGCGGTGTCCCTGAGCGGTCCATTTCGCAACATTGTCGCGACCCTACCCGGATGCCCACCTGGCCCGCGAATTCTCGTGGGTTCGCATTACGACACTGTGCCGGCAACGCCGGGCGCCGACGACAACGCCAGCGCGGTCGCGGTTTCGCTTGCCTGCGCGCGGGCCCTGGCCGCGCTGCCGTCACCGCCGCCGGTGATGTTCGTGAGCTTCAACCGAGAGGAGGACGGGCTGCTCGGAAGCCAGGAATTCGTCTCGCACTACGTACCGGCCATGGCGCACCCAATACGCGTCGCACACGTTCTCGAGATGGTCGGCTATTGCAGCCACTTGTCGGGCTCGCAGCAGTTGCCGCGCGGACTGCCCATCCGTGCACCGAATGTCGGCGACTTCCTTGGGCTGCTCACCAACCGGTCGTCGAACCGGCTGGTCCGGCCTCTTCTGCGCCTGGCGCGAACCCATGTCGATGACCTGCACGTCCTCGGCGTCAAGGTCTTTTTCGGCTTCGAGAAGCGCTTCCCGCATCTCTTGCGCAGTGACCACGCGCCCTTCTGGCAGGCAAAGATTCCCGCCATCATGTGGACGGACACGTCCGAGTTCCGCAATCCCCACTACCACCAGCCTTCTGACCGGCCGGAGACCCTCGACTACCGCTTCATGCGTCAGGTCACCCAGCTCCTGCTGGCGACGATCGTCTCGTCCTGAGGGCGGCGCACCCTCGCGGGCCGCGCGCTCGGTCGGCCCGCGTTCAGGAAACAGTGTGCTCAGTAAGCATTGTGCCAGGCGCCGGAGCGAAGGGTCATCCAGAGGATCTTGAAATCGAGCTTCAGGGACCAGTTCTGAATGTAGTAGAGGTCGTACTGGATGCGCTTGCGGATCGAGGTGTCCCCGCGCCAGCCATGGACCTGTGCCCAGCCAGTGATGCCGGCGCGCACGCGGTGGCGCATCATGTAGTCGGGAATCTCTTGCCGGAACTCGTGAACGAAGCTCGGGCGCTCCGGGCGCGGGCCGACAATGGACATATCGCCGCGCAGCACGTTCCAGATTTGGGGAAGCTCGTCGATCGACCAGCGGCGCAAGAAGCCGCCGATCCGCGTGCGGCGACCGTCGTCCCGCTTGGCCCAAACCGGCCCCGTGACCGACTCAGCGTCGATCCGCATGGAGCGGAACTTGAGAATCATGAAGGGCTTGCCATCGAGGCCCATGCGCTCTTGCCGGTAGAAGATCGGACCACGGTCTTCGCGTCGAATCAGGTAGGCGACCACCGGTAGCAGGGGCAGAAGCACGACCAAGGCCACGGACGCCAGCACCACGTCGACGACCCGCTTGATCATGCTGTTCCAGCCTTCCAGCGGCGTCTGGGACAGGTTGATCACCGGCATGCCATCGAGATCTTCGAGAGTCGCCTTGAGTGTGGCGTACTGCAGCACGTCCGGGGCCAGCTTGATCTCCACGCAGTGCCGACCAACGGTTTCCATCACCCGCATCATCTTGTGATGGGCTTCGAGCGGCAGGGCGACGTAGACCTGATCGACGCTGTGCTGGGTGATCACGTCCTCGACCTCGGCCAGGGTCCCGAGCACGGGTGTTCCGAGGAAGCTCTGTCCGACCTTCTCGGGATCGTCATCGAGAAAGCCCACCACCTCGAAGCCGAGTGCGCGGTGGGCGAGAATCTTGTGGTTGATCTCGTTGCCCAGCGCGCCCGCGCCGACGATCAGGATGCGTCGCAGGTTGAGCCCGCGCAGGCGCCGGCGGCGAAGCACGTCGCGGGTGACCAGCCGGCTGACAATCACCAGCAGCACGTCGAGGGCGACGAACCAGGCGATGAACGCGCGGCTGAACGCGAAGTTCGGATTGGAGCCGATCGTCGGTCGGTACCAGGCTTGGACGCTCGACAACACCAGGGTCGCGACCACGGCGGCGAGCAAGATGGTCAACGCCTCGTCGACCCGGCTGCGGTCGCGGCGACTTTGGTAGAGACCGTGGAAGTGAAAGACGACCGGCCAGGTGACCAGCACCAGGGGCAGCAGGGTCAGCAGGTAAACCCTAAAGGCCGGGGCGCCCTTGGTCAGCTCCGGGATTTGCAACTCGAAGCGCAGGTACCAGGCGAGCAGGAAGGCTGCCAGGGTCGCGAGAAGGTCCCCTGCCAGGTAGAGGAGCGCCGTGCTGCGGCGACGCGTGTGGATCATGGTCTGTCTACGTCTCCTTCTCCACGTATCTCGACCTCTCGAATCCCAGCCTTTCGAATCGCAGTCTCTCGCATCTCTAACCTGTCTGGCCAGATGTGGGCGCGCATGCCATCTAAGAAACGAGCCGTGGAGAACCGTTTGGCACGATCCCGTAACTCTAGCCGATTACACGACATTTCGCGTTGCTTGTCGATGGCAGCGGCGAGCTGGGCCACCTCATCGTCGAACGTGGCCGCGGCGGTTCCCGCGCGACGATCGTCCTGACCGTAAAGCACGCCGTGGACGCCATCGTCGACGATGTCGAGCACCCCGCCTCGTCCGAGGGCGACCACCGGTGTGCCGCTGGCCAAGGATTCTACGGCTGCGATGCCGAAATCTTCGACGCCCGGCTGGATGAAGCAGCGCGCGTCGCGGTAGAGCGTCGCCAGGTGGTCATGGTCGACCCGCCCGTGCAGGGTGATGCCATCACCGGCGAGGCGTTCCAGCCGCGCTCGCTCCGGCCCGCTGCCGACGATGTCCAACCCGATTCCGAGACGCCGACAGGCGGCCATCGCGACATCGACTCGCTTGTAGGGCGCCAGCGCGGCAACCATCAAGCAACGCTGCCCCGCGATTTCGCGTGGCGCTTCCGCGTTGCTCCGTGGCGTGAAGGCGTCGAGCTCGACGGGTGGGGCGACGACGTCGGCGCTGCGTCCGTAGTAGCGCTCGATCCGCGCGGCCACGAAGCGCGAGTTGGCGACGAAGCGATCGACCCGATGGGACGATGCCGCATCCCAGGTGCGCAGGCGAGAGAGCAGCAGGCCGCGCAGGCGTGCCATCGGGCCTCGCCGACCAGGAAAGTAGACATGCTCTTGGTCCCAGGCATAGCGCATGGGTGAGTGGCAGTAGCAGACGTGCCACGCACCGGGCGCCGGAATCACGCCCTTGGCCACGCAGTGGCTGGTCGACAGGACCAGGTCGTAGCCGGTGAGATCGAAATCCTCGATCGCGCTCGGGAAAAGCGGTAAGTAGCGCCGGTAGCCTTTGCGCGCTCCGGGCAGGCGGGCAATCCAGCTCTGGTGGATGGTGCGGGCTTCGAGCGTTGGATCGGTGCTTCCCGCGAGGTGCAGGAGGGTGTAGATCGGTGCTTCGGGCACCAGGGTGGCGAGGGCCGCGAGCACCTTCTCGCCGCCACGCATGCCTGTCATCCAGTCGTGTACCAGCGCCGATCGCGCCGCGCCGCCTTCGGAGGCGCGCTGCGGCCCTTGGCTGGCCATCAGCGCCGGTCCTTGGGCCGGCCCTTGGGCTCCACACCGTCGAGCGCCGAGTGATAGCTGGCGAGGGTCAGGTGGGCAGCACGATCCCAGCGAAAGTCTTGCGCGCGGCGCAGGCCCAGCTTGGAAAGGGATGCGCGGTGGTCCGAGTCGGAGACACAGCGCGCAATGGAACGGGCGATGGCATCGACGTCGAGCGGATTGACCAGGTCCGCGTAGCCCGCCGCGACTTCCTTGAGCGCGGACGTGTTCGAGGTGATCACCGGCGTGCCCGACGCCATGGCCTCCACGACCGGCAGGCCGAAGCCTTCGTAGAGGGTCGGGTAGAGGAACACCGCGGCACCCTGGAAGATGGCGGGCAGGGCTTCTTGGGCCAAGTGTCCCAACAAGTGAACCCGGTCGGCGATGCCCAGGTGCTCGGCCCGTCGCATGATCGCGGCCTCGCTGGCCCCCCGATCGCCTACGCACACCAGTGGGTGCGAAAAGTCAGTCAGCTCGAGCGCCCGCGCATAGCCCTTGAGCAGGCGATCCAGGTTCTTGTGCGGCTTCGGATTGCCGACGAAGAGCAGGTAAGGCTTGTCGAGCTCCAGATCGCGAAGCCAGCGAGCCTTGGTCTCGCTCGACAGCTCCTCGAGGTAGTCGTCACCGATGCCGTTGTGCACCACCTCGATCTTCGCCTCATCGGCGTCGAACCAGCGGCAGACGTCGTCGCGGGTGTTTCGCGAGGGCGTCAGGATGCGGTCGCTCCGATTGACCGCTCGCCGAAGCATGCGCTCGGCGTAGTAGTAGGCCAGACGGTTGGGCAGGAACTCTGGGTAGAGAAGGTGAATGATGTCGTGGATCGTCACCACCACGCGGAAGGGAAGCAGTGCGGGGAGCACATAGTGCGTGGCGTGGTAGAGGTCGACTTTGCGGCGTTTGAGCGCGAAGGATAGCGAGATCTGCTCGCGGACCGAGTAGACCGGCGCCCGCTGGACGACGGGCTCGAAGTTGTCGGGCAAGACCGGCAGCCGGTCTCGGCCGCCAGCGCCCACCAGCAGCAGGTAGTGGTTCTCGTGGTCGATCTCGGCGAGATGGGTGACCAGGCTGCGAACGTACGTGCCGATCCCGAAGTCGCCGAGCTTTCGGGCGTCGATGGCGATGGTGTAGGGCACAGGTCAGACTCGGGGCGCTGTCAATAGGGTTGGAAGGCCAGTTGATTGGGAAGTCAGTGCCGAGCAAATCTCGAAACCACGACGAAGCTGGCGCGAGACGATTTCGTGCCGCCTCGGAAGCTCATCGGGGCGAAGTGTACCGGAAGACAACGCGGAATCCGTGCCGTACCCGTCAGTCACCCATGACGCGAACTCCCTTGGGTCGAATTCCCTAGGGCTGAATTCCCTTTGCCTGGGCTTCGGGTTACGCTCGGCTCCTTCTGAGATCCTGGGCCACGCCCGCGCGGAACGAAGCTGGATGACCAAGCCAACGAATTCATCGGACCGCCCGAACAGTCTGCGCAAGCGGGCGGGGCGGATGCGTCGCGCACTGCACGCCTTCGCCATGTGGATCGGCCCGCGAGCCATGCGCGATCGGCTCAAGCGCGCACTGGACGCGGTGGGTCTGCTGGTCTGGTACTGGCGGGCCAAGGCGCTGGCGGTTCGGCTTGCCCGTCCTTTCGTGCCCCGACGCATTGCGGCGACGATTCGCTTCGTCCGCGCGATGCGCGCCACGGCGGCGGCCCGGCGAGCGGAGCCCCGCTTGACCGTCGCGGTCGACATCAGCCCGCTCTGGGAACCGCTCACCGGCATTGGGTGGTACCTCTACCGGTTGCTGCAGAACCTGGCCGACCGGGACGATGTGCGCTTGCGGCTCTACGGCCCGAACCTGGTCAGCACGCCGGATCTTCCGCCACCCGTGGTGCCGCTGCCGAGCGGTCCGGCGCTCGAAGAGGTTCGCTACGACGTGGGCGATGATTTGGCGGTGTCGTACGTCAGCGCGGTGGTCTGGCTGCGCAGGCTGACCGCGCGCCTGATTGCTGCGGACGGCAACCAGATCCTCTTCGCCCCCAACTACTTCTTGCCGGCCTGGTTCTCGCGTGCCCGGGGCCGACTGGTGGCGACCGTCCATGATCTTTCCTTCTTGCGCGTGCCATGGACCATGCGGGAGACCACGCGTGAGAACCTGGAGACCCATCTGCGGTCGGCCGTCGAGCGGGCGTCGCTGGTGCTCACCGACGCCGAAACGGTGCGGGAAGAGCTGATCGAATCAGCCTTGGTCGGGCCGGAACGGGTCACCGCGGTGCCTCTCGGACCCGGCGCTGCAACCGCGGCTGGCGGTGCAGACACGCCTCTTCCGGACGGTGTGCCAGCACGCTATGTGCTGCACGTCGGTACCCTCGAGCCGCGCAAGGATCTGCCGACCCTGCTCGCTGCCTGGCGGCTCTTGCGCGCGCGTTCGGAGCCACCACCGTTGGTGCTCTGCGGACGTCTGGGGTGGAAGACCGAAGAGCTGGAAAAGGCGATCGAGGAAGGCGTGGCCGCCGGCTGGCTGGTTCACCTCGGCTACCTGGAGGACGCCCAGGTCGCCGCGCTCTATCGTCACGCGAGCCTGGTCGTCATGCCATCGATCTACGAGGGCTTTGGCCTGCCGGCCGTGGAGGCCATGTGCCTGGGCGCGCCGCTGCTGGTCAGCAACATTCCGGTGCTGCGTGAAGTGGCCGGAGACGCGGCGGCCTTTGCCGAGCCGGGGGATCCCGAAGCGTGGTGTGACCAGCTCGAGCGCTTGCTCGCCGACGACGATGCGCGGGCCGAGCTGATCGCGCGTGGCCGCCAGCGCAGCGCCCGTTTCACCTGGCAGCGGACGGCGGAAGCCACCGTGGCCGCCTGGATGCAGGCCGCCGTGGGAGACAAGGCGTCGAGCACGCCGGCGGCAACGGCTTCGGGGCCGGACAGCACATCCCGATCGGGCACCCCACGGTCGACCTCGCATCTCGATCCGGAGACGACGCCGTGAGCCGGCTCATCCGTCGGTTGCTGCTCGCGCTCGCAGTGCTCGCCTTGCTGGTCGCCTTGACCGTGGGGCACATCTGGTTCTGGTACCTGCCGCGTGCGCGGGCTGCCCGTCCCGAGCCGGGCTCGGCCGTGGCCGGGTTGCTGATGGACACCCGCTACCCGGCGGCGCTCTGGGTGCCCTATCCGCATCAGAACCTCGGTGCCCTCGATCCAACCGCCGAGGATCATCGCGGCTTCCTCGCGGCTCTGGCACGGCTCAGCGGGCTGCCACCGCCCGTGCTGCCGTCGTTCGGCGGCTTTCCGGTCGTGCCGGCCTCGGAGCTGGCCTTGGCGGCGGACGAGAGCGGCGAGCGTTTCGTGGTCATGGCGCAGGTCTATCCGGGGCTGGCGCTGTTTTCGCGCTTGGCCGGTCGCCTGGCCGAGAATCCTTGGCTCGCCGGCGGGGCGGTGGTGATCAATGACCAGGCAGCGGATGTCCGCTGGGACGGCAATGTGTGGATCGTCGAGTCAGTGGCTACCAGCATGACGCAGTCGTCCTCGGTTCCGGCACGCATGCCCACGTCGGGGCCGTTCGATGGCGAGGCGTCACTCGGGCTGCTGGCGGTTCACCGCGCGGTCGAGCCGTTCCCCGCTGACCTCTACCGTCTCGAAGGCGATGCCACGCGCATCCGGGTGAGTAGCCAAGCCCCCTTTCCCACGCCCTTGTGGGAGCGAGCCCAGGCGCTTCGGCAGGAAGACCTGGTGCTGTTGCTCATGGCGGGACCGGTTTCGGTGAACGGCGTACAGTCCCTGGCGTTCTTCCGCCGGCCGGCCTCGTCGGACGACCTCCCGCGCGCCGCGACCCTGGTCCGCCAGGACCCGGAGCCGGAGGACCGATGGCGGGTCCCCGGCGCGTCGCTGGCGCGTCTGGCCGGTGCTCTGCGTCGGGACACGGTGGGCGACTGGCAGCTCCGGGCGATCGGTGATGGTGGGTTGGCCTCTGCCCGAACCCTGGTGCCGGCGGTCGCGCGGGTCGCGGGCGACCGGGCCGGGATGGACGCGAAGGCTTCTCTCGACGGGGCGACACCCCCCGGTGCCGCAGCGAATGGCATCTTGTCGTGGGGCCTCTGGGCGGATTTGAGCAATACCCACGCGGAGGTCGCCCGCCTGGCGCGGCTTGCCGAGGAGATTCCGCTGATTCCGCGACGCGAGGCCCGGCGCTGGCAGGACGCGGAGACCGTGCTCGCACCGGTCGCTGCCCACTTCGACACCCTGGTGCTGACGGTCGCCGGGACGCCGGCAGCGGTCCGGCTCGAGCTCATCAGACGGGACACCGCCAGCGCCGACGCCACGTCCGCGCAACCGCCTGGCGATCGTGATTGACACGTTCGGGGTGAACGAGTAGGCTCCGCGTTCGGTCTGGGAACTCTTATGAAAATTCGCCTCGATCGTCTGGGAGACGAACCCTACACGTGGCGAGAGACGCTCGAAGTCGTTCCCGCGACCCTGAATCGGCCCGAGCTCGAAGCGCTCGGATCGATTGCTTGCCAGGGACGGATCACCCAGAGAAAGATGGCTGGGGCCAAACCCGGGTTCTGGTTTCGCGCAAATTTGGAATACGAGCAGACGTTGGCGTGCACGCGTTGTCTGCAGCCAGTCTCCCATCCGACATCGGCTGATGTCGAGTTGCTGATCTTGGTCGGTGAAGCCGCCTCGCAGGCTTCTGAAACGGCCCAATCCGGCAAAGAACGACAGCTCGACCAAGAGGAGCTGGCAGTGCACCATCTGAGCGAGCCCTTGTTGGAAACGGAGGACTTGCTCGTCGAACAGTTGCAACTAAGCGTTCCGATGAAGCTGATCTGCCGGGAGCAATGTGCCGGCCTGTGCGTCACCTGTGGCGCCAATCTCAACGAGGGCGCTTGCTCCTGCGAGCAAGCGGTCGATCCGCGTTGGACCGCGCTGGCAGCACTTCGCGGATCCGACGGTCGTCAACAAGACGACTGACGATTGGCGAAGGAACGTAGCGAATTCACCTTCATGACCCAAGCAGCTGGTCCCGCGGTGGGACAACTGCGACCGTAGCCAAGAGGGCTCGACGATGGCCAATCCAAAACGACGGCATTCCAAGGCACGGCGCGACAAGCGTCGCGCCCACCACGCGCTGAGCGCACCGGCGACTTCGACTTGCAGCGAGTGTGGCGAGGCGAAGGCCCCGCATCGCGTGTGCCCCCATTGCGGCCACTATCGTGGTCGTGAGGTGATCGACAAGGCCGACGAGTAGTCAGCGGTAGCCGGACGCTACGCCGCTGATGGCCGACAACGGGCTTCCGATCACCGTCGCGATCGACGCGATGGGCGGCGACTTCGCCCCGCAGGCGGTGGTCGAGGGCGCTTGGCGTGCGGTTCAGGAAGATGGCGCGCATGTGATTCTGGTCGGTGACCAGGCCCGGATCGAAGAGCAGCTCGAGCGCGTGGTCGGCGGCCGTCAGCCGGTCGATCGACGTATCGCGATCGAGCATGCTCCCGAGGTCATCGCCATGGAGGAGCCGGCCTCCGCGGTGGCCAAGAAACGGAAGTCCTCGATCCGCGTGTGCGCGCGGTTGGTGCGCAAGGGGCGGGCTCACGCAATGGTCACCGCTGGCCATACCGGTGCCGCCCTGATTGCCGCCAAGACGGTGATCGGTGCCATTCCGGGCGTCGACCGTCCCGCCCTCGCGGGCGTGTTCCCGACCCGCCAGGGCCGAACCGTGATGCTCGATGTCGGCGCCAATATCGACGCCAAGGTCACTCACTTTCGGCAATTCGCGGTGATGGGGCATTTCTACGCGCAAGAAGTCCTCGGCACCGCTTCGCCGCGGGTCGGTTTGATGTCGGTGGGCGAAGAGGAAGGCAAGGGTACTGATACGACGCGCGAAGTGTTTCAGGCTCTGCGCCAGACCGGGCTCAACTTTGTCGGCAATGTCGAGGGGCGAGACCTTTTCCGAGGAACAGTGGACGTGATCGTGTGCGATGGCTTTGTCGGCAACGTGGTGCTCAAGTCGAGCGAGTCCTTGGTCGGATTCGTCGGCAGCTTGCTGCGTCGCGAGATGGCACGCACGCCGCGCACCCGCCTCGGCGCATCGCTGGCCGCGCCTGCCTTCGACCGCTTCCAGCAGCTCGTGGACTGGAGCGAGTACGGGGCCGCGCCCCTTCTGGGCGTGCGGGGTGGCTGCTTCGTCGGCCATGGCCGGTCTGGCGACAAGGCGATCAAGAACGCGATTCGGCGCGCGAGTGAGTTTTGCGCGGCCAACCTGCATCAGAAGATCGAAGACAAGGTCGCGGAGCTGCACGAGCAGGAAGCTTTGCTTCGTGCCGAGAACGCGCCAGCTGCAGCCGCGGCGAGCACGCCCGAACCTGACCAGAGGAATTGACGCGATGTCCGAATCCGACACCCCGTCCGAAGCGTCCGGCAACACGCCGGTCGCGTTCGTGTTTCCGGGCCAAGGATCGCAGACTGTTGGCATGGGGCGCGCCTGGGTCGACGCCCATGCTGTTGCCCGCGCGACGTTCGAGGAAGCCGACGACGTGCTCGGCTTCGGCTTGAGCACGCTGTGCTTCGAAGGGCCGCAAGAAGAGCTGACCCTGACCGCCAATACCCAACCCGCCCTGTTGACGGTCTCCGTCGCCATGGCCCGGGTGCTGGCCGAAGCCGGTATTGCTCCCGGTACTGTGGCGGGCCACAGCCTCGGCGAGTATTCCGCCCACGTTGCCGCCGGAACCCTGACCCTCGCCGATGCGCTGCGTCTGGTGCGGCGTCGCGGTGAGCTGATGCAGGAAGCGGTTCCCGTCGGCGTCGGTGCCATGGCGGCCGTACTCGGGCTCGATCGCCCGGCAGTCGACGCCGTGGTGGTCGAAGCAGGCCAGCGCATCGCCGCGGACGGGCTGGACGAGGTAGTGGTCGTCGCCAACATCAACGCCCCCGGCCAGGTAGTGATCGCGGGGCATCGGAAGGCGGTCGAGGTGGCGGCGGAAGTGGCCTCCGAGCACGGTGCGAAGCGGGCCAAGCTGCTGCCCGTATCGGCGCCGTTCCACTCACCGCTCATGGCGCCGGCCCGCGAAGGGCTGACGCCGATGCTCGAAGCCACCCGGTTCGCGGATCCGGCGGTTCCGGTGGTCACCAACATTGATGCGACGCTGATCACGGCAGGCGGTGCGGCGCGGGACGCGCTCATCCGGCAGGTCGACGGCCCGGTCCGCTGGGTCGAGTCGGTCGAGCGCATGCGCGCGGAGGGCCTCTCGCGCTTCATCGAGGTCGGACCCGGCAAGGTGCTCACCGGATTGGGGAAACGAATCGACCGCGAAGCAGCCTGGCTTCCGCTGGCAGGCCCGGAAGCCGTTGCCGCACTCGTGGAGCCCTAGCGGCGGAAACCTAGCGAACGGAGATTGAGATCATGTTTCGACTCGATGATCAGACCGCGCTCGTCACCGGCGCGTCGCAAGGAATCGGCGCCGCGATCGCCCGCGCCCTCGCAGACCGGGGTGCCCGTGTCGTGCTGGCCGCGCGCTCGGTCGACAAGCTCGAAGCGCTGGCCGAAGAGATCCGTTCGGCCGGTGGCGAGGCTCGATCGCTGGCGCTCGACATTTCCGACCCTGCGGCAGCCACCGAGGCGCTGGGCACGCTCGGCAACGACTGGGCCATCGACGTCCTGGTCAACAATGCTGGCATCACCCGCGACAGCCTCTTGATGCGCATGAGTCTCGAGCAGTGGCGCGAAGTGATCGATACCAACCTCACAGGCGCATTCGCGGTGACCAAGGCTTTGACCCGCGGCATGATGCGCAAGCGCTTCGGGCGGATCATCTTCGTCTCGTCGGTCATCGGCTTGATGGGCAATCCGGGCCAGGCCAACTACGCTGCCTCGAAGGCAGGTTTGGTCGGCTTCGCGAAGTCCGTTGCCCGCGAGCTCGGCAGCCGCGGGATCACGTCCAACGTCATTGCCCCGGGCTTCGTCGAGACTGCGATGACGGAGGCCCTGGACGAGAAGGTGGCGAAGGACCTGGAGAGCCAGGTGGTCTTGCGCCGGCTCGGTCAGGTCGAGGACATTGCCGCAGCCGCAGTCTTCTTGGCCAGCCGTGAGGCTGGCTACATCACGGGTGAGGTCCTGAACGTTTCAGGTGGCCTCTACATCTAGCCATTTCCGGCTGGAGTGCTCATCGCTAGGCTGTCGGGGCGTCTGATCGACACCCCATGGCCTTTGTGCTACAAAACCGCAGCGCGTGGCGCGCACGAACACGACCAGGAGGTTGAATCAAGCCATGGCCGTAGCAGACAAAGTCAAGAACATCATCGCCGATCAACTCGGTGTCGAATTGAATGAAGTGATCGACAGCGCAAGCTTCACCGACGACCTCGGTGCCGATTCACTCGATATCGTCGAACTCGTAATGGCCTTCGAAGAAGAGTTCAATCTTGAGATTCCAGACGAAGAAGCCGAGAAGATCTCGCGTGTGAAGGACGCGATCGACTACATCGCCGAGAACAGCGAGAGCACGGACGGCTAGTGCGTCCGACGAGAAGGAAGAGGGGCACGACGTGAGCCTGCCTGCACGCAGACGTGTGGCGGTCACCGGGTTGGGCTTGATCTCACCGGTTGGTGTCGGTACCCAGGAAACCTGGGACGCACTGATGCAGGGAGTGTCCGGCATCGGACCGATCACACATTTCGACGCGACCGATTTCTCAGCCAAGATCGCGGGTGAGGTCAAAGGCTTCGAGCCGGGTGCCTTCGTTCCGCACAAAGAGGTCAAGAAGAGCGATCGGTTCATCCATCTCGGCCTCGGCGCGGCGCAATTTGCCATGGATGATTGCGGGCTGGTGATCGACGACGACAACCGCGAGCGCGTCGGAGTCGACATCGGCTCGGGCATCGGCGGCCTTCCCGTCATCGAGACCACGCATACGACCCTGACCAATCGTGGCCCGGGTCGTGTCTCGCCGTTCTTCATTCCTTCTCAGATCGTCAATATGGCGGCTGGCCAGGTGTCGATCCGGTTCGGCGTACAGGGCCCGAACACGGCACCGGCCACGGCTTGCACCACGGGGTTGCATGCTGTGGGTGATGCCTACCGGCAAATCCAGTGGGGCCACGCCGATGCCATGATCGCCGGCGGTACCGAAGCCGTGGTGACGCCCTTGTCGGTCGCTGGATTCGGCGCGATGCGTGCGCTTTCGACGCGCAACGACGAGCCGGAGAAGGCTTCACGTCCGTGGGACCGGGATCGTGACGGCTTCGTGGTCGGTGAGGGCGCGGGCATCTTGGTGCTCGAAGAGCTCGAGCAGGCGCGCGCCCGCGGCGCGCGCATCTACTGCGAGGTGGTGGGCTATGCCATGAGCGGTGACGCCCATCACATCTCGGCGCCCGATCCGGAAGGAGATGGCGCGGCACGGGTGATGCGCCTTGCCCTCCAAGATGCGGCACTGGCGCCCGAAGCGATCGGTTACATCAACGCCCACGGAACGTCCACGCCCCTTGGCGACCTGGCCGAGGTGCGCGGTGTCAAGAAGGCCTTCGGTGATCACGCCTACAAGCTCGCCATGTCGTCTACGAAGTCGGCCACGGGTCACCTGCTGGGTGCAGCAGGGGGACTCGAGGCCGGAATTCTGGCCATGGCCCTGGCGAATCAAACCTTGCCGGCCACCCTCAACCTCGACCATGCGGACGAGGAGGCAGACCTCGACCTCGTGCCACATACCCCACGGCCGGTCGACCTCGAATACGCCCTGACCAATTCCTTTGGCTTCGGGGGCACCAACGGCGCGCTGATCATGCGCCGCTGGGACGCCTGAACGAGGCTCCGACACTTCCATGGCCGCGTCGCCTCGTGACGCTGGATCGCCGCCGACGGGTAACGGACCCGAAGGCGGCGAGCGTCCAACCCTGCCGGCGATTCTGCGGGTCGTCCTCTACCTGCTCCTGCTCTCGACTCTGGTGGGCCTTGTGGCCCAAGCTGCCCTGCGCGTCATTGCGCCGGAAGCAGCCGCCGCGCTCGCTGAGGGCGAGACGGACATCGATATCCCTTTCGATCAAGCCTTGATGGTGCAGGCCGCGCTCCTGCCGCTGATCCTGTTGGTGACCGTGCTCTTCGTACGGCGGGTCGACGGGGGAACGCTGGCGAGCATCGGGCTCGACCGCCCGATTGGTCTTCAACGGTTCATCGGGTGGATCGCGGGCATCGCGGCCCTGGTCCCCCTGGCCTGGTTGGGGCTTGCAGCGTTGGCTAGCGGTGTGCGGTTCGGCGGCTGGAATCACGAGCTCACGTCCCAGGCATCCAGCTTGGGGCCGCTGGGCACGCCGCTGTTTTACCTCTTCGGCTTTCTGATCGTTGCGGTGGCCGAGGAGGCCGTGCTGCGCGGCTATGTCTATAGCGCGCTGGCCAGTCGCTACCGCTGGATCAATGCGGCAGGCGCCAGCGCGGCGCTCTTCGCGCTGCTCCATGTCAGCAATCCAGGGATTCGGCCGGTCGCGTTGCTCAACATCTTCCTGGTCGGCCTGCTGCTCGCCGCGCTGCGACGGACCACGGGCAGCATCTATCCTGGCGCGATCGGCCACGCGGTTTGGAACTTTGTCCTCGGCTGTGTGTTGTCGCAGCCACTCTCCGGACTCGTCACCTATCCGATGCTCGATCTCGAGCTCGGCAGTGGTGAAGACGTACCCGTGCATGTCACTGGGGGCACGTATGGCCCGGAAGCCAGCATTCTGATCACCAGCCTCCTGGTACCGTTGGTGTTCCTCGTCGTCATGAAAGCGGCGGCCCTCGATGATGAAGACGGCGAGCCGCCCGCGGGTGCCGAAACCGACGGCTAGCGCAGCATGGCCAGTCTCGACCTCCACGTACCCACCGCCCGCGCGATTGCGGGGCTTCTCTATCCCCATGCCGAGGTCGTGCTCCATGACCTGGCGACCAATCGCATCGCGGCGATCTTCAACAATTTCTCGCGACGCAAGGCCGGCGACGAATCGTTGATCGACGATCTCGAGCAGCTTGGGACCGGTCCTGACGTCCACGGCCCGTTCGAGAAGGCGAGCTTCGATGGTCGCGCGATCAAGTACACGAGCGCGGTCTTGCGCGACGAGGCTGGCGCGGCAATCGGTCTCCTGTGCATCAACCTCGATGTCAGCGTGCTCAGCCGCTTCGGCAAGGTACTCGAGGAATTCGTCAGCGCGGTCGAAGACTCCAAGCCACTCGACGATCTCTTTGCCGACGATTGGCAGGAGAAGATCGACGCCTTCGTGCGCCGCTATCTGCGTGATCGTGAGCTCGTGCTCGATCATTTGACCCGGGAAGCGCGGACCGAGCTCGTCCGGGCCCTGGAGGCGGCAGGCGGTTTCCGTGGCAAGAACGCGGCTGCCTATGTGGCCAACGTGCTCGGCGTGTCGCGTGCCACGGTCTACAGCGACCTGGCCCAGGCCGATCCGCAAGACTGAGGCGGTACCCGGAGACCGTTCCGCGTCGCGATTTCGAACATTCGTTTCGCGATTTCGACCTATTGAGGCGTGAGCATGTCGGGAACACGACTCGTCATCCGTCCTTGAGCTGAACCCACGAGGAGGTCGTCCATGCAGTACTCGATTTTGATCTATGGCAGTGAGGCCGTCATCGGAGCGCTCGGCGAAGACGAGCACGCTGCCATGCTCGAGCGTCACCGCGCTCTCCAGGCACGCTACCGGGAGTTGGGCAAGCTCGGGCCGTTCGCACGGCTGATGCCGACCTCGGCGGCGACCGCGGTGAAGGGGGCATCCACCCGCGGATTGGTGACCGATGGCCCATTCGCCGAGACCAAGGAACAGCTTCTCGGTTTCTACGTGCTCGCGTGCGACAGCCTGGAGGAAGCCATCGACGCGGCCAAGATGCTGTCGCATGCCCACAACACGATCGAGGTTCGGCCGATCGCCTGGTTCGACGGTGGAGCTTGACGCGCACCTCGCGGCCGCCCGGCCCCAGGCACTCGGCGCGCTGACGCGCTACTTTCGCGACCTGGACCGGGCTGAGGAAGCGTTCCAGGACGCCTGCGTGCGCGCCCTGCGGACCTGGCCAGAGAAGGGCTTGCCCCGCGATCCGGTGGCCTGGCTGATCTTCGTCGGCCGCAATGCTGGACTCGACGAACGACGCCGCACCGAGCGCTGGCAGGCGCTACCCGCCGAGCTCGACAGCCTGTGCGATGGTGAAAGTTCAACGGCTGCCAGTGCGACCCGTTTCCGCCGACCCGCGGCGCCGTCCGAAACCGAGGCCGAGCGCGTGGATGCCATGGAGCGCCATCCGTACCGAGACGACGTGCTCCGCCTGCTCTTCATCTGCTGCCATCCGGCGCTCGCCCCGCCACACCAGATCGCCCTGGCGCTGCGGATCGTGGCGGGCCTTTCGGTTCCCGAGATCGCCCGCGCCTTTCTGATCGCGCCCCGGACCATGGAGCAGCGGATCACTCGCGCCAAGCGCCGGGTTTCCGAAGCCGGCGTACCTTTTGCGACACCGACCGAGGCCGAACGTACGGCGCGCCTCGGTGCCGTGTCGACCATGCTCTACCTGCTCTTCAACGAGGG
>CALFAM010000006.1 GCA_937948815.1 uncultured bacterium
CCAGATCGCGGCGAAGGCATCGTAGGTCCAGTGATGCTCGCCGGTCTTGGCGTCGAGGGCGTAGAGGAAACCGGAAAGGTCGCTGATGTAGACGATGCCGTCGTGAATCGCGGCCGTTGACATGGTGCGGTTGAAGTCTTCGCCGCCTCGGTGCCAGACCACGGCGTCCTGACCCAGCTCATCGTCCTCGCCAGGCTTCTTGGTCGGATCGATGACCCAGAAGTGTCCAGGCGCCTCACCATGCTCGGGATCCTGGCCAACGCCGATGTAGACCAGGCCGTCGTAGATCACTGCGGTCGAGATCAGGTTGTTGCGGGTTCCCGAGCCACCCAGGCGCCAGACCGAGTCCTTGGGATTGCAGTCGAAGCGCCAGTTGAGTTTACCGGTCTCGGCCTCGAAGCTGTAGAGCCAGCCGTCGCCGCCGGGGAAGAGGAGCTGGCCTTTGCCGCCGAAGGTGCCGAAGGTCGGGTTGGTCCAGGTGCCGTGCAAAATCGCCTCGCCCGGCATGGCGTTCTCCCACACCAGCTCACCACTGTTCTTGTTGATGGCGACGAAGCTCGGGGCCAGGGGCGAAGGCACGTTGACGTGCCCCTCGTCGACCCCGTTGCCGGTCGAGGCGAAGACCAGATCGCCGACCACCAAAGGCGAGCTGGTCGCCAGGTTGTGGGGGAAGGCATCGAGCTCGCCCATCAGGTCGTAGGACCAGATGATGTCGCCATGCTCGTCGCCCTTGTACTTCTCATCGGTGAAGGGGCCGGCATTGCCGTCCTTGAGCCCGCCGGGATCGAGCGCCACGATCTCCGCGCGATTCGAGGTGTAGTAAATCTTGCCGTCGTCGATCGCCGGCGTCGAGCAGACGCCCTGCAGGGGCCAGTCGTGCAGCTTGGCTTCGGGCAGCTTGTCGTGGACCATCTGCCACAGGAAGGCGCCGTCTTTGGTGGCGAAGGCCATGATGTTGCCCTTGTCACCCTTGATCGCGGCGTCTCGGCCACCCTCGTTGTTGGTGCCCACGTAGACCTTGCCGTCGAAGACCAGCGGTCCCGCGTAGGACTGAGAGCCGACAGGTTGCGACCACTTGACGTTCTTGCCGGACTTGACGTCGAACTCGCTGGGCAGGCCGGTCTCGCTCGACACCATGTTGCGGTCGAAGTCACCGCCGAACATGGCGGTGTCGCGGGCTGACACCGCCGAGGTGCCGAGCCCGCCGATGGCCAGGGCTGTGACGGTCAGTGGGGCCACGAGGGCATTTCGGAAAGACGAAGTTTTGGCGTGTGTATCGTTCATGGCGGAGTCCACCTAGTCGTTCGAGGTAACTTTGACGTTGTCGAAATAGGACGGCACGGGCGCGAAGGTGTAGAGCGCGGGACCGCCCTGCAGAACAGGATTCGGGTCCTCGGCCGTGATCGTCCAGTCGGACGGCTCGGCCTCGTCGCGCTTCCACACCTTGCCACGGATCACAGCCTTCTGGCCATCGCCGTCTTTCTCCACATCGACACGCATCTTGATGGTGTACCAGACGTGCATGTCCCACGGGTAGTCGACCTGGGTGGCCATCCGGCGCTCCGGCGGCCAGGAGCGAACCTGAAGCCGCTGGTGTGCACCCTGGAGGTCGAGGGTGTAGCCGTGGGCCATGACGCCGAGGTCGGTGTAGCGGCGTCCTTTGAAGTTGCCCTGGATGTCGGCCTGGATGGTGAAGTTGGTGACCGACGAGTCGCCGAGGTAGATCACCGCGCGGGGTGCGTTGCGGGCCGCCTTCGGCTGCAGCAGAACCTTCTCGCCATCGAGCTCCTGGACCGACGCGCCCTTGTGTACGGGGCGCCAGTGACCCGGCTTGCTACCGATCTCGATGTCGTTGAAGTCGATGGTCCAGGGCAGGGGGCCGGTGACCCGCACCCGTGACGATGCTTCCAGATCGCCGACCTTGACCTTGACCAGGCCCGCCTGGTTGCGCGCGTCGTTGGCAAAACGAACCGTGTTGCCATTCGCGTGGCCGGTGAGGCCGGCGAGCATCAGGTTCGAAGCCGGCTGTTCGGCGATCATCTTGCCGTGGGCATCGAAGGTCCGCACACGGAAGTCGATCGTGTCGCCTGCCCGCGCCTGGGCCTCGGCCGGCACCAGGACGACCTGCGCCGGCTTGGCGTCAGCGTCGGCCTTGGCGGCCATGGTCGGCTTGGGCGGTGCCGTCTTCTGGAAGGCGCGGTTCTTGTCACCGATGCAGTAGATGCCTTCCTCGGTCGTGAAGTAGATCCGATCGTAGGCCACCGCGGGCGAGGCGTAGATCTCGGCGTAGCGGCCGTCCGGCATCTCGAGATGGTCTTCGTCGATCACCTTGGCACTCTCGGCGCCCGGCTCGATGATCACGACGTTGCCATTGACTTCCGTCAGGTAGATCTTGCCGTCGGCCCAGACCGGGGCGGACTTGCCGACCGTGCCGAAGCTCTGCGACCAGCGCTCGGTGCCGGTGGCAATGTCGATCGCGTGCAGATTGGCCGAGTTGTCGGGAACGTAGACCGTGCTGTCGTGCACCAGCGGGGTCGGGAAGCCGGATCCCAGCTCGTCGATGCGCCATTTCTCGTGGGTCTTGGTCACATCGCCGCTGCCCGTGGCGTCGATCGCCACCACGCGGCCCTGGGTACCGGTGTCGACGTTCTCCTCGCTGTGCGCGGCGAAGACGGTGGTGCCGTGCGCGGCGACCGAGGCGTTCAGGCCGCGCTTCGAAAGGTGGAAGCGCCACACCTCGGCACCGGTGCGGGCGTCGAGTGCGTGGACCCAGCCGTCCGCATTGCCGCCGACAAGCAGGCGCCGGCCATTGGCTTCGAGGACGATGGGTGTCGACTGGGTGTTGATGTCACCCGCCAGGCCGAGGGCCGGGTTCGCGACCCAAACGATATCGCCCGTGCGTTTGTCGAAGGCGTAGTAACGGTGGCGCGGGGGCGTGAACGGACCCCAACTCGCCGTAATGCTGCCGAGGACGACGCGGTCTTCGTCGATGATCGGCGAGTGCGTTCGGCCGCCGTAGCCGCTCTGTTCGCCGAGATCCTCGGCGAGGTTCCAGTGCCAGACCGTCTTGCCGTCGCGGTCGAGGGCCATGAAGCGGCCGTCGACGGTGTGGACGTACAGGTAGCCGGTCTCGCTGTCAGCGGCCGGGCCGGCCCAGCCCACGCGATTCCACGGCACGTTGGTGATGCGAACGGTGAAGGAACGCTCCCAGAGGCGTTCGCCGTTCTCGGCGTCCCAACAGACCACCACGGCCTGGCGATGGACGTCAGCGCCCTTGCGGCCCATGGCGCAAACGCGACCATCGAAGATCACTGGCGTGGAACGGCCCTCGAAGTCGTCGCGCCAGATCAGGTTTTCGCCTTCCTTGGACCAGGAGGCGACCGTCTGTGCGCCTTCCGCGACGCCGTTTTGCTGGGGGCCCCGCCAGTGCGTCCACTCAGCCTGGGCAGTGCCCGTCACTGCCAGGGAGAGCACGACGGCGAGCGCGAAGAAACGTGTCCAATCGAAGGCCATGGGTCTGTTCATCGGTCGGCTTGTCCAGATCGAAGTCGTTGGGGAAGCGGCGTTTGCCGCCAGGGCGTCATCCTACGGTCGTGGGTCGGCGTCATCCTACGGTCGCAGGCTGGCGCGCGCAAGACTGGTACAAGCAGGGTAGCAGTACGATCTCGGGCGTCCGACGTCGAAGGGTAAATCGGCTGTAAAACGGACATTACGGCTTCCGATAGGATGCGCCGTCCATGCTTTATGCACGCGAGCTCTTCGCCTGGCTGGAACCGGTTTTGGTGTTGCTGTTGGTGCTTCTCGTGGCCCTCGTCCCCGGCTTGTTGCAGGCGCCTGCGCGCCGTGCAGCGCGTGTCATCCGCCGGCTTGCGGCTCGGCCTCGCCGCGCGCTGCTGGTGGCCTTCGCATTCGGTGCCGTGGGCAGCGCCGCGGTCGCCGCGTGGGTCGGTTTGCCGCAGCCGCGGGTGTCCGACGAGCTCAGCTATCTGCTGGCCGCCGATCACTTCGCCCACGGCCGGGCCTCGGCGCCGACGCCGCCATCCCCCGCGCACTTCGAGACCTTCTTCGTGCTCGTCCGCCCGCGCTATGCATCGAAGTATCCCCCGGCTCAGGCGCTCTCCCTGGGAGTCGGCCAGGCACTGACTGGACGTCCGGCGGTCGCGCTGTGGCTGAGTGCTGGCTTGCTCTGTGCCCTGGTCTTCTGGGGCCTTCGCGCCTGGGTGTCGCCGCCCTGGGCCTTGCTCGGCGCGTTCCTGGTCGGCCTGCGCATCGGCGTCGCCAGCTACTGGAGCCACAGCTACTGGGGCGGGCTGGTGGCGGCCATCGGCGGTGCTTTGGTGTGGGGCGCGGCGGCGCGCCTGACATGGCCACCCGATGGGGCGCGGACTCCGCAAACTGTGCCTCTTCGCAGGCTGGCGAAGCTTGGTGTGCTGCTCGGGCTCGGTGTCGTGATCCTGGCCAACAGTCGCCCGCTCGAAGGCATGGTCGTGGCGCTGCCCGCGGCTGCGCTCTTGGCGGTGTGGACCTTCCAGCAGGTACGGCAGCACGCGCACGGCGCGAAACGCTTCGGTCCGGTAGTCGCCGTCGCCGTGCCGGCGGCCTTGGTGCTGACGATCGGCGCCGCTGCCATGCTGCGCTACAACCTGGCCGTGACCGGTGACGCGCTGCGCCTGCCGTACAGTGTGTGGGAAGAGCAGTACGCCACCGTGCCCAATGTGAGCGGCCAGCCGCTGCGGGTGATCGAGACGCCTCGTCCGGACACCGTCACGCGCTTCTACGACCTGCTGGCGGAGCAATACGATCCGGCGCGGCGCTGGCTCGGAGTGCGCGCTGGTGCGGAGCGGTTGCTGCGCAATGGGGAGTTCTTTTGGGGCGTCGGGCTGGTCCTACCGGCATTGCTCGCGCTCGCATTCGTGCCGGATGCGCGCGTTCGCTGGGCGTGGGCCGTCATCGCGCTGCTCTGCGCAGTCCAGCTCGTGCTTCGCCCATGGTGGCCGCACTACACGGCGCCGGTCCTCTTGCTCTTGATGGCTCCGGCGATGGTCGGCTTGCGGCAGATCTGGTGGTTCGGGCCGCTGCCGAATCCTCGCGTGCGGCGCACCGGCCCGAGCAAGGTGGGCGAGAGCCTGGTCGCCGGCTTGGTCGCGATCAGTTTGCTGATGCTCGGGCCCCAGCTCCTCGAGCGCTTCCGCGAGTCCGGTGGGTGGGGACACACTCGAGCCCGCATCGCCGCTGATTTGGGGGCGAGCGAACCGGCTGACCTTGTCTTCGTGCGCTACGGCGCCAATCACCACCCGGCCCGCGAGTGGGTGTTCAATGGCGGAGATCTGGCAACCGAGCCGGTCCTGTGGGTCCGCGATCTCGGCGCCGCAGCCAATCGTGAGTTGGCTGCGGCGTACCCGGAGCACGCGACCTGGATCCTGGAAGTTGACGTCGCAGGTCAAGATCGTCCCACCCTGAAGCGTTATTCACCTCGGGTTCCCGTTCACTCGGGGGCGCGGCCGTAGTACCGTCGGGTCTGCGCTTCCACCTTATGATGGTTCGACTGTGGCGACCCACTCTGCAGGCCCACTGTGGAGACCCACTGCGGCGACGACGCTCATGAAGCTGATCATTCAGATTCCCTGCTACAACGAAGCCGAGACCTTGTCGGCAACCGTGGCAGCCTTGCCCCGGACAGTCGAAGGTTTCGATCGCGTCGAGGTGCTGATCATCGACGATGGGTCGATTGACGACACGGTCAAGGTCGCCGAAGCGTCCGGGGTTGATCACGTGGTCCGCTTGCCGCGCAACCAGGGCCTGGCGCGTGCCTTCGTCGCTGGGCTCGAAGCCTGCCTGGCGCGCGGAGCCGACGTCATCGTCAACACTGACGCCGACAACCAATACTGCGCGGACGATCTGCCGGCCTTGGTCGCGCCGATCCTGCGCGGCGAGGCGGAGATGGTGGTCGGAGAACGCCCGATCGCCGACATCGCCAGCTTCTCGCCGAGCAAGAAGCTGCTCCAGCGACTGGGAAGCTGGGTGGTGCGGCTGGCGAGCAGCACCAGCGTGCCGGACGCGCCGAGCGGCTACCGTGCCATTAGCCGTACGGCGGCGATGAGTCTCCACGTCTTCAGCGACTACTCCTACACCCTGGAGACGCTCATCCAGGCGGGCCGCAACGCCATGGCCGTGACCTCTGTGCCTGTGCGCACCAACCCGCCGACCCGGCCTTCGCGGTTGATGAGCGGTGTGATGAGCTACATGTGGCGCTCGGGATCGACCATCGTGCGCATCGTGATGACGTACCGGCCGTTGCAGTTCTTCGTCGTGCCGGCGGTCGTGCTGTTCGCTGCTGGACTGGCGATCGGTCTTCGCTTTGTCTACTTCTACGCCACCGGCGATGGTCAGGGGCATGTCCAGTCCCTGATTCTCGGAGCCCTGCTGATGGGCAGTGGCCTGTTCCTCGGCGTCGTCGGCTTGGTGACCGACCTGATTTCTGTCAATCGCAAGCTGCTCGAGACCATTGATCACCGTCTGCGGCGCCTCGAGAGCCGTGGACTCCAGGTGCGCGAGCACGCGTCGCGGCCCGCTGGACCGAGTGGCGCGGGACCGGGCGCCACCGAGCAGGTCGATGGCTGAACCGCCCACGCCTTCGGCCGATGGCGTCGGTCAAGGGGCGCCTCCGGGAACCGGTGCGGTGGCCGAGGCCGGCACGATTACCGGCAATGTGTACGACAAGTACGGCACGCGCAATCCGATCGCCCGGTGGTTGATGGACGGATTTCTCGGCGCGGCCCGCGACCTGGCGTCGCTAGCCGGTGTGGAAGACCTGCACGAGGTGGGCTGCGGCGAGGGGCACCTGGCCGTGCAGCTCGCACAGTGGGGCTACCGCGTGCGTGGCACCGACGTCGGCCCGACGATCATCGAGCGCGCCCGCGCCCACGCGGCAGCGGCCGGTGTCGATGTGTCGACTGCAGCCAGCCACGATGGAGCCGCGAACGCAGCCGCCAGGGGACCACGTGGCGGTGTCACAGGGTTCGAAATCGCATCGATCTACGAGCTCGATCCGTTGTCCGACGCTGCGCCGCTGGTGGTTTGTTGCGAGGTTCTCGAACACCTCGACGAGCCCGAGCGGGCGCTCAGTGCCCTGCGGGCGGTGGCTCGGCCCTGGCTCCTGGTGTCCGTGCCGCGCGAGCCGATCTGGCGGGTGGCCAACATGGCGCGTGGACGCTACTTGTCCGCCCTCGGCAACACTCCGGGACATCTAAACCACTGGTCTAAAAGGTCTTTCCTTCGGTTGCTCACTCGCCATTCGGAAGTGGTGGCAGTGCGCAGCCCCTTCCCGTGGACGATGGCTTTGTGCCGGGTCGAATCGGATCCGGACGGAGTGTCCAGAAGCGCGACCGCTCGTGCGGAAGCGAATGACACGGTTGGCTCGACCGTAGGAACGGCATGAGCGCGTCCTTCGATGAGTGGGCCACCACGATCAGGACGCGATGACCAAGAAGCGATGACGAAAACGGGCGAAACGACCAACCGTGCTGCTGCGAGCGGCTGGCAAGAAGTGCTGATTCGCTGGCGCTGGCCACTGACCGTGCTCATGCTGGCGTTGTTGCTGATTACGGCTGCCTACATGGCCTACCGCTTGAGCCTCGACAAGGCCGGGCGCGCGGCGGGCGCGATCACGGAGACCGCGGGGGCCGTGGCCGAGCGGGTCAGCGAGGTGGCGCAGGACTTTCTCACCGGCGACGTGACCGAGCACTTCGTGGCTGCCATTCCGGAGATCGAAGGGGCAGGAGTCGGCCGCCTGGAGCTCGCCAGCGCCCGGACGGTCGAGACCTTCACCCGCACCGACGAGCGCCGGGTGCTCTGGGACCTCGTCTCCCTCGGGACGTCGGTGAGTGAGATTCGCGTTCCCGTGACCTACCGCTACCACCTGCGCTTGGACGGTGATTGGCAAGTCGAGATCGACAATGGCGTGGTCGTCGTGCGGGCACCTCATTTGCGCCCGACCTTGCCGGCGGCCATTCATACCGATCGGATGGAGAAGCGGGTCGACGATGGCTGGCTGCGCTTCGATGGCGCCGACCAGCTCACTGAGCTCGAACGCTCCATCACCCCCCGCCTCACCGCCTACGCCAGCGACTCCCGTCACCTCGACCTGGTGCGCGACGAAGCGCGCCGCACCGTCGCCGCTTTCGTCCGCGGTTGGCTGTTGCGCGAAGACCAGTGGGGCACGGATGGTGTCCGCGCGGTCAAAGTCCTGTTTGCCGGCGAAGATCTCGATCCGCTCGAGATCGGCGCCAGCATCGTCCTCCGCGACACCCCCCGCGGCTGACTCGATCCTGGCCGCGCCTGGGCGCGCTCGTTCTTCGTTCTTCAGCAGCGATGGGCGGAAGACGTCGTGGAAGCGTCCATCTCAGGACGATCCGATGGTTCTGCGGCGGCAATTTATGGTTAAGTGCTCGATGAGCAGGTGTGGACGGGCGCTGCGCGGACTTCGGGCAGCGCTGACCCGGCAACCAAGAGCCTGGGGTGTTCGATGCCCTGGCTCGTAGCTTTCCCGGACGCGAATGGGAACTGTGGCGCACCCGCCCGAGCACAGTGGGCGGATGGTGGGGCCGTACCGCCGCCGAAACCTCCTGGGCAAGGGAGGGATGGGCGAGGTCTATGCGGGCTTCGATGCCCGCCTGGATCGCGTCGTCGCGCTCAAGCGGGTGTGGTCGCGGGACGGTGCGGACGATCGCGGCCGCAAGCGCCTGCAGCGGGAGGCTCGGGCCCTGGCCAGACTTCACCATCCGGCGATCGTTCAGGTCTTCGACTGGGTCGAGACCGATGATGGCGATTGGATCGTCATGGAATTGGTCGCCGGCCGGTCACTCCGCGCGCACCTGCGCAGCGGGCCGCTCGCGCCGCTGCGCGCGATTCACCTGGCCCGCGGTGTCCTCACCGGTCTGGCGGTCGCGCACCAAGCCGGCCTGGTTCATCGCGACCTCAAGGCCGAAAACGTCATGGTCGCCGAGGTCCGTTCTCCGAGCGAGTCCGAGCAAGCGAAGATCCTCGACTTCGGTCTGGCCAAGCGGTTCGACGCCACGCGAGACGAGTCGCAGCTCTCGGTGGGGGGCGGAGTCGTTGGCACCCTGACGGCCATGTCCCCCGAGCAGTGCCAAGGACGAGAGGTCGGGCCGCGTTCCGATCTCTTTTCCCTCGGCAGCATGCTCTACGAGGCAACAACAGGCATCTGTCCCTTTCGGGCCGATAGTCCGGCCGAAACCATCCAGCGCATCTGCACGTGGCTGCCACCCGCGCCCGACGAAATCGAGGAACAGATTCCCGCGGCGTTCTCGGACCTGATCACGCGCCTCATGGTGAAGGATCCGCGGCGCCGTCCGCGCAATGCGTCGGAGGTCGTTTCCGAAATCGATGCGAGCTTCGGCGGGCTGGCCGAGCCCAACTGGCCCCGAGCGTTGCCCGCAATCTCGCGCGGGTCGGTGAATGCGCATGACGCCCCGGTCTCGGCTGACTCGACGCTGGAAGCGGGCTCACCTGGCGGACGCTGGGGTGAGGCGGCAGTGTCCGCAACGCGTGAACCTTCGAGCTTCGGGCGACCAGCCCCCTGGGAAGCCGAGGGGACGGCAGCCGACGCGGTGTCAGCCGGTACGCCACGGGCCCCAGCGGCTCTGCCAGGCACTCGCCTGCGACGAAGGGCCGCCGTGGCCCTCGTTGCTGTGGCCCTCGTTGCCGTGCCCCTGGTTGTGTTCCTGGTCATGGTCGCATCGTCCTTGCTCCGCACGCCGCTTCCGGAGCGTGTGATCGTGGTGCCGTCGACAGCCACGGCCGGTGAGCACGCCGAGGCGCAAGCCTTGGCCTTGGCGGCTCATGCGGCGGAGGCGGCGGTGGTGCGGGGCTTGTTGGGCTTTCGTGATCTGACGGTTCTCACGCCCAACATGGGGGGGGCGAGTGGCGACGGGGCCGAACGAGAGCCGATCGCTTTTGCCCGCACCGTGCTGGCCGACGAGCTCTTGACCTCGCATTTGGCGTGTTCGGCCCAGCAGTGTCGTTTGGAGCTGCGCCGTCAGCGCGTTGCCGACGGCCATGTGCTGTGGGCGTCGGACTTCAGTATCGAGATCGAGCGCCCGCTCGATCTCAGTCGCGCGACCGTCGAGCACCTGCGCAATGCCTATCCCGATGCCGACATTCGGCAGGGCATTCCCGATCTCGCGGTGCGTGCCGAAGACTACGAAGCCTTCTTGCGTTTGCGTTCGAGCTTCGATCAGCGCACGGATGGCTTGACCACGGATCGCCTCGTGGCGGCATTGGCGCGGCTGGAGTCGTCGTCGCCGCGGTTCTTGGAGTTGCCTCTCTTCTCGGCCTCCGTGCTGATCCGGCGCTTCGCGGAGACACGCGAAGCGCGAGCCTTGGAGCTGGCGCGGGCTGCCGTGGCGCGCGCGCAGGCGATCGCACCAGACGATCCTCGGACCTTGGTGCAGCAGATCGGCGTGCTGCGTGCTGCGGGTGAGCTGGACGCTGCCGAGCGCGTGCTCGGTCGGTTGCGAAGGCTCGAACCTGGCAACAATCAGCGCTTGCACCTGCACGCACAGCTGCTCGAACGGAAGGGGGAGGTCGAGGCAGCGATCGCGTTGTTGCGCAAAGCAGTGGCACGGCGTCCTTCCCCAGCGTCCCTGTTCAACCTGGGCAACATGCTCTACCGTCACGGCGACATCGACGGTGCTCGCGAGGCGCTCGAGGCGAGTCTCGAGCGCGCACCGCGCTACTACAACGGACTCTCTCTGCTGGCTCAGCTCGAGCTCGTGAACGGTGATCCCAAGCGCGCGGCCGACCATTATGACGCCCTGGTCGAGCGCGCGCCGGAAGTGGCCGAGCTCAGCAATGCCGGCACGGCGTACTTGCTGATCGGCCGCTACGCGGATGCGGCTGCGCGTTTCCGTCGCGCATTGGAGCTGACGCCCGACGCGCCGGCAGCGTTGCTCAACTTGGCGGATGCCGAGCTCTTGGTCGGGCGAGCCGCCGAGGCCGAGGCGCACTATCGACAGCTCCTCGCAGCGATCGACCGCGACCCAGAACCCGAGAAATACCTCACCGTTGCTGCCCAGGCCAAGGCCCGTCTGGGCGATACGTCCGGGGCGCTCGAAGCCGTCCACGAAGCCTTGCAGCGTACGCCCGACAACCGGCTGACGGCTTACGAAGCGTCCTTGGTTTTCACTGTACTGGGAGATCACGCATCGGGCTTGTGGCACGCGCGACGCGCACGATCACTCGGTCTCGAGGCACGGTGGTTCGACTTTCCGTGGTTCGATGTCTTGCAGGCCGATCTTCAAGAGGTCGACCGGGAAGGATAGGGCGGCACGGGCTCGTCCGGCTTCTCGACGATCGTGGGGTCGACCCGAAGCTGGCTCGGATCAATGCTGGTGGAGGGATGGTGGAGATTGAGCACAAAGGACGTGGCCAACTTTTCGCTTCGTCCGCTCGGATTGTCGACGGTGATGATCAGCTCTTTGTCGTGATGGGTTGGTAGGGAGGGGTGAATCGATGGCGGGGGATCGTGTGCGTTCTTCCAGCTGATCGGGCCCGACGGATCGGGGTCGCCGTGACGCTTGAAACGAAGCAATGTTTCGGCGCCGTCGAATGCGATTTTGAAGGTAAAGAGATAGCAAGCGCCCGCCGGCACGTCGAATTCGTGATCGGTGACCTGGGCGCCATCGTCGAAAAGCTCTGGTGTGCCATCGATCAATCGGATTTCAAAGTTTCGATAGATCCCCATGATGTCCTTTTCTGGTCAAGAAAGATCCAAAGAGCGGATCTTGCGTTTCAATCCTTGGGGTGAGACGCGCAGCGCCAGCGCCGCCTTGTTGACGCTGCCGCCCGCGTCCTTCAATGCCGAGGCGACTTCGTCCGCATGAAGCTCGCTTGCCTTGCGAACGCTGGGTGCGTCTTCGATCAGCCGATAGAGCGTCGAGCGTGATACGCCCAGTGCGGCGGCTGTGCTCGTGAGTTGCCATCGGTTGCCTTCGAGTGCGGCGAGAAGCTCAGCCTCACTGACATCGATCAGCTTGCGGGATGCGCGCGACGATGGTCCGTCGGCGTTCTCCTGATCGGTGCGAGGAGACTCTGCGCCGCCGCTTGTCGAGGCCGCTTGCGATCGGGTGACGAGAAGGCGCTCGACCAGTTGGTGCAGGGAAGGGTCACTCATGTGCTCACGGTATGCGATGGTGAGACGACGTGACACGTTTCGAAGCTGTCGCACATTGCCCGGCCAGTCGAAAGCCAGAAGGCGAGAGGTCAGCCAGGCCGGCGGCCACAGTCCATCTTGCTGCGCGTCGTGCCCTTCGTGTATAGGCGGTGGCCCGAGCTCCTGCCGGAGAAAGTGAATCAATAGACGAGCGACATCGTCGCGGCGCTGTCGCAGGTTCGGAAGATGAATCTCGAAGCCGGCGAGGCGGTGGAGCAACGGCGCGCGAAACCGACCGTCGGCGATCAGTGACTCGAGCCTGGCATCTGTGGCGGCGATCACCCGAACGTCGACCGAAACTGTGTCCACGCTGCCGAGAGGCTGAATCTCGCTCGTTTCGAGTGCCCGCAGCAACATCACCTGCACTTCGACTGGCGCCTCGCCGACTTCGTCGAGGAAGAGGGTGCCGCCGCGTGCGCTCTCGAAGAATCCGACCTTCCGGCGCTCGGCACCCGTGTAGGCGCCGCGTACTGCGCCGAAGAGCTCGGCTGCGGCAAGCGAAGCGGGCAGTGCCGCGAGACTGACCGTGCGGTAAGGGCCGTGCCGTCGTGTGCCCACGTCGTGCAACGCACGTGCGACGATCTCTTTGCCCGTTCCCGTCTCGCCGCGTAGCAACACAGGAATGTTCAGCTTGCCAGCCGAGGCAATATCTTGCCGCAGTCGGAGGGCGGCGGCCGATTCGCCGACCAGGCCGAAGTGGGGGATCGATACCGGCACGGGGTCGACAGGCTGCAACAAAAGGGTCACGCGACGTCCGAGAACGAGCACGACACCTCGCGTCACTTCCTCCGCCGAGAATGTATGTGCCCGTTGGACTTCCTGACCGTTTGCCAGCAAGGTGGTGGGGCTGTCGAGACGATCGATCGTGATGCTGCCGAGCTCCGAACCCGGACAGAGCTGGATGGGGCGTCGGCTGAGATACGCATCGCCCAGGGGTCTGAACCGCTCTTCCCTGGGCATGGCGAATGCAGGCTCCTGCCGCGAGACGATGACCGTGCTTCCCGAAGCAAGCTGGGGTAGCGCGATCTCTTCGCCGACGCGTTGCCAATCGTGGTGCCCGGCAATCACCAGGCCCGGAACCCGTAGGGAATTGTCCGGGTTCACGGTGTCCTTCCAAGTGGTCCGGGTGGTTTGTCCTGTCGGGTCCAGAGAGTCGTCGGTCATCAGTACTGCAGTCTAGTCTAGCCATACCCGTCGGTGCCAGAGCTTCCGCAGCTTCCACAGCAGAGCGTGTCGCGTGGTCGAGCATTGAGACGCTTGTGCGCGTGCGTGGACTCATCGTCTGTAATTCTTGTCTCGTCTCAAACCGCACCGCTCGCCCGATTCGAAGCGCTCGGGCATCGAGCCGGGCGTACGGTGCGGTCCGATCAATGACGTATCGGGTTAGATATCAACCTCGAGGTACAGATCAGGCCCACCTGGGTTGTTGAAGACCTGAACCTGGGCACCCATGTAGTTGGCCGGCGCAACGCTGACGGTGTCGCCGCCGGGCACAGTATGGGCGTTGTCGATGGACGAGTGATCCGGTGGCCATACGATGCTGGGGGGCGCGCCCTGGATCATGATGTGGTCGGGGGTGTTTGCATCCCGATTGGTGAAACTGAACGTGGTCGCGGGGCCGTTGTAGGTGAACACGTAGCCGGTTTCGCCGGGTCCGATCTTAAGACTTCCTTGGCCGATGATCGGTGGGCCGGCAACGGTCAGATTGAGTGAACTCATGGTCTCTCCTTGTTGAGGTTCG
>CALFAM010000007.1 GCA_937948815.1 uncultured bacterium
TCGGTGCGCATCAGGGAGGCGACCTCGGCGAGGAATCGGTAGCTGGGAAAGAGTGCGAGCACGTTGCCCGGGACGTTGTCGGCGAATTGGCTGAGGCGCTCCGCGATGCGTGGATAGTTTTCCGGACGGTGGCGATAGGTGGTGGCGACCGCCGGGTCGATGACCACCTGGCGGTTTTCCTTGGGGAACGGGCTGGGGAGCGACAGCGAGACCGTGCGATCGGGATCAAAACCGAGCAGGTCACGATAGAAGGCGTGGGGTGAAAGGGTGGCAGAAAGTCCGATGACCGTGTGGCAGCGATTGAGCACGCTGCCGAGGAAACGGCTGGCGTCTTTACACAGGATTCGCAGCCGGGAGTCCTGCCCGTCGCGCTCCACGAAATGGCTGAACGCGCCGCCCTCGAGCACCAGCGCATTGAGGAACTTGAGAACGTCGAAGTAGAGCGTGACGAAGCGGTCGTCCGCGGTCAGGGTCTTGGTCTCGCGGCGATGCTCGAGATAGTCGACGAAGGCACGGTCGAGCTCATTGCGCAGCAACCACAGCCGATCCTCGGGGAAGGTTTGTTCGACAGCCCAAGTTCCTTGCGACCGCTCGGTTTCGTCGAGATTGGGTGCAGCGTCGTCGGTCACTTCTTCGATGATCGTTGCCAGGCGCGTGGCGAGTCGGTAGATCTGGCTATGCACCGGGGCGCTGCCGAGCATCGCGTCCGAAGCGGCGGCGCGCGCGGCGCGCGCCGAGAGGCTGGGGCTGTAGTAGCGGCGCCCGCGATCGACCAGGTTGTGCAGCTCGTCGATCACCAGGATCGTGTCGCTGAGGTCGTTGTCGGTGCGGAAGTCGGTCAGGGCGACGTAGGGGTCGAAGGCGTAGTTGTAGTCGCAGACCACGACCTGCGCGCGACCGGCCAGCTCGAGACTGACCTCGAACGGGCAGACGGTGACGTCTTTGGCCGCGGCGAAGATGTCGTCGGGCAACAACGTCGAACGGGTGCTCTCGAGGTGCTGGATGATGCCGGTCTGCTGCAGCTTGGCGTAGTAGTCCTTCGCGTAGTTGCAGTATTCCTCGTGGCAAATCACCTGATCATTGGCGCACATCTTGGTCTTGGCGCGCAGACGCAGGGTGCGGAAGGCGTCTTCTCGGTTGAGCAGATCGAGCACGGTAAGTGCCATGTCCTGTTGCAGCGTCTTGGCGGTCAGCACGAAGATGCGCTTGTTCTGCTCCAGGGCAAAGCGGACGGCCGGATAGAGTGAGGCGACCGTCTTGCCGAGACCCGTCGCGGCCTCGACCAGCAAGTGACCGCCGTCATCGAGGGCCTGCTGTGCAGCGTCGATGATGTGGTCTTGGCCGGTGCGCGGTGCGGGATAGGGAAAGGACAGGGCGCGGCCGGCATCGACGCGGGCTTCACGCGCGCGCGCTGCCTCGCGCGCCGCGTGCAGCAGGCCGTTCAGGCGCCGGATGACGATGCCTTCCAGCGTACGGAGCTCGATGCTCACCGGCTCGCGATGGATTTGGTCGCTGCCGATCTCGATCAACACCAGCTCAGCTTCGATCGGCGTATGACGCCCGCCTTCCACGAGCAGGCCTGGCGCTCGGTTGGGCTCGTCGTAGGGCTCGTCGTAGGCCGGATCAGGACGGTCGACCGCGAGCTCGTCGGCATCGCTGCCGTCGCCGTCAGGATCGGCGGGAGGTGCCGCGAGCTCGATTCGAGCCTCGGCCTGGCGCTGCTTGGTCAGCAGCCAGACGTAGAGCGCCGCCTGACGGGCGTAGAGCTCGTGGGTCGCGGGAGAGAGCTGCGCGCCGCGGCGAACAGACTTGATCTCCTCGACCACCGTCGTGCCGTCCGCGGTCGTCCGGATGCCGTCGATGCGGCCGTGTACGGTGACTTCCCAACCCCGATGGATCCATTGGTGGCGTACGGTGACTTCGCGCCGGTAGCTGCCGTCACGGGCCAAGGCCTCTTCCTGGTAGCGGCTGTGGATCGCCTGGCCGAGCCACATGCGCTCGTAACCGCCGCGATGGGCAAAGCCGAGCGAACGAAGAAGCTGCTTGTCGAGGAGGTCAGCGACCGCCAGCTCCACGCGGTTGCGGTCGAAGTCGAAACGCGGTGCCATGAGGGTTTAGCGGGCGGGAATCGTCGCGGGCAGGATCATCGGTCGAGGAGACGCTGAGCGATGCAGGCGGGGCGGCCAGCCTGGAGGCAGACCGCCATACGTTCCCGCCGCGCGATCCTACCAGCCGTTTCCAGGCTCTCGTTCCCGAGGCATGGGCATGCCGGGCTCGTCTCGAATGCGCGCGCTTCTCCGTGGCTCGGAAGCTCTCCGAGCAGCACCAACTGGCAGTCACAAAGCGAGCCTACGAGACGATCTTCTAGCGAGGCGGAGGAGATCGTCTGTCCGGCCAGAGTGGATGCCAACAAGAATCCGCCGACGAGGGGAGCCACGAAAAGACCCTGGGTCCGCGCACGCCGCCGATTCCATCCGTGGCGCGCGCCTGAGATGGGGCTACCCGGCTGAATCAGGGCTTGTCGGCGATCGCGCGACGTGTCGTGACACCGGCCGTTCATACCCAAGGTTCTCACGTATCGGATGGTTCTTGGCCGGGCGAATTCGCGACGGACTGGGCCGGGGCGAGGTCTCGGCAGTGGCTCTGCCCCGTCGGCGTACGGGAACCCGCAGATGGACGGTGGGACGGGCACAGGAGAGCAGGGCCTGATAGCGTGGCGGCGAGCCGGTAGAATGAGCACAGTACCTGGCGCGTAGACAAGGCCGAAGGGGTCACTCTGCGCGATATCGGGTTGCGCGTGTTGGGGTGACGAACCGAACGCGCATAGATCTTCCTTACTTGGGGCTAAATCGGCGCCGGTGGTCTCGGCTTGCGGGGCCAGGGTGGCGAAAGGAGCGATGTAGAACGATGGCCAATCAGGGCCCACCTTTCGAGGTGAATATTCGCGAATTCAAGCCGCCGGAGGTGCCGGAAGGCACGGGCCGGGCGGTACGTATCATTCTGATCATCGGCCTGGTGCTGTTCATCGGGCGCCTGGCGTTTTACCAGGTCGAGCCTGAAGAAAACGGCGTGGTGCTGCGTTTCGGGGCCTTCCACCACATCAGCGAGCCAGGTTTGCACTTTCGGATTCCGGTCATCGACCGGGTCTACAAGGTGGCTGTGCAGCGGCAGCTCAACGAGGAGTTCGGATTCACCAGCCGGCGCGACGCGCGCCGCGGGCTCGATGATGCGGCGGGTGAGGCGAACATGCTGACCGGTGATCTCAATGCGGCAGTCGTCGAGTGGGTGGTGCAGTACCGGATCACGGATCCCCTGCCGTTCCTCTTCGAAGTGCGCAACATGGCCGAGACGTTTCGCGACATGAGTGAGGCTGTGATGCGCGAGGTCGTCGGCGACCGCACGGTCAACGAGGTGTTGACGGTCGGACGCCAGGAAGTGGCCGACACGGTTCGCGTCAAGCTGCAGGCCTTGTGCGAAGAGTACAAGACCGGCATCACGGTGGATCAGGTGGTGCTCCAGGACGTGACGCCGCCCGATCCGGTGAAGCCTGCGTTCAACGAAGTCAACCAGGCGCAGCAGGAGCGCGAGACGCTGATCAATCAGGCCCAGGCGGAGTACAACAAGGTGATCCCCCGGGCGCGAGGTGAGGCGGCACAGACCGTCCAAGCTGCGGAAGGGTATGCGCTCGATCGCGTCAACCGAGCCAAGGGTGAAGCGTCGCGCTTCGGGTCGCTGTTCGCCGAGTACGAGAAGGCGCCCGACGTGACGCGCCGTCGCATCTACCTCGAGACCATGGCCGAGGTCTTGCCGAAGGTCGGCAAGAAGGTCGTGGTCGACGATGATGTTCGTGGTCTGGTTCCGCTCCTCGGCCTCGATGGTGCGGGCCGGTCCTTGGCGGCAAGTGGAGGAGGTCAGTGATGCGCGCTGCGATGCCGATTCTCATCGTGTTCTTGATCGCGGCCTTCTTGGTGCCGAGCTTCGCGTTCATCGTTACCCAGACCGAACAAGTGGTCATCACCCGCTTTGGTAAGCCGATCGGCGAGCCGATCACCGAGCCAGGGCTGCGGTTCAAGTTGCCTTTGATCGACGACTTGAATCGTTTCGATAAACGCTTTCTCGAATGGGACGGCATCGTCACCCAGGTGCCCACCAAAGAGAAGCGTTTCATCCTGGTTGATACCTACGCGCGGTGGCGCATCACCGACCCGCTGCTGTTCTTCCAGCGCTTGCGCGACGAGTCTGGTGGTCGGTCCCGTCTCGACGGCATCATCAATGGTGAGACACGCGACGCCGTTGCCCGCCACGATGTCATCGAGCTCGTGCGCACCACCAACCGCGAGCCTCTCGAAGGCTCGGCGCAAGCGGGAGAGGTGGACACGGGCCTGGAGCCGATCGACGTCGGCCGCGAAGAGGTGCGCAAAGAGATTCTCGCGAATGCTCAGGCGCGTGTGACCGATCTGGGCATCGAGATTCTCGACGTGCAGTTCAAGCGCATCAACTACGTGGCAGACGTCGAGCGCACGGTGTTCAACCGCATGATCGCCGAGCGTAAGCGGATTGCCGATCGCTTTCGTTCTGAGGGCGAAGGTGAAGCGTCGCGCATTCGGGGTGACCGCGAGCGTGATCTGAAGGAGATCCAGTCGGAAGCCTACCGCCAAGCCCAGGAGATCGTCGGTCGGGCGGATGCGGAAGCTACCGAGATCTACGCTGCCGCCTACAATCAGTCAGCAACGTCACGTGAGTTCTACCGTTTCCTCAAGACCATGGAAAGCTACGAAGCGACGATTGGTCAAGACACGACGTTGGTGCTGTCCACGAAGGGCGATTTCTTCTCGTACCTCAAAGACAGTCAATAGGTAGCGTTCAGCAAGACGGGCCGGCTCGGCTCGTTGATTCATGGTGCCACTCTGGCGGTTTCACGCGCAGGTCTCGACTTGTGCGTGGGACGTGTTAGGGTGGCATCATGTCGTTTTTGCGCAGGCGATCCACGATCCTGACGATCGTCGTTCTGGCCTTCGTGGCCGGAGGATCCATCTCGCCTGCGGTGCCTCCGCTGCTCGCACTGACAGCAAAAGAAGAGGTAACCGTCTGCCGCATGATGTGCAGCATGGACGGTGGCGAATGTTGCTGTACGAAGAAAGCGACGCCCCACGCTGACACCTCGCACCACGCCAAGACGCCGTACCCAGGCGGTCACGGCGCTGCATCAGTTGCATCTCGGTCGGTCGTGTCGCGCGTGTGCCCGGCGACCGGTGTCGTAGGCGACAGTCTTTCTCGCCTGTTCTCCGCGCACCTCAGCGAGCGGCGCCTGCGCTTCGCTCCGGAAGCACGTCGTGCCCGCCTCGCGAGGCTGAGGCCGCTGGGTTCGGAAGCCGAGAAACGGCAGCGTGCCCAGCCCCGTGCGCCGCCCTATCGCGCGGCTTCCTTCCTCGCCTCGTAGAAACGATCAGTCGATCGCTTGGTTGCGACGTGCTCGGCAAGAAATGCTGAACAAGCGGCCCGGCCTGCGCGTGTAGGCGCGTCTGGGCCCGGACGGTCGCGTCCGCTGTGATCGATCGAGATGTCACCGCTCTGAGGCGGTTGGCATCTGACCCAATCTATTCGTTGGGTGTGACGTCCGCTGGACGCCCGTTAGGGTCTGCTGGGTCGGGAACCCGGTCCGCGCAGGCGGCTCTGCGCGGACACCCATCGATACGAAACAATTTCGAAACCGTGACGAAGAACGGCGTCCCGCGCAGCATGCTGCGTCGGTGCGCTGGTGCTTTGCCGTGTCGACGTGTCACGCGGCGAGGCTTGTGGATACCAGAACATGAAGAACAAAGAACAGTTTCGATCGCGAACGGCGGTGGGTGGGGCGGTTCTTTTCACACTGATCTTGGTCGGTCTCTCACCGGTCAGAATCTTTCCGGCCAGTGCCGCCTGGGCCGCGACCCTCGAAGGGCGCGTGCTCGATCAGCAGGGGCGCCCGATTGCCGATGCAGCGGTGCGCGTCGAAGCGGTTGCTGGAACGGAGTCCGTTGCCTCGACCGATGCTGACGGGCGCTTTCGGTTCCCGAACCTCGCATCCGGTGAAGTCACCCTGACGATTGAAGCCGCAGGTTTTGCCACCGAGTCGATCCGCGACACGCTCGGCGAAGCGCGCGTGAATCGCGAGGTCAGGATGCAGATCGCGCCGGTACGCGGCGAGGTCCTCGTCACGGCGACGTTGCCAGAACTGGCCACGCAGCTCGACATACCGGGACAGGCGATCGAAGACGCCGGCGTCAATGATCTCGCCTTGTCCATGCGCGATGTGGCAGGTGCGGCTGCGTTGCGGCGTGGAACGATCAATCTCGAACCTCAGATCCGCGGTTTGCAAGAAACCCAGGTCGCGGTCTTCGTGGACGGAACGCGTACGTTCGCGGCCGGGCCTGCGCGGATGGACTCGGGTCTCAGCCACATTGGTCCGCATGCCGTGAGCAACCTGAAGGTGGTCAAGGGACCCTACGCGTTGACCTGGGGTGCCGGGACTTTGAGCGCGGTCGAGGTCGAGACCTGGCGCCCCTTGCTCACGGCGTCGCAGGGCTTGGACTGGCAGGGCAGTGTGCGCCTCGGATTTGCCGAGAATGCCGATCGATTCGACGGCCATGCCCGTGTGGGTGCTGGCGGGGAGCGATTTTCGTTTGCCATCGAGGGGGGACATCGGACCGGCGACGACTTCGAAGCCGGGGACGGCAGCACCGTTCCCGGGGACTACGAGTCGACCGACACACGCTTTGCCCTGCGCTTCGCGGTCCGCGACGACATCGTGCTCGACTACAGCGGGGGGTACCAAGAGCAATTCGATCTCGACTACCCAGGACGCATTCTCGATGCCACCTACTTCTACACGCGCTCGCACAATCTCGAGGTGAGCCATGCCCGGAGCGGCGGCTTGAACGAGATTTACGGTCAGGTCTATGCCAACCGCAAAGACCATCGCATGAACAATGACGAGAAGCCGACAGCGTTGCCGGCGCCGGGGCGGATTCCCCCGTTCGGCTTGCGGGTAGACCTGCCGACCGAATCGAACACCACGGGTGGTCGGCTGCGTTTCGGTTTGGGCCGTGGCGACGTCGAATGGCAACTCGGCGCCGACGCCTTCGTGGTGGAGCAAGAGGCGACGCGCGAGGTTCGCCGGCGCAGCAACGACTTCTTGATTTTCCGCGACATCGTCTGGCCCGAAGCCGAGATCGAGAATCTCGGAACCTACGGCCAGGCGGTCTGGCGCCGAGGTGCGACCAGCATTGGTGGCTCGTTGCGACTCGACTTCGTCGATGCGTCGGCAGGCACGGTCTCCGACTTCTTTGCCGCCAACACGGTTGGCGACACCGACCAATCCGAGTCCAACTGGAGTGCTGCGATCAGTGTCTCGCGATCCGTCTCGTCTGCGCTCGCGCTACGTTTCGGCCTGGGGCGTACCGTGCGCACCGCCACGGCGCTCGAGCGCTATTCGGATCGCTTTCCGTCGACCAAGTTTCAATTGGCGTCCGAGTTCATGGGCAATCCAACGCTCGATCCCGAGGAGGCGACCGAGCTGAACGCGGGCTTCGACCTGGTGCAGGGCGGCCTGCGTTTGCAGGTCGACGCTTTCTACCGACAGATCGACGACTACATCACGGTGTCGCCGGATCCGAGCCTTCCGCGCCGGCTGCCGCTCAGCCCGCCGGTCGTGTTTCGCTACATCAACGGTGACCGTGCCACCTACTATGGTGGTGAGCTGCGCATCGATCATCGGATTCTGAAAGAGGGTCCCGTGACGCTGGATGGCTATGGTTCCTTGAGCTACGTGTGGGCCGAAGACGAGGCGCTCGACGAGCCGGTGCTGGGCATCGCACCCCTGACCGCCCGGCTGGGCTTCCGGCTACACGCCTTCGACCATCGGCTGACTGTGGATCTCGGAGCGCGCATCGTCGATCGCCAGGATCGGGTCGCGATCAGTCGCTTCGAACAGGAGACACCGGGCTACACAATCTACGATCTCGGTGCCGCATGGCGCGCGGGTGAGCGATTCGTCTTTCATCTCGCGGCGGCGAATCTGGGCGACCATGCCTACGCCGACCACTTGAATGCACCCAACCCGTTCAACGGCATGCGCGTGCCCGAGATCGGACGATCCGTGCGGCTCGGTTTCACGTTCGACTACTGACTCGTCGCGAGTCGACCCGCGAGGTTGCTCGCATGCTCGCGGGCGACCCGGGCCGCGGCCGGACGGCCACTGCGCACGAGCGCCAGTGCGAGGTTGCGCCAGACCCAGTCTTCCGACACCAGCTCGACCGCGGCTTCGAGCCATGGAACGGCACTCTGAGGATCGCCGGCGAGAAGGGCTTCGGCCCCTCGATTGGCATAGAGCTGGCCGCGCGCCTGATGATCGGTCAGCATCACGACGTCCGTAGCGGGACGGCGCCGCAGTCCTGCAAAGTCGAAAACCCAAACGTACTCGCCTTCCGACCAGCCGGCTGCGGCATGCCGGTGGGCGACACGTATTCCATCGCGTTCTTCGAGGGCGGCTGCCGCAGCCTCCTCGACGAACGTGATCGGCAAGTCGGCGAGGCGACCGAGCGCCACGGTCAGATGGGCGAGCCCCAGGCAGTTGGCGCGACGACTCGCGAAGGCCTCGACCGCCGTGGGTGTGCGCTCGAGCGACTCTTCGAGACCGAGACCCTCCGGAGCGAGCAAGGCCTCTGCGAGGTGGGCGAAGCGCGCGGCAAGGTGCCGCTGATCGGAGGAGGCCAAGTGCTTGGGCCCTCGCGGGGAATCGAAGCCTCGAAACACGGCTTCGGCCCACGCGTTCATGGCCGGCGTCGTCTGCGCTGGCTGGACCTGGCGAACGGCGGCGAGATCGATTCGCGGTATGTCGGTCGTCTGACTGGCTGGGGTAGCGATCAGCACCCAGTTGAGCATGAGCACCCAGTGAAGCTCGAGCATTGGCAGCATGGTGATCTCCCGACCTGAGAAGGAGCGATGATGAACATATGCGGTCAGATCCCCGTCTCGATTTCGCGCGATCGATCAACAGTCGGTGGACGCTGGTCGAAGGAATGAGGTGACCTCTTCAATCACGGTGGGAGCGCGCAGGATGCCGCGGTGGCCGAGCCCCTGCACGGGACGGAGGGTCGCGTCCGGCCAAGCGCGGGCCAGCCGTTCGCCCTGGGAGAACGGCACGTCGCGGTCGCCGCGATCGTGAAAAATCCGAACCGGCTCGTGGCGCTCGACCGCCCGGCGGGAGGCACGAAAGTAGGACCAGGGCATGCCGAGCCAGCGTGCGCTGCGCTGCTCGACCCGGTCGATGACCGCTTCGGAAATGCCTTGTCGGCGCAGGAACGCGTAGGTGAGTGAGTGGATGTCGTCGAGCGGGGCCAGCAGGGCAGCCCGACGGATCCACAAGCCGCGGTCGAGAGCAAGGGTCAGGGAGGCTGCGCCAGCGGAGTGGGCCACGACCACGTCGATGCCGCCCACCCACGCGCTCACTTCCGCGATCGCGTCGGCGATGATCGGCAGGGACGACCGTTTGCCCGGGGACACGCCATGGCCTGGGGCGTCGAATGTGACGACTCGATAGCCTTGATCGAGCAGTGGCTGCACGAAGTGGGTGAGCTGGCTGCCGCGGCCCGCCCAACCATGAACCAAGAGAGCGGTCGGGCGGGTGGTCGAAGTCTCCCGGCAGGGCGCCACCTCGCCAGCCGGATCCGGTTGCCAGCACCACGCGGCGAGTCCCTGGGCGCCGGCGGTGAAGGAGCGCGCATTGGCCAGGACTTTTCGGGCGTGGGGGCTGACCCGCGCACGAGGAGGCGCAAAGACCGTGCGCTCGATCCAATACGCCGTGCTGGCCGGGAAGAGGCGACAGGCCAGGGCGGCGAGCCCCCTGGAGAGCTTGACTGCTGGGCGGACGCGGGAGGGTGAATTGTTGATAGAACGAACGGTCGTGCTTTTTTCAGATACCGTTGCAGGTGTGCTCATGCTGGGTGCTCCGCGGTCGTTCGGTTTTCGTGTCAGGCCAGCTGGTGGGCCGAGGCTTGCTGTCTCGATGGGGGCTGGTACTCGGAACTACGCGAGCGCTCGAGCAACGACTCGAAGGCGACCATGGCTCGCTCGGCCGCGTTGACGCAGCGCATCATGCGGCTGAAGTGGTGGTGGCCGAGGAACACCGAGTAGAGCTCGTAGGCGAATTGGTCACAGTCGAGGTCGGGGCGAAAGTGCCTTTCCTTCACCGCGATCTCGGCGGCCCTGGCCAAGAAGTCGATCTGCTGCTTCTCCAACCGAACCAAGGTGTCGCGTACAGGACCGTCGCGGTCGTCGAGCTCGGTCGCGGCGGCGATGAATGGGCAGCCGCCCGGCAGATTTCCGCTGCCGAGCCAGACGAACCACGCATCGAAGAGTGCGCGAATCCGGGGTTCACCGCGCGCCACCCCGAGCGCGGGCCGCAAGACCTTGTCGGTCAGGCGGGTGGCACCGTGCTCGAGCACCTGGATCTGCAGGGCTTCCTTGGACTGGAAGTGAGCAAAGAGGCCGCTTTTCGACATGCCCGTTTCAGCAGCCAGCGAGCCGATCGACAAGCCCTCGAGCCCCATGGTCGTGGCGCTCGAGAGAGCTTTGTCGAGAATCGACAGGCGGGTTTCTTCACCTTTGCCCATGGGAAGATAATAGTACGAACGTTCGTTTCTTGGCAAGGGCTCCTTCATTCGCGGTCTCTCTGGGTGGCCGACGGCGGATGGAGAGTGGGTTGGGGCAGCCCGGACACCTGGTGTGTCGGTCGCCGGTTACAATGGCGCGGCTACCCGAATTCCCGGTCGCTTACCCGGACACGGCCTGGGGGTGCGGTTTGCTCGGGCGTGAATCGACCCCGCCGAGGAGACCGTCGGTGCGCCGTGTGCAGGAGGAGGAATCGATGCTCGAGCGTCTGGTCAGCTTGGTCGGTCTACTCGCGCTCATGGGCTTGGCCTGGGCGTTTTCCAAGCATCGCCATGCCATCCAATGGCGCACCATCGCCTGGGGGGTCGGGCTACAGATCGTCTTCGCCCTGATCATCCTCGGCGAGGGGGCGGTCTCCTACAGTGGGATGTTCCTCCTGACCGCGCTGCTTGCGCTCTATCTCTGCGAGCCCGAGCTCCAGCAGCGCGGGCTGTCCCGGCCGCTTGCCGGTGCCGCGGTGGCCGGGGCCGGAGCCGGATTGGTGCTGTTGACCCGGGCGATCGGCGGCGCGACCGCGACTGCGGTCACCCTGGTGTTGGCGGTGATCGCGGTGATCGTCCTCGGTTGGCGCGGATACGGCAAGGCAGGGCGATGGACCGCTTCCGTCGCCTTGTTGAGCAGCGTTGGTTTTTGCTGGCAGCGCGGCATCGAAGGGCAGGCGCTGTTTCAGGCGCTGTCCGACCGGGTCGCTGCGTTTTTGTCGTTGTCGAATGCCGGTGCTTCCTTTCTCTTCGGCAACCTGAGCAACAACGAGCATTTCTTCAACGAGACGGGTACGTGGCCGGGTTTCGGCTTTCAGTTTGCCTTTACCGTTCTGCCGACGATCATCTTCTTCTCGGCGTTCATGGGCGTCATGTACTACCTCGGCATCGTCCAGGTGATCATTCGGGCGATGGCTCGCTTCATGCACTGGAGCATGCAGACATCGGGTTCGGAAACGGTGTCCGTGTCGGGCAATATCTTCGTCGGCCAGACCGAGTCACCGCTCTTGGTGCGCCCGTTTCTGGCTGGGATGACGGTGTCCGAGTTGCACGCGGTGATGGTAGGTGGGTTCGCGACCGTCGCGGGTGGCGTACTCGCGGGCTATATCCAGATGGGGGTCAGTGCTGGCCACCTGATCGCGGCCAGTGTCATGTCGGCGCCGGCCGCACTGGTGATCGCCAAGCTTCTGTATCCAGAAACGGAAAAGTCACAGACGGCTGGCGAAGTCGAGATTCCGGACGTGTCGACCTCGGACAATGTTGTGGGCGCGGCTGCGCAGGGTACGACGGACGGTCTCAAGCTGGCGCTCAACGTCGGGGCCATGCTTCTTGCCTTCATCGCGTTGATCGCGGTTGCGGACAGCATTCTCGGCTGGCTCGACCAGCTGATCGACGGGCGCCTCTTGGGCTGGTTGAACGCCAACGTCGACATTCCCGGGTTGCGTACGGCGGTTCTCGATCCGGCGACGGGTGAGCTCCGAGGCTACTTCCCCGGCAGTTTGCGAACCTTCTTCGGTACCTTGTTGGCGCCGCTGGCCTGGCTCATGGGTGTGCCGTGGAAGGATGCTTCTGCGGTCGGCAATCTGCTCGGCATCAAGCTCTCGGTCAACGAATTCGTCGCCTTCGGTTTGCTGGCTCAAGAGCTCGAGACTCTGGATCACCGCTCCGGCGTGATCGCGACCTATGCACTCTGCGGATTCGCCAACTTCTCGTCGATCGGCATTCAAATCGGCGGCATCGGGGTGCTGGCGCCGGAGCGGCGGAGCGAGCTTTCGCGGATCGGCGTACGGGCCATGTTCGGGGGCGCGCTGGCATCGTGGATGACCGCGACGGTGGCAGGTATCTTGCTTTAGTGAGCTGACCGTGAGCACGATTCGTACGCGACCCATCGCCCTCTTTCTCGTTTGGATTCTTCTGTCACCGTCTTGGCTGGGGGCGGAGGCGCTCGTCGACGGGCTGCGCCGGAATGTCAATCTGGCGGTACGCAATGCCAAGCGGGTGGCTACGCAGGTGGGCGTGCATGTCGTCGATCTCGCAAACGGCTCCGAGGCCTACAGCTACCGCGGCGATGTCGCCCATATCCTGGCCTCGAACACCAAGCTGTTTACCAGCGCCGTGGCCCTCGATCGTCTGGGGCCATCGTTCCATTTCGAGACCGAGATCTTGGTCGGTGGCGCCGTCACGGACGGCGGGATCTTGACCGGCGATCTGGCGGTGGTCGGTGGCGGCGATCCCAACCTCTCGGGGCGGCACTACGACGGCGATCCGTATGGTCCATTCCGCGAATGGGCCAGCGCGCTGCGCGAACGCGGAATCCGCAGAATCGGCGGTGACCTGGTGCTGGTCCACGGTTTGTTCGCCGACACGGTCATCCATCCCGACTGGCCACGGAATCAGCTCGATCGCTGGTACGAAGCACCCGTAGCCGCGCTCTCGTTCAGTGACAACTGTGCGCTGATCAAGGTCAAACCGGCCGCGCGTTCCGGCGAGCCTGCGGTCGTCGAGATCGTGCCGGCGCTCTCGCACTTGGGATTCCAGTCGACCGCAACGACCGCTTCCCGTGTCCGCAATCCCGTGCGAATTGGCCGTGCGGCCGATTCCGCTCTCTTCACGATCAGTGGCCAGATCAAGCGCCAGGCCGCGCCGGTCGATCGCTGGGTCACCGTCCAGGATCCGATTCGCTACTTCGGCGAAGCGCTGCGGGCAGCGCTTGCCGAAGAAGGCATCGAGCACGATGGCAATCTGCGTCCGGTGCTGCGTCTGCCCGATGGCGATTGGCGCCCGGTCGTCACCCACCGGACCGATCTGTTGACCACCCTCGAAGTGGTCAACAAGCGCAGCCAGAACTTCTATGCGGAAGCCGTGCTCAAGGTTCTCGGAGCACGCCACTGTGGCGACGGAACCTGGCAGTGTGGCGTTCAAGCCGTGGATGGCTTTCTGGCGCCGCTCGGCTTTCGGCCCGGGACGTATCAAATGGCCGATGGCTCCGGAATGAGTCGCAACAATCGCTTTGCCGCGCGCCAGGTCACCCGCTTGCTGACCATCATGAACGAGCACCAATGGGGCGCGGCGTTCATGCGTACCTTGCCGGTGTCCGGTGAGGTGGACCTGTCGTGGGAGAAGCGCCTGGCGCGTCCGCCTTACCTGGGCAACGTGCTGGCCAAGACGGGGACGTTGAATGGTGTTTCGACCCTCTCCGGCTACGCCAAGGGACGCTCGGGGAGGCGCTACGCCTTCTCGATCCTGTTCAATGGGGCGGGCGCTGCATGGCGGTCGCGCGGCGCCCAGGACGCGATCGTCCGCGCGCTGATCGATCACGGCTGAGGCTGTGCGTGCCGCGAAGCACGCGAGGTTCTGGCCCGATCGGAAGGTCTGAGGGCCGGATCGATAAACTGCCTCGTCCGTGAACACGTAGACTGTACGTGGAAGCTATGATGTCGGAGGCAACTCACAACGAGCCGCTTCGAGACCGTCCCAGGCAGGGGCGACCCGGCAGGCTGTGGGGGAGGGCGCGTGCTCGCCGCCGCTGGCAGGCCGTGCTCGTGGTCTTGACCCTGGCGGCGCTGCTCATGGTGCATAGTGCTTGCTCACGTGCCGACGCTTCACTGGGTGGCAAGGAAGGCCTGGTGGTTGTCCAGGGTACGTTCGCGCCGAGTCTTCTGCTGACCGGTGAGCTGGTCGCCGAGAGCGCGATCCGCTTCGTCACGCCGAATGCCAACATCTGGCCGGTCCAGATCCAATGGTTGGAAGAAGACGGTGCCGAGGTCGCGGCGGGAGATCCGGTGGTCGAGTTTGACAACAGTCGGCTGACGTCGAACCTGGAACAGGTTCGCGATGCCGTTCGCACGGCCGAAGACACGTTGGCATCGACGCGTGCCCAGGTTGCCTCCACCCTCGAAGAGGCCCGCTTTGCGCTGGCCGATGCCGAAGCCCGTCTCGCCAAGACGCGCATCGATGCCGAAGTGCCCGCCGAGGTGTTCTCGGCCCGGGACTTCGAAGAGCGTCAACTCGACTATCGCCGCGCACAGCTCGAGTTTGCCGAGGCCGAGGAGAAACTCCATGCCTCGGAGGAGGCGGGGGCTGCAGACATCAAGCTCAAGGAGGTCGAGCTGTCCAAAGCGCAGCTCAACGTGCGGGTCAACGAGCGCCGCCTCGAGATGCTGAGCGTTCGCGCGCCACGGGCCGGCGTCTTCCTGCGCCACGAAAACGGCCAGGAGGGCGCGCGACCGTTCCGCAGCGGTGACAGCACCTACCCAGGCAACGTTGTGGCCAGCCTTCCGGACCTCACGACCCTGATGATCGACGGTTCGCTCTACGATGTCGACGACGGCAGCATCGAGCCGGGACAGACAGTCCGCGCGATTCTCGATGCCTATCCAGAGCGGAGCTACAGTGGCCGGGTTCGGTCGGTCGACGCACTAGCGGAGCTACCGTCGGCGCGCGCCACGCGCCGGGTGTTCCGGGTGCAGATCGATCTCGATCAGGTCGATACCGAGCGCATGCGCCCGGGCATGTCGGTGAAGGTGGAGGTTCAGGTCGCGGCCGTCGAGGATGCTCTCCTGGTACCGCGACAGGCGATCGATTTCACCACGCCAACGCCGGAAGTACAGTTGGCAGAGGGTGGCCGTGCACCCGTGACCCTCGGCCCGTGCGGGGCTCGGGTGTGCGTGGCCGAGGCCGGTGTCGAACCGGGGCAGCGGTTGGTTGCCGTGACCCATGACGAGCGTGGTGCCCCTGCCACCGAGGAACGCGGCGCCGGCGCGCGCGAGGACCGCGGTCGATGAGGCGGCGCACCATGGCTCTCGCCGCGGTTGCCGCCGCGGTGATCGGCGCCAGCGCCTGGGGCATTTCGCGCTCGAGCGGCGCGGATGCTGGACAATGCCAACCGACGCGCCGCGATATGAGCCTCCAGGTGGTGGTCGAGGGCGAGCTGGTGGCCGGCAATACGCTGCGCCTCGGCCCACCGTCGTTGCCCAGCCTGTGGAACTTCAAGCTCAGCTTTCTCGCGCCCGAAGGTACCGAGGTTCAGCCGGGAGATACAGTGCTGCGCTTCGACACGTCCGAGATTCAGCAGCAGCTCTTGCAGAAGACCGCGGAGCGCGACAGCGCAGAAAAGGAGCTCGAGAAGAAGCGACTGGATCTCGACAAGGAGCGGCGCGCCAAGGCCTTCCAGCGTTCTGAGGCCGAGGCACGCCTGCGTCGTGCGGAGCTGGCGCTGGCCATGCCCGAGGGCATCGAGGCGCCGGCAGTGACTCGGCAAGCCCGAATCGACCGCGACCTGGCGCGTCTCGAGCTCGACTCGATCGACTCCGGACTGCGCCACCTGGAACAGCGGGCAGCGGCCGAGGTCGACACCTTGCTCCGGCGCCGCGATCAGGCCGCCACACGGGTGCAGGAGCTCCAGACCAACATCGCGGCGATGGCAGTGGCTGCGCCGCAGCCTGGCACGGTGATCTATGTCTCCGAACGTGGCCGGGAGAAGAGCAAGGTCGGCGACTCGGTGTGGTTCATGCAGAAGATCATCGAGCTTCCGGATCTGACGTCGCTGCGGGGCGAGGCCTCGGTCGCGGAGGCCGACGCGGGGCGCGTGGAAGTCGGTCAGCCGGTCAGTCTGCGTTTCGATGCCTTCCCCGATGCGATCGTCCGCGGCACGGTGGCGAGTGTGCGCAAGACGGTCCAGAAGAAATCTCAACGCGCGCTCGAAAAGGTCGTTCGTCTGGAGGTCGTGCTCGATGAGCCAGATCCCCAGCGCATGCGGCCGGGGATGCGCTTCCGTGGGCACATCGAGATCGCCCGTTTCGATGATGCCTTGGTGGTGCCTCACGAAGCAATCTTCTACGGCCCGCAGGGTGCCGAAGTGCGGGTCCGGGGCTTGGGCGGAACGCGTTCGGTGCAGCCGGAGTTCGGTGCCGCCGATGAGACCGGCATCGTCGTCTTGTCCGGGCTCGAGGAAGGGGTCTGGCTGGATACGCGCGAAGTTGCCACGCCCGCTCACGGGAACGGCGCCCGATCGAAGACGAACCGGGCGGGTACCAGCGAATGACGAAGCTTGGAACCCCGACGGTCGGCCTGTTCTTGGGCCAGCTCCTGATTCTCCTGCTGGTGGTCGGGTGTGCCGGCGTTGATGAGGACGCGACGATGACGGTTTCGCCACAGACGCTGCGTCACGAGGTCAGCGCCGAAGGCGTGCTCAAGGCTTCGCGGGTGACGCCGGTGGTGGTGCCCGGAAATGTTCGCGGGCGCGTTCGGCTCGCCTGGCTGGCCTTCGAAGGGCAGCGCGTGGAAGCAGGAGAGCTGGTCGCGCAATTCGATGATTCCGAGCTGCTCGAAAAGCTGACGGAAGGACAAGCGGATCTGCGCTCGTCCGGCTATCAGGTTGACAAAGCAATCGCTGACCAGGCGAGCGAAGTGGCCGCGATCGAGGTGCAGCGCAAGGTCGCGGACCTGGAGCTCGAGATGGCCAAGCGCTTCCAGCTCACCGACAAGGCAGTGTTCTCCCGTCACGACATCATCGAGTCGGAGATCGACGGCGAGCTGGCTGCCGCCCGTCGCGAGCAAGCGCTCGCCGATCAGGAATCCTCGTCAGCGCGCGCGCAAACCGACCTCGAGATCCTGGATATCAACCGTGGAACGGCTCAGCGCAAGGTCGAGCGCGCGCGCGAGGGTCTCGAATCCTTGGAAGTTCGTTCGCCGCACGCGGGGCTGTTCCTGCGGGCGCGCAATTGGAGCCGGAAACCGCTCGAAGCAGGGGCCGAGCTGTGGGCGGGGCAGCCGGTGGGCGAGATTCCAGAGCTGTCTTCACTCGAGGTCGAGGTCTTCGTGCTCGAAGCCGATGCGGGTGGGCTGGCGACCGGCAAGACCGCAGACGTGGTGGTGGAAGCTCATCCCGAGAAGGTCTACACCGCGACCATCACCCGGGTCGACACCATTGCCAAGCCGCGGTTCCCCGCCTCACCCGTGCAGTATTTCGGCGTCACCCTGAGCTTCGACGATCCGATCGACGACTGGCTGAAGCCGGGGCAGCGGGTTCGTGCGTCGTTGCTGCTGGCGGTCAAAGAAGCGGTCCTGGCCGTACCGCGTCAGGCTGTGGTGGTCGACGGTGACTCCTATCGGGTCGTCTGCCTCGACAACGGTGCGTACGTCGCCCGCGAAGTACAGCTCGGCGAGACGGCCACCGGCCTGGTCGAAGTGACCTCTGGGCTCGAATCGGGCGACGTTGTCGCCCTCGATCCGACGACGATCGAGTTCGCGACGGCGCCGAGACCCGACCGCCAGGCTTCCCGATGAACGTCCAAGAAGCCCTGGTCACGTCGCTCGAGCACCTGGCCGCACACAAGCTGCGTTCCTTGCTCACGATGCTCGGCATCGTCTTCGGCGTCGGTGCGGTGATCGCCATGCTGTCGATCGGTGCCGGGGCCGAACGTCAGTCGCTCGAGACCATCTCGCGGCTCGGCTTGCGCAATGTGGTCATTCGCGCCAAAGAGCTCGAGCAGACAGAGTTGCAAGAGGTGCGGGCCAAGTCGGTCGGCCTGTCCCTGCGCGATGTCGAAGCGATCGAGCAGACCGTTCCCGGGGTCGCCTTGGTTGCGCCGAAGGTCGAGATCGACGCGCGAACCGTGCTCGCCGCCCATGGCACGGCCGAGCCGGGCGTCTATGGGGTTTCGGATCGCCATGCTGCCCTGGCTGGCCTCGAGCTGGCCAATGGGCGCTTTCTCGATGCCCGCGACTTGCGCGATCACAGCCAGGTCGCGGTGATTGGCGAAGCCGTGCGCAAGGCGCTGTTCGGCTGGCGGCCGGCGCTCGGCGAGCATCTCAAGGTCAACGACGTATGGCTGGAAGTGGTTGGCGTGCTCGATGACGCCGGGGGCGAGGTCGACACGTTTCAAGGGGTCCAGCTCGGCTCGACCTCGAACGCGATCTACATTCCGGTCACCACGGCGCAGCGCAAGTTCGAACGCGAGCCGCTGGCCGCACCGCTTTCCGAGGTGATCGTGCAACTCGAGCGGGCGGGTGGCGTCGGAGCGTCCGGGCGGATCATCGCCGGCTTGCTCGAGCGCCTGCACGCTGGCGTCGAGGACTATGAACTGGTGGTTCCCGAGGCCCTGCTCGCCGAGAGTCGGCGCACCCAGCGGATGTTCAACATCGTCATGGGCTGCATTGCCGGGATCTCGCTCGTGGTCGGCGGCATCGGCATCATGAACATCATGCTGGCGACGGTGCTCGAACGAACACGTGAAATTGGTGTAAGGCGTGCCGTCGGGGCGCGTAGACGGGATATCCTGGTGCAGTTCATCGTCGAGTCATTCGCCCTTTCGGCGCTCGGCGGTGTGGTAGGTGTCGTAGCAGGCATCGCGATCGCGAAGGTCGTGGCTGCGTCGGCTGGTTGGCCGACCTTGGTCACGGTGTGGTCGGTCGCGCTGGCAACCGGAGTCGCCATGGCCGTAGGCCTGACGTCCGGCTTCTATCCGGCCCTACGCGCTGCCCAGCTCGACCCAATCGACGCCTTACGGTATGAGTAATCGAACCCGACGTCCCCCGACCAAGCCCGGCCGCGTCACGTCCTCCACGCACGAACGAACACCCAAGCGGAGCCGACGTGGCTTGATGGCTGGGGTCGACCGCGTGGTTGCTGCCGTGGAAGCAGCGGGCGATGTCGCCAGCACGGTCTTCACCGCCATCGACCAGATCGTCTGCCAGCTGCGTGACGAGCTGGGCATCACCGGTGGCCGTCTCTACGAGCGTGATGGCGAAGGCTTCGTCTTGCGCGCGACCTTCGGTGACGCGAAACCGGTCGAACCGGGAATGCACGTGCCCATCACCTACCCACCGCTCGCGCTCGGGCTCGAGCGGGGCGTGGTGGTGCTGCGCGCCGAGGATCCCCAACTCGATCGTGAGCTGGAAGAGCTCCTGGGGGCCCACGAGTTCGCGGTGGTCGAGTTGGGCGAGGGGCAATTCGTCCTCGGTCTCGATGTGACGCCGGATCTGCAGCGGCGCGAAGTGGTGCTGACGCTCGGGATCGTGCGGCGCAGCATCAACCAGGTGCTCACCACGGCCCACACCGATGCCATTCTGGGCCAAGCACGGGCGATCCAGGCTTCGATTCTGCCGCGGGAGGATCCTGAGTTCCCGCCGTACGAGGTGGCCGGTACGAGCGTCTCCCTGGAGACGGTCGGCGGTGATCTCTTCGACTTCGTGCCGATCAGCGAGAACAGCCTCGGCGTGGTGGTGGCAGATGTCGCCGGCCACGGTTTCCCGGCGGCATTGCAGGTGCGAGACGTCTATACGGGGCTGCGTATGGGGCTCGGGCGCGAATTCAAGATGGTTCACCTGCTCGCGCGCCTCAACCGCATCATTCACCAGTCGACGCTCACCAGTCGTTTCGTCTCGCTGTTCTATGGCGAGTTGGAGCGCAACGGTGTGTTGATCTACGTCAACGCCGGCCATCCACCGCCGCTTCACGTGTCGAAGGGTGGGGTCGTGACCCAGCTCGACCAGGGCGGTCCCGTGCTCGGCCCCTTGCCGAACGCGGTCTATCACCGCGGTTTCGTCCACATCCAGCCTGGTGACCTGCTGGTTGCCTACACCGATGGCTTCAGCGAAGCGATCGGTGGTGAACCGGCCCGCGAGCTCGGTGTCGAAGGCCTGGCCGACATGGTGCGCGATCTGCGTGGATGGCGTGCCCGCGATGCGGTCGACACCATTTTCGAGCGAATCGCCGCGTGGAGCGGTGGCGTCTTGCCCAATGACGACCGCACCCTGGTCGTCATCTGTCGTCCCGAGGAGAGCACCGAGAGCGAACGGTGACGGGGTCTCGATGCCGGGCGCCGGTGATTCAGCCTGCGGCGCACCGCCTCCAATCCAGGCGGATCCCACGAGATGAATCGCCTCGTGGCTGATGAGACTTCCGCTGGCTCACACCCCAGCGGCCGGCACAATTCGGGCCGCAACCCCAACCAGTGGTTGCCCAAGCAAACGGTGTAGCGGTGGTGCCTGTGGCCGCCGCCCTCCAAAGGAACGACGAAGCTTCAGGGCCGCACGCTTACGAACCGGCCGAGTGTCGGATGATCAGAAGGCGACGTGGCCCGACTTCTTGAGCTTCCAGAACAGGAGCTGGGTGTCGAGGACCGGGGCCGGGTGCATCTTGAGCAAGGACTTGATGTCGTAGCTGCCGTTGACCCGGGTCAGCATGAAGCCTTCGGATGGGGAGATCTTGAGCTGGGTGAGCGAGGTCATGTCGCAGGACAATCTCGGGACCGAAGTGAGCGCGATGCCCGAGTCGCTCAAGGCTTTTTGAAGTTTGCGCTCACCGTCTTCGACCGCACTCGCCACACCGGCATCCGAGCCCTTGGTGGCCTTGGCTTCCCGAAGCGCGTTGAGGGCAGTATCGAGCTCGCCGCTGGCCAGGGCTCGATCACTCTCGGCGATGATGCCGGCCACTTCGGGCGGCAAGGCTGGGCTGGGCGGTGGCGTCGGCGCGGGTTGCGGCATCGACGCACCGGCTTGCCCACCGCCATCCGCCGCAGAGGCGGGGTTGCTACCTGCCATGCCGCCGAAGCTCGGGTGATTGCGCAAACCGTCGAGGGCCTGGCCTGGAGGTGGTGCCGCGGGAGGCGGTGCCATCTGCATGTACTGCTGCTGCGGATAGCCTGCCGGCATGGGCGCGAAAATGGGTTGGGCGACCGTGACCTGCTGCTGAGGCGGGGGTTGATGTTGGGGGACCGGAGCGACGGGTGCCTCGGCGTCGGCCGTGGGAACTTTGACCTCGATCACCCGTGGCCGAATCGCCTTGATGTTTCCGGCCTGGACTTGCTCGGCCAAGACCTGGGTCACCAAGATCAGCGTGGTCTGTGCATCGCGGCAGATGTCCTCGACACTTCGATCATCGTCGACCCAGCTGAGAATGCGCGCTTCGGTGTCCTCGACCTCGAGGGATTCGAGATCGACCATGGCCACGGGGACGCACAGGGGTGATGGGATGTGCTCACGCAGGCGCGCGAGCTCGTCGACCCGGCGGGAGCCTTCGAGCACGATCCACTGGACGTCGAGCGCCATGGGGACCATGGTCTCTTCGGGCACTTCACCATCGAGAAAGCGAAAGTCTCCCTTCTCCCAGGTGAAGATGTCGTAGATGCTCTCCTCGGCCTTGAGCAGCAAGACTTCCTGAAGCTGCTCTTCGGTGATGGCACCGATCTCGATCAGCAAGGAGCCGAGGAGCTTGCCTTCGGTCTCCTGGCGAGCGAGGGCCTCATCGACCTGCTCGTCCGTGACCATGGCACGCGCGGTCAGGAAGTTGCCGAGATACTCTGCGGGATCGGTCGAGGCAGACGAGATGATCGTCCCCCGTTCGAAGACGATGTGCTTCTCGAACTTGTCCGAATCGAAGACCAGTGTCCCCGTCTTTTGCCCCTGCGACAGCCATTGCAGGAGCTCGGCGAGGGCCATGGTCTTGAGATTGCCCGTGATGCCCATGGCTGGAGAGTGCTCCGAAGTGACCGCAAGAGTGCGGCTCGCCATTATACGACCCAGAAGATGCTCGAGACTGTTCTACGCTGGTTGAGTCTAGTGTCTCGACCTTGCGGCAGAGATTTCACTGCCGAAGAATCACTGGCGGGCGCCAGCTACTTGCTGTGCGCCCGGGTCGTGCCTTGCTGGCCCTGGTAGTGGCTCGAGGATCCGGGCTCACCGTAGGCGATGCGGGGTTCTGATTCCATGCGGATGAAGATCAGCTGGGCAATGCGGCGCCCGCTCTCCAGCACGAAGGGCTCAGGCCCCAGGTTTTGCAGCTCGAGTGTGATGTTCCCTTCGAAGCCCGGATCACACCAGCCCGCCAAGGAGTGATTGATCCACAAGCGTCCAAAGGTCGACTTGAGCTTCAGGTCGCACGCCACTTGTCGCGGAATGCGCACGTGCTCGAGGGTGGTCGAGAGCACGACTTCGCCAGGAAAGAGCCGGAAGCGGTCGGCGTGGACCTCTTCCGGATCCCGGGTCGGGCAGATCCAATGGTCGCCGAGGCGGACGTCGTAGCTCGCAGCATTGACCTGGGCCGGCTCGAAGGGCTCTACGCCGCCCTCTCGGCCCCACCTTTCGATCCAAGCGTCCGGCTGAATCATCCTCGGTGGCCTACTTGAAGAGGACCGGCGTCGTCGGGTCCTCGCGGTGGATGGTGTCCACGAAACGAATTGTCCGCCGGCTCATCGACATGAAGAGGGTCGAGGTCCGGGCGCCGCCGCCAAAGAAGCGGACGCCACGCAACAGCTCGCCATCGGTGACCCCGGTCGAGCTGAAAACGATCTGCTCGCCCTTGGCCAGGTCCTCTGTGCGGTAGATGCGGTCAAGATCCGTGAAGCCGAGCGAGCCAAGACGCTCGCGCTGCTCGGCATCGGTTTCGTTCTCGTTGGCGAGGGCCACGAGCCGAGCCTGGATTTCGCCACCCAGGCAGCGCATGGCTGCCGCGGTGATCACGCCTTCCGGCGCGCCGCCCGTGCCCATCACGGCGTGCACGCCGGTACCGCGGACCGCCGCGGCAATGCCCGCTCCGAGATCGCCGTCCGTGATCAGCCGAATCCGAGCTCCCGCCTCGCGGATGTCGTGGATGAGCTGCTGGTGACGTTCTCGCTCGAGCACCACGACGGTCAGGTCGGTGACGTCGCGCTTGAAGCTGCGCGCGATGTTGCGCAGGTTCTCGGCCACGGGTGCATCGAGATGGACCGCGCCGCGAGCAGTCGGGCCGACGACGATCTTTTCCATGTAGGTGTCGGGAGCGTGGAGAAGGCCACCACGTTCCGACGCTGCCAGCACGGCCACGGCACCGGGTGCGCCGTTGGCACAGAGGTTGGTCCCCTCGAGGGGGTCGACCGCGATGTCGACAGCACGATCGGCGTTTTCGTCCCCCGCGAGACGACCGACTTCTTCACCAACGAAGAGCATCGGCGCCTGGTCGCGCTCGCCTTCGCCGATCACCACGCGTCCGGCGATATCGATTTCGGCCAGGGTGGTGCGCATCGCCTCCACCGCAACGCGGTCGGCATGCTTGCGATCACCGAGGCCCATGGTCTGAGCGGAAGCAATGGCGGCCGCCTCGGTCACCGAAATAAAGTCCTGTTCGAGCAGGCGCTCGAGAGACATTAGCCAGCCTCCTGTGCGGCCATGGGCCGCTTTTCGGCAGCCTTGGCCTTGGCACGGGCCGACTGTTCCGGTGGGTTGTAGGCCGGGATGCCTGTGATGTGCTCACCGATGACCAAGCCGTGAATGTCGTGCGTGCCTTCGTAGGTGAAGACCGACTCGATGTTCAGCATGTGGCGAATCACCGGGTAATCGTCGACGATGCCGTTGGCGCCCAGGATCTCGCGTGCGAGCTTGGCGCACTCACGGGCCACCCAGACGTTGTTCCGCTTGCCGAGCGAAATCTGGTAGTGCTTGAGCTTGCCCGCGTCCTTGAGCTGCCCCAGGCGAAGGGCCAAGGTCTGGCCTTTGGCGATCTCGCTGATCATCCACACCAGCTTTTCCTGCACGAGCTGATGGCAGGCGATCGGCTGGCCAGCAAACTGGATTCGCTCCTTGGCATAATCGAGAGCTGCCTGATAGCACGCCATGGCAGCGCCGAGGCCACCCCAGGCAATCCCGTAGCGAGCCTGGTTGAGGCACATGAGCGCGCACTTGATGCCAGCGTCGGTTCCAGGCATCAGGTTCTCGGCCGGGATCCGACAATCGTGGAAGCCGAGCTCCGAGGTGGTCGATGCGCGCAGGGAGAACTTGCCGTGCTGATCGGAAGACGTAAAGCCCGGCGTTCCTTTCTCGACCAGGAAGCCGCGAATGCCTTCGTCGGTCTGCGCCCAGACGACCGCCACATCGGCGAGGGTGCCGTTGGTGATCCACTGCTTGGCGCCGTTGAGCACCCAGCCGTCGCCGTCGCGGCGCGCCGTGGTGCGCATGCCGCCGGGGTTGGAGCCGAAGTCCGGCTCGGTAAGCCCGAAGCAGCCGATCGCCGTGCCGCTGGCGAGGGCCGGAATCCACCGGTCCTTCTGCTCCTGGGAGCCGAAGGTATAGATCGGATACATGACCAGCGAACTCTGGACCGAGACGAAGCTGCGCAGGCCAGAATCGCCTCGCTCGAGCTCCTGCATGATCAAGCCGTAGGAGATGTTGTCGAGTCCGGGGAGGTCGTACTCGTCGATCGTCGCCCCGAAGAGACCGAGCTTGGCGATCTCGGGAACCAGCTCGAGCGGGGTGCGAGCCTCGCGGTGGCACTCTTCGATGATCGGCAGCACCATGTCGTCGACGAAGTCCCGCACGGAATCGCGGGACAGGCGCGCCTCATCGGAGAGGAGCGAATCTATGTCCAGGAAATCAACGCCTGAAAAGCGGCTCAAGGCCTTCCTCCTTCTCGTGCGTAGGCGGAGCGCCGGCGGATCGGCCGAACGGTCGCATCGAGTGTAGGGTTGTCGTGGCGCGGGTTGAAGCGTTGCGCTGGGTCGGTCGGAATGCGCGATACGTGAATCATTCGACCAACCGTCGCGAGATGATAGCACGCAGGGGGCAGATCGCTGCCCGTCTCGGACGGCGCTGCAGCGGGCTACTCGGGGGCTCAGTGTAGGATGAGTCGATGGTCGCGAGCAACGTTCCCGGTGGAAGCACCTTTGCCATGATGGAGAGCATCGTGGAAGGGCATCTGCTGGTTACAGAACGGACCTTCGCCCACTTGAGTGCGTCTGAGCTCGACCAGGTCACGTTCGAGATCGAGACGCGCTTGCGCACCCTGCGCGCCACCCAGCCGGGGCTCGAGGATCAGCCTGCGCTCAAGGCGCGCAACCGGCAGCTACAGCGCCTCAACACCGCCCGTGCCATGCTTTCCGCGTTTCGCCGACAGCGCAAACATCCTCGCTAGTCTTCGTCCCCGAGCTCGACCTGGATGGTTCGCCATTTTCCACGGTAGAACAGCACCATCGACAGCACGCAGCGACTGAAGTGGCCGGCCACGATCGCGCTCCAAATGTGAATGGGCTCGAGCCCGAAGAAGTACCCGAAGAGGACGCAGAGCGTGATCGGCAAGATGAGCTGTGTGGCGATCGAGATGTACATCGGGCTGCGGGTGTCGCCGCCCCCTTGCAGGGCCCCGGTGTAGGCGAGCG
>CALFAM010000008.1 GCA_937948815.1 uncultured bacterium
CACCATCTTGCGGACATCGGTCAGCAGGGCCTTGGCGTCGTAGACGATGCCGTCTTTGATCGTGTAGGCCACCCCACCGACCCGACGCGGCACGTTGAGGTCGTCGAGCTCGATGGCGCCGGTACCGTAGAGGACCTTCAGGTTGGCGAGCGGATTCTCCGACACCACCACCAGGTCGGCGAGCTTGCCCGGCTCGACACTACCGATCTCATGATCGCGACCGAGTGCTTCGGCGCCGTGCAGGGTGGCGGCGCGAATCACCTCGAGCGGGTGGAAACCGGCCTCGCGAAGCAGCTCCAGCTCGCGAATGAAACCGAAGCCGTAGAGCTTGTAGATGAAGCCCGAGTCCGACCCGGCCGTCACCCGCCCACCGCGGTTCTTGTACTCGTTGAGGAAGCGCATCCAGCGTTGGTAGTTGTTGCGCCACGCAACCTCGTCCTCGGTCGACCAGGCGAACCAGTAGGAGCCGTGCGCATCGCGGCTCGGGCGGTAGAAATCCCACAGGGCCGGCAAGGTGTAGAGCTCGTGCCATTCGGCCCGCCGTGCACGCATCAGGTCACGGCTGGCCTCGTAGATGGTGAGCGTCGGATCGATCGTGAAGTCGAGGGCGAGCAGGCGCTCCATGACCTCGTTCCAGCGCTTGCTACCCGGCTCCGCGGCCTGCGCCCACAGACGGCCCGCCTCACCGAAACGATGCTGCTCGTCCTGGTAGTTGTAGTCGACGGGATAGTCCTGCACCGTACGATCGTCGAAGAGCGCCTCGGGCAGGCCGTACCAGTGCTCCATGGTGGTCAAGCCCCAGCCAGCGGTATCGAGCACGTTGACCCGCGCCACGTCGAGCTGCGCATGGTGGCAGGCGCTTCCCAGGCCGTGCTCGACCAAGCGCTCGATCGCCGCCTTCATGATCTCCGGCCGGTAACCGAAGAACTTGACGCCATCCGCACCCTTCTCGGCAATCTCATCGACCCAGTCGCGTGCCTGCTGCGGCTCGGTGAAGGGTTCGTCGCGCCCCTGGCCAAAGCTGATGTAGGCCTCGATCCGCGGCGCCGTGATCTCATTCTGATCGCTCTTCGCCTTGTGCTCGAGGCAGAAGTCGATGCCGTTGCCGCAGGCAGGATCACGAATCGTCGTAATGCCGTGCCCCATCCACAGCTTGAGGACGTACTCGGCCGGCGTTCCTTGGCTGGTGCCGCCGATGTGGCCGTGCATGTCGACAAAGCCGGGCAGGACGTAGTGCCCCGCGAGCTCGATCTCGTGTCCGCCCTCGGCGAGCTTTGGCCGCTTCGAGAGATCGATCGGCAATCCCGGGTTACCGACCCGCCGGATGTTGGTGATCTGGTTGCCTTCGATCACGATGTCGACCGGGCCGGACGGAGGCGCCCCCGTACCGTCGATCAACGTCACCCCACGGAGGATCAGCTGGTTGTACGGCCCCTCCCCTTCTGCCCGTTCCGGCGCCGGTGAAATGCTCTTCCGATCCTGGGCCCACGCCCCCCCTGGAGCCCCGACGATCATCGGGACAAACCAGACGAGAGCAAGCAGAATCGGTCGGAGCAGGGGCAGTCGAAGCATCGGTCGTCCTCCAAGCAGTCGGGAAGCTGGTTCGCGGATGGTGTCCGCGGGTGCTCGAGCGTCCCGACGTTCTACCAGCCACGACCGGTTCTGGCTAGCCCCAGGCCCGATTCCGACGCTGCCCCCACGGGCGAAGGCACCATGCCTTCTCGACAACGGTTTGCGTCTTCCAACCATTTCGCGACGTCGCGACGCTCGGCTTCCGACACCACATGGGGAATCGCGTACTCGCGGTAGGTCAAAGCAAGCCCGCGTTGGCGCAGCCTGTCGACCCGGTCTCGCATGATCGCGGTCGGAACCAGGGAATCCCGTGTGCCGTGACCGATGAAGAGGCGCGGACAGACTCCACCAACGGCTCCAGCACCCTCGATCACGTGGTCCAGCACCGACCCGGCCAAGCTGACGAATCCTGCAGCCATGGTCGGACGAAGAGCCGCCAGCGCGATCGCAGCGGCACCTCCCTGGCTGTAGCCGATGATGTAGGTCTGGTCGACCGCTGCCCCCGCATGCGCCCGGGCAGCCGCCACGAAGTCCTCGAAGCGATCGAGAAAACGCGCCAACCCAGCGGGGGCGATCACGACAGCGTCACCTTCGATCGCAATCGGAAACCATGCGCGCGAACCGTCCGGTAGGAGCTCGAAGCCTTGGGGGGCGAGATAGCTGTGGCCGAACGCTGGGTCGACATGAACCAATGTCGCGACCTGGGACGCCTCCATGCCATAGCCGTGGAGACCGATGAGCAGGATGGGCCGCGCGGCGCCGTTCTCTCGCGCGCGAACGACCCTCGTCTCGACCGCGCCCGAACGGGTCGCGAGGGTGAACGTGGTGCCCGTGGGCAGCCGAACGTCGGACGCCATTCCCACGGACGATGTCGAAAGGGCGCCCCCGGCCACGGCCAGGGACGCCAAGATCACACCGAAACGACGATTCACTTCGTGCTCGCCCGAACCGCCGCGACCTTGCGGGGGTGCGGCTGCCTCGTCTCGATGAAGTGCGCGAGCTCATCGGTCGTCATGTCCAGAATCTGCGTGAACTGCCCCAGCAACTGACTCGAGGCGGCCTCCGGCGTGCCGACCGCGATCGCAACATCGATGCGCGAGCGAACGACCACACGATCCGCGCTCAAGGGTGAGAGATTCCAGGTATTCGTCGCCTTCTGCACGAAAGGCGGCATGCCTTCGAGCACCTGGTAGCGCAACATCAGCTCGTCTTCGTTGTAGGCGATCATGGTCTCGCGAAATCCAGGCGTTCCCGGCACAACGCACGATCGCGTCGCACCTTCGAGCGATCCCCCTTTGCCACCACGTGACTCGGAGTGTGAGATCAGGCTCGCCCATGCATCGACGTCACCCCACTGCTCACCGAGAACCTCCCAGGCCCGCGCGCTCGAAGCATCGACCACGCGCTGGGCTTCGATCACGATGTCCCCAGCAACTTGGGCCGCGCCTCGAAGCTCGCCACCGAACCGATACAAGATGTGCGCCAAGATCTCGTCCGTTCCCTGCGCCACGGCCGGCACCATGACTTGCGGTTCGGGATGGTCGAAGATCTGGTGGTATGCCAGAAGGGCTCCACCATCGTCCGCTGGACGCAAGGTGACGACGGCAAGATGGTTTGCGACCCCGAACGGGTTGTCCGGACTCACCGAGTAGGCAAAGGACGCTTGTCCCTGCGCGTTCGGCTCGTCGTACGCAACAATGCGTTCTGAAACGGTGCCGCCGCCCACCAACGCAAACGCACGTGTACTGCCGCGACGGCCACTCCCCGTCACCTCGACCGATTCGACCAGCCCGAGAAATTTCGGCCAGTTTGCATGATCGGAAACGAAGGCAAAGACCTCTTGCGGCGTCGCATCGAGCGCTACGGATCGGACAACACGCAGCGGTGCCTGTGAGATCTTGTCGACCTGCACTGTGCCGATCACCCTGGGCGGCGGCATCTGACCCGGTTGGGCCCCAGAGAACGCGGGCAGAAAGACAACTATCAAGGCTATGAAGGCAACGTACTTCCAAGTATTCATGATCGGTTCCTCTCGCGGGATCGCCAGATCGGGCGCCCCGCGCTGCTGTGGGTAAATGGGAAGGTTTAGAAAACGGTCGACAGATGACCCTCGACCCTAAGCAGCCGCTCGTCCGGCCTGGAGCGCGGCTCGCGCTTTGCGCGGGTGAGGTTCTCCGGTCTCTGCGTAGTGCTTCAGCTCTTCGACGGCGAAGCTCAGAATCCGCCCCATCTGCAATTTCATCAGCGGCGGCATGAACAGATTGAACGGAAATTGGAGCTTCGCCGTCATCAGCATGCCGACCTCGGTGCGGTCTCCGGCCGCGCTGTGCAACGACCAGCGATTCTGGAGATCCTTGACGAAGAACGGCATCTTCTCGCCACGCGCCTGGTAGGCCAGGACCTTCCGTTCCTCGTCATATTCGACGATCGATTCGCTGAACGGTCCGAGCTCGGTTTCACACACCCGGCCGGCAATCGGCGCAGCGTCCGGCTTCGGCCCGCCCATGCGTGCCGTGGCGTGCGCCACCGAGCTGGCCCAACGGTCGACATGCTCGTATTGCTCCGCGAGGATCCTCCAGACCGCTTCCGGCGTGGCCTCGATCGAGATGCGTCGTTTGATGTTCATCGTTCACTCCTCAGGGGATTGGACAGCCGCGGATGACAGCGCCGCCCCAGGTTGTTGGGTATGCAAAGAGCTCGACTTCCTGCGTGTCGCGCCGCTTCTGACGTTCATGTCTGGTGATCTCCTCACCAATTCTTGAATATTCATTCCAAAATTTAGGCAACCGCCGTCCATGGTGCACCGCTGGGCACTTCGGCGCGATCGGCTGCTGTGATCCGAAGGTTGCTCGCCGGCTAGGCCGGCAAGCTCATGGGGGACGAACGCTCGACCGGCACTTGAATCTCGACCACGATCTCTTCTTGCTCCCCGGGCCTCGGGAACTGCAAGAAGACCTCGCGTGCGGCATCGGCAAAGGTGAAACCGTTGCCCTCGAGCCACGCACCGAGGGCACCGTAGCTCCGGCAGTTGTTCTCGAACGCTCCGACCCGCGCGACCGTCGCCATGGTTTCGACCGCCGGTAGCTCGCGAACCTCGAGGACCCGTTCGCTCGGCAACCGAACCGCTGTGCTGTTCTCGACGTCGGCCGCGAAGCCGAGCTCGATGTCGACATCTTCGAAATCGAATCGCGCGCCGTGGAGAATGGCAGTCATGTAGCCGAGGCGTGGTCCGAAGCGTTCAGGCAGGAGGTGCAACATTTCTTCGACGACACTGAGGGTATCGGTCATCATCGGAAAGGTCTCGCGCAACGACAGAAAGCGCTGCGCTGGAACGGCTTTGAGCACCACTTCTTCACCGACGCCGGACTCCTCGTCTTCGATCGACCGCAAGCGCGCTTCCACAGAACGGAGACGCAGCATCTCTTCGTGCAGCGACTGCTCGATGCTCGCCTTGCGGATCCGCAACATGCCGCGAACCTCTTCAGCCGAAATATCGTCTGACAGGGTCTGGCGAATCTGCTCGAGCGTGAGCCCGAGGTCCTTCAGCACGAGAATTCGATTCAGTCGCGGCAGCTGTCCTGCGGTGTAGTAACGATAGCCAGAAAACGGGTCGACTTCCTTGGGCTGAAGCAGACCGATGTCGGCGTAGTACCGAAGCTGACTGACGGGCACCTGAGCAATCTTCGAAAAGTCACCAATCTTGAACACCTGTGGTCTCCTCGTGATCCGTCTGCCGTTCGATCAGAAGCCGCAGCGGCCAACGTGAGTACAGGATAGAGTCTCGAGCGACTTGAGAGTCAAGCGTTTTTTCACGCCGCGTCAGGATGCCGGTCGCGGCGGCGCTGGATGGGCGAGCCGCTCGTCGAGCCACAAGGCGGCGGCCGCGGCAAGAGCAATCAGGAAGAGCGGGAGTCGACCGACGGGTCGGGGGATGCCTGGTCGACCAGCACGCTCCATTTCTGGCGCGGTGCCATTCAGAGCGGTTCGGCGGAGCCCGTGCTGGGCCAAGGCCTGTCGACGCTCCGCCTGGCGCAGGGTCGACCACGCCCCCGCTTCTTGGACATCCAACCAGGCGACTTCCTCGCCGACGCGCAGGCCGTGCCATCCGGCTCGACGCGGCCATGTGGTGGCGCGCCAGCGGTTGGGATGCAGCAGATCCTGCCGCCAAGCCAGCACCTGCTCCCGACCTTCGGGATCGAGAAGGAACGCGTCGGGCGGCGTTGCCGACGCTGGCTGATCGACTGTCCAGGTGAGCGGCTCGTCGACGCGCACGGGCCCCGATGGAGCCATGATGCGCTGGGTCGAGCGTGGCCGCGCAAGGGTACCCAGGACCAGGCTCCAGAAGCGCCGGTGATGCTCGGCGCTGCCTTCGAGGACCCAGCGGTAGGTGTCCTCCACCACGCTCGCACCGACCTTGCCGTCGCTGATCTGGCGTTGTGTCACCAGCAAACGATTGGCTGGATCGGCGAGCACGGGGCGATCTCGGCTCGTCTGCGCGAGCTCCCGCGGCGTGGCGGCCAGGGCAGGTGAGACGGTGCCGTCCGGCCACGCGACACGCATCGGCATACGCGGGTCGTCCGTCGCGAGATCGGCAGCGTCTCCTGCCGCGGTCGCGAGGTCGATCGTCTCGTGCTCGAAGCGGAGCCAGGCGAGGTCTTGCGCAGATGCGGAAGGTTCTGCGACATCGGCGGCGCCGGGAAGAAGCAGCAACCCGAGCCCACCCTCGATCGCGGCGCGAAGCACCTGGCGGCTCGCGGCCGGCAGGGTCGCGACATACGCGGCGTCTGTGACCACGACATCGAACCGGGAGAGCAGATCACCGTTCAGGCGAGCCAAGCCTCGCTCGGTGACGCCCAGGTCAGCCACGTTGTAGCGCTCGAAGCGAAAGCGATCGCGGCTCGTGGCGGTCCGCACCGCCAACGCACCTCCCTCGTCGATCAGCCACGACTTGACATGGCGAGTCTCGAAGCGTGGCGCAGGCTCCAGCCAGAGCACCGCAGGCATGCGTGGCTCGGTAACTTGTACATCGATCGTCTCGTCGGGGCCGGCCGGTGTGGTGCTGAGCTGGTAGCGCCACCGGCCCGCCGTGCGCGGGACCACGTGAAGCACGAAGGTGCCGTCGTCCCCAATCGTGCCCTCGACCACTTCGCCACCGGGTCCTCGGAGGCGCGCGACTTCAGGGTTTGCTCCTGGGCTCGCTTCTGGGTCCCCTTCCGGGCCTCCCTCGGGCTCCGCTTGCGGGTTCGGCCGCAGAAAGCGCCCTTCTACGACCCAGGGAGCACCGACAACGGCCATACGAGACCAACCGATGACATCGACGCCGGGCGCCAGCGGGCTTCTTGGGTCGAGGGAGGCAGCATCGTCGATGGCAAAACCGTCGAGCACGGGCCACTCCCACCGATCGACACCGTTGCCGGCTATGGAGAGGGTGGCGCCTGGGCGATAGCGTGCCAACCAGCCGACGTCGGGGATGATCGAGACCCGACCCCAAGAAGCGCCCGCAGCGGCGTTCGAGGAGGGCGACAGGGCAAGAGACCGGGCCGCGGCTTCCAAAACCCAGACCTCGCCGGTCATCTCCTGGAGGGCTTCCGCTGTCGTCCCTTCCGTGACCAGCCAGATGCGCTCATCCATCGCCGACCAGCGGGCTGGACGCATGGCAAGCAGGGCGAGAGCGACGATCAGCACCCCCAACGCGACCATGCGCCGCACGCGTGGCGGTCGGCGACGGCGCATGACGGCAAGCTGCCAGCCCGCGACTATCAACGCGATGACGACCACACCGACCACCCATGGAAGGGGGGCCAGCACCGACCAGGTTGCGCTCTCTGCTGTCATTCGCTGCTAGCCATCCGCTTCGCTGCTCGCCTGCGCAGAAAGACCACCGGTGCCGCTCACGGCCGCACGGTAGTGCTCCCACAGAGGGCTGGGCGCCGCCGTTCGCCGGTCCGGAACCGGCACGGGCGCGCTCAAGCCCCGCCACAGGCCCGCAATCAATCCGGCGCGTTGGTCAGGCGTGAGGGCGCTCCCCGCGCGCAAGGACTCCGCAGCGGCGCGCAACATCTCGAGCAGTCCCAGATCGACCGCAGGCTCCCCCTCGCCGACCGTCTTCCCGGCCAGCTCCGTGGCCGCATCCCGCAGCCGGTCCGCGAGCACCCGGGCAGCGCCCGCTTCGGGCACTTCGGTCTCGAGCGCGGCGAGCGCACGGCGCGCGGCAGGCTGGATGGATGTCTTCTCGGTTTCCTGACGAGGTCGACGGGTGCGAATGTCATCGAGCTCGCCGGTGAATCGCCGCCCCGGATCGAGTGGCGGTGTGCCGAAACCGACGCGGCGCACGTAAACCCGCGAGGCTTGCTGAACTTCCTTGAGCAGCCGCAGCGCGCGGTATTCGTAGGGCAAGGCACCCTCGGGATCCGCCAGGTGAAGCCGGAGTTCGGCCTCCCACATGTTGGCCAGGGAAGACTTCAGGGTCCGCTTGGTCTCCGTGGCGAAGAACGTCGCGCTCTCTTCGGAGTCATGCGCATGAACCAGGTCACCCTCGAGCTCCCCCACGAGATCGATCAGGCGGGTGGTTCGCGGCGTATCTTCGTCACCGAAGGAGAGACCACCGTTCGCCGCAGCCCGTCCGTGATCGTGCGGATGATCTTCGGCCGGGCTTCCCGGTGCGTCGTCATGGTGCGCCTTCGGGTGGTCGTGGCCGTCATCGACGCTGCCGGGGCCGACCGGCCGCCCATCGACAAATTCGTCGCCCAGGATGGCACCGTAGCGCAGCCGCAAGGCTTGCTGATCCATGGCGATCTGTCGTGCCCGACGAGCCAATGTCGCGGCATCGAGCTCGCTGCGCTCGGCGATCAGGCGCTCGGTGTCGATGATGATCTGGCGCTGGCTGCGAAAGGTCTCGGGCGGCAAGATCATCGGCAAGCCAGAATCCAGGCTGACGGTTCCGGTCTCACCGCCCGGCCAGCGCGCGACATGGGTGGCCGAGCGCGTTCGCTGCGCCGCGTCCGGATGGTTGTCCCACGCTTCCAGAAAGAAGTAGAGCTCGCCGCCGGGCTCCAGCCCAAGCGCTTGGAGATCGAGCACTCGCCCCACCACCCGGGTGCCATCCTCGCGAACCGCTTCCTGTCGGAGATCGAAGCGCTGCTCGCGAAACTGAACCATCTCGCCGGCCCCCAACGCCAGGGTGGCGATCAGGCTGGTACCCGCGACACCGTAGTCATCCGAGATCTCACCACGAACGCGCAGCGCGAGCCCGTCCGCCGGTGAGATCTCGACCTCGAGAGGCGGCTCGACCACCGTGACGCGGGGTGGTGCGTCCGCTACGACGGCCAGCCGCACGTAGGGGGTGGTCGCTACCCGCTTGCCCGCCTCGTCCCGAAGCTCGATGTGGAAGACCCGCTCCTCGCGTACCACCTCAGTCTGCTGCCACAGGCCGGCGCCGGCCTGGACAAGCGACAAAGCCTGATCCGTCCAGACCACTTCGACGCTGTACATAGAGCCAGGGTACATAGAGCCAGGATCGTCGGTGCTGGAAGGCGCTGCGTCGTGGTTCGCAGGAGCCAAGTTGGCCTCGTCGGCTTCGGGAGCTGGCAGCTCGCCGGACACCGATACTTGCCAGGTCAAGCGCGAACCGTCCGGCACCTCGATGGCCGAATCCACCGCAGTGCCCGCTTCGATCACCGTTTCGCGACGCGTACCCAGCTGGGTGTAGCGGGGCGCCTCGACCTCGAGCACGACCGCGTCGATCGTCGGCCGAGTCGCCAGCACGCCATCGGCCGGGCTCAGGAGACCGTCGACCACCGCCGAAGGTGACGTCATACCCCGAGCGGACAGGCTGTCGATCCACCTGGGCCAGCCCAGCCCAATGGCCGCCGCGACGCCGATGCTCAACGCCAGCCAGCGTGCCGCGATCGCTAGCGGCATGCTCGGCAGGAGCGTCGCGGCGCGGGGCTCGGCAGCGAGCACCCGCAGCGCGCGAACGCGTTGCATCCGCGCCACTGGCCCGAGCGCCGATGCCGAGGCCGCCAGGAGCTCGCCACTGTGTTCGAGCCCTGGAACGCAGCGATCGAGCTGGGCCGCCACGGCCAGCCGATGGCTCGGCCGGCCCCGCCACCACCGCCAGAAGGCCGCGAACGCAATGCCGCCGAGAACCAGGGTTCCACTGATCGCGATCACGACGCTCGACCGACTCACCGCAAAGACCAGCGCGGCGAGGGGCAGCCACAAGCCAAGCGCGACCAAGCCTCCGGACAGGCCTCGGCGTTGGCGCCACTGCCGAGCGCAGGCGTCGAGTAGCTGATGCGCGGGATCAGCGCCTGGCACGCCGGAATTCTGCGACGCTTGACGGCTCATACGGTACGCCGCCTCGCCCACCAGCGCTCGGTCACCAGCGTCAGTCCGAGCAAGCTCCACAACCAGGGCGCCAGCGCATGCGTCGTGGCCAGACGTGCCTGGATCGGCGGGTCGCTCGCCCCCGAGTCGCTCGAGCGCTCCTCCGGCACAGGGCGCAACGCCGCGACTGGATAGTCCACCGAGCTGGCCTGCCGCCGGTCGATTCCAGGCCGGGCGACGACCCGTCCCGTCTGTCGCGCCGATCGATCGAGCCACTGGGCCAGCCAGTGCGGAAAGGCTGGCGAACGAACCAAGTCCGACCATCTCGGATGGAACCGGCTGGCCAGGGTCCAGGTGCGACCGTCCGGAGTCGCGGACAGCAGGGGCCGACCTTGTCGATCTCGCCACACGGGGATCAAGTCGTCCTCGGGGACCGTGGCGACCTCGGCACATCGACGAAACACGACCGTTCCAAGGTCACCCGGCAGATCGGCATGGCCCTGGCAATCGCGGTAGCGGGCAGACCGCGCGTCTTGCAGCAAGAGACCGCCCGCGGCGAGCCAGTCTCGCCAGCGATCGGCAACAGGCCTTGCCGCCAGCCAAATCACCACGTCGGCATCCGGCAGGCCCAGGGTCGACGCTGCCTCGTCGCGTGGCGGCTGCCCTTCAGGCGTTGCCTCGAGCGCGGTGCGAGTCACGTCCAGCGACAGCCAGCCGACACGCTCGATGGCGTTCAGGGCCGCAACCACGTCGTCGCCATCACCCCTCCGCTCAGGCTCGGTGTAGACACGGACACGCAGCGGAGCAGCAGCCGCCAGCTCCGCCATCCATGCCGACGCTTCCTCGGGTAGGGCCGCTGAGTCTTCGGAGGCGGAGCCCATTGTCGGCGTGATGGTCGTCGCCACCGCGCCGCTGCGCGCGACCCACTGGCGAGTGCCCTCGTCGAGGCCCGTGGCGCGTGCCACCCACATCTCGGCTGGTGGTGGGACGATGTGCCAGGCCACCTCATTGGCGAGCGCAGGTCGTTGGCCGACGAACGCCTCGACGGCACCGTGACTGAAGACTTCGAATCGCGTACCCGGAGGCGCTGTGGCCGCCGCTTCACGCAGCATCGACCAGATCCCGCCCGGAGTCGCCGGGCTACCCAGCCCCTCGCCTCGGCCATGAGGGCCTTCGAGCTCCGACTTCGCACCGGGCACCACGTGCGGCAGGCCAGCGGCCAGGAGCCGCAGTTCCTGCGTCGCCGCCAGCGATCTCAGCCGTTCGGCTGCCTCCGGCGCTCGAGCCGGATCCTGCTGTAAAGCCACCATCACGTCCGGTTCGGTCAGTCCCCAGACTTCGGCCCGAGCTGCGGGACGCCAGCGCGGTTCTGCCAGGGCCAGGACCAACCACAGAAGCAGAAGGGCGCGCAGGGCTGCGAGCCAGCCATCGGTGAAGCGAATGCGCCGCGCCCGATGGCTGCTCCCCGCGACGATCAGCACAACGCTGCCCACCGCCACGCGTCGGGCAGTGCCGCGGCTCAGCAGATGGATCACCACCGGCACTGCCAAGGCACCGAGCCCCCACAGCCATCCGGGACTCATCCACGAAAGCGTCGGCATCAGGCGCGCGCCTCACGATGGCCAACGGGTGGGCGCCCAGCATCGAGCGTCGACCAGCCGGCGTCGACAGACGCATCCGCTCGCGCGAAGACGTCGTGACGCCCGAAGCGGGGCCGCGTCGACCCGTGGGGTTGCAGAGCCTGCGCGCGAATGCGACGGATGCGTAGCGGATCGCTGACGGGCAAGCCTGGGCGCGCGAACCGCAGCGAACGCGGATAGATGCGTGGTGACAGCCAGTCGCTCATGAGTGGCTCGGGGCCCTACGGAAGTGCTTGGCGGCGCAGCAACAGGGCACGCAGACCGCGGTCGAGGGGTTCATCCGTGACCATCAGGTGGTAGTCGGCGCCGAGGTCCCGCACGCGACGACGCCATCCATCCAGATAGGCGGACATCCGCTGTCGGTAGGCCGGCCGCAGGGATTCGGCGTCCGCGCGTACGGTCTTGCCGGTCTCGAGGTCTTCGAACATCAGGTCGCCCTGCCATCCGAGCTCGAGCTCGGAACGCCCCATGAGCTGGATCACCAGAACCTCGTGACGGGCTGCGCGCAGGGCGCGCAGGGTATCGATCATCTCGTCGTCGTGCTCGTAGAGATCGCTGATCCACACGATCAGCTGGCGATCGCGTGCGCCGCGTCCGCTCGTTCCCCCACCGGCCCCTCCAGGCGTGGAGGGTGCCAACAACGGGCCGAGCTGCGACCACGCGGGCCAACGCCCCGCAGCCTCGATCCTCGCCAAGAGCGCGCACACACGCACCAAGTCCTGCCCACCATGGCTCGGTTCGACTTGCGGCACCGGATTCGCAGTGCGCCGAGCGCGGCCAGCCGTCTCGCCAACGATCTCCCCGGCCGGAGCCAGCAAGGCGATTCGATCGCCCTGGCGCTCGGCCAAGAAGGCGAACGAGGCTGCCAGCATGCGCGCGTAGTCCAGCTTGGTAGTCGGCCGGAACGATTCACCATCGGAGGTGCCAGCCGACTGGGGCGGGGCGCCGTGGGGTTCGGCGTGCAGCATGGAACGGCTGCAATCGAGCACGATGCGCACGGTCACGTCGCGTTCGACATCCGCGTCACGAATCATCAGCCGGTCGCTGCGGCCATAGACACGCCAGTCGACCCGCCGAAGATCATCGCCCGGCAGGTAAGGGCGATACTGACTGAATTCGACGCCGGGGCCCGGTCGCAGGTCGAGGTGGCGACCGGCGAGAAAGCCTTCGACCACCTGGCGCGCCAGAAGCTGCAGGTCATCGATTCCCGCGAGCACCGCGGGATCGAGGAAGCGCGTCGCCGAGGCATCTCGACGCCCGGAGCCCGCGCGCGGAATCGTGCTCATGCGACCATTCTCAGGCGACGACTCTGATCGAGCTCGTCTCGTCGGGCTGGGCTCATCGGGCTGGGCTCATCGGGCCGGGCTCATCGGATTGGGCTCATCGGATTGGCGAGTCTGTCGGCGGGGCGACAGACTCGATCAGGCGTGTGGCAACCGCCTCAGCCTCGATGCCTTCAGCCTGACCGCGAAATCCGATGACCAACCGGTGCCGGAGAACGGGCCCCGCCATGGCGCGTACATCGTCCGGTGTCGCGGCGAAGCGGCCGGCGAGCAGGGCATGCGCCTTGGCCGCCAGCACCAGTGCCTGGCCCGCGCGCGGTCCCGCACCCCAGGCCACGACATCGCGCACCAGTTCGACCGTCGACGTTTGGGGGCGGCTGGCTCGCACCAGCCTGCTCACATAGTCCAGCAGCGCGTGACTGGCGTGGATCTGGCGCACCACTGCCTGCAGGGCCACCAGCGATTCGCCGTCGAGCGCAGCGGGCACTTGGATTTCGCGATCGGCCGTGGTCGCCGCCAGGATCGCCACTTCCTCGTCGGCCTCCGGATAGTCGAGCGCGATGTGGAGGAGAAAGCGGTCGAGCTGGGCTTCGGGCAGCGGATAGGTTCCTGCCTGCTCGATCGGGTTCTGGGTCGCGAGAACGAAGAAGGGCGGTGTCAGGGCGCGGGTTTCGCCACCCCAGGTGACCGCCCGTTCCTCCATCGCCTCGAGCAGCGCGGACTGCGTGCGTGGGGGGCTACGGTTGATCTCATCCGCCAGGACCAGGTTCGCGAAGATCGGCCCAGGTCGGAATCGGAAACGGCGACGGCCGGTTTCGGGATCTTCTTCGAGGACGTCCGTGCCGAGAATGTCTCCAGGCATGAGATCCGGGGTGAACTGGATCCGCTTGAACGATAGCGTCAGCGCTTGCGCCAGCGTGCGCACCATCAAAGTCTTGGCGAGTCCGGGCACGCCTTCGAGCACGGCATGGCCGCCAGCCAACAAGGTGACTGTCAGGTGCCGAAGGGCGACTTTCTGCCCAACGATGGTGGTCGCCAGAGCATCCTCTAGCGGAGGCAGCCGAGCGACGAGCCGTTCGACTTCGGCCTCGTCGAGATGGGTGGAAGCAGCAAGGGTGTCGATCGTCAAGAGGCCCCCAGATCAGCGAGCAAACAAGCGGAAACGCCGCGCCGATCATTCTACGCGCTGCCCTTCCCAAGGTTTGTCCACCAGGACTGCCCGCGCGGCCCCTCCAACTTCTTTACAGAACGTTTTCTCGATGACGAGCAGGCGCCTCGGCGACGGTTTCGTGCGCAAGGACACTCGGCCCGGGTCCGCGCCGGCCGCCTTCTTCGAATCTTCCTCGATTGCTCATCGCAACTCGCTCATCTCGGCGGATGCTGACGGTGCTCGCAGGGTGTGAATCGACGCCGCTACACGGTTCGTCCGCTCGACGTCGAAGGCCGCTCGGGCTTCGACGTTCGGGGCTCGGCTCGACACCCGCCGAGCGGTCGTCTTCGTCGAATTCGCTCGCAGATCAACCCGATGAATCGCCTGAACCGCGTCACGCGGCAACGGTCGAGGAAGAAGTCCAGCATGAGCAGTGTTGCAACCTACGTCATCCGATTCGGTGGCTGCGGACACGAAGGGAGTGTCCGTGTCGCCGGCCCGCGTAACCGCCATGAGCGGCGGCTTCGCTTGCTTCAGCGCGGCGGCCGATGCATCTCCTGTGTGGCCCGAGAGCTGACCGGCGAAGAGCCGCTGCCACCGCGCACACCACGCGGCGACGCGCGCCGAATCGTTGCTCGGCGCAGCAGCGCATCGCGAAAACTGATGACCAGCCAGCGCCTGGCCGGATTCGGCTGAGCACCACAGTGGCCGTCTCCGGCAGCTCCGGCGAGATCGCGTTCGTCAACCTTCTCCAGGTGAAGGCAACCGCGGGCGGCACCTGTCGCATCCGCTTCGAAGGGCCGGGTGGCGAAGGCACATTGTTCCTGGATGAAGGCATCATCGTCGATGCCCGCTACGGAGCGCTCGAGGGAGAACAAGCGGTCTTGGCTGCGTTGGCCGAGGACGATCTCTACTACCTGGTCAAGACCGATGTCGCCATCCCGCGGCGCACGCTCGATCTGCGGGTCCGAACGGCTGTCCTGGAGGCCGTCGATCAGCAGAGCCCGCGCGACCGCGACCCAGAGACCGGTTCGGTTGCGGTCGGCGTCGCCCGCGCATACGCCCACAAAGATCCGCCCATCCTTTCGCCGAGCCAGCTGGCGCCCGCTGACATGCCGGCGGCCCTGGGCGGACCGACCCACGACGGCCCGGACGCTGGCAACGTCAAGGGAGCAGGACGCCTTGTCTCCCTTTCGACGCTGATCGTCCTGGCTGTCGCCGTTCTGGTTCTGGTCTCCTGGCGTGCCGGATCGCGGTCCTCACAGGAATCTCCGACCCGGCCGCCAGAGGCCTCACCCTCGGCAGCGGATCCGGCGGAGCTGCTCGACCGCGCGGTCGAGGCGTCCGAGCTGAAGCCTTCCGAGGACCAGCTCCCCCAGCTTCTCACCGGCATGCCGCCCGCCGTCCCCGTGGCTGGCGCAACCTACGTGCCGACGGTGATTTGTCGGCTGCTGATCGACGAGCACGGGCGCGTGGCGGACGCCTCGATCTACCAATCACGAGACGGGCTCGCACCGTTCGAATCCGCGGCACTCGAAGCCGTTGGGCAGTTCCGATTCCGCCCCGCGACACAGGACGCGTCGCCGGTCGCGGTCTGGATCAACTGGCCAGTCGACTTCCTTCAGTAGCGGCCACGTCCGCACCGTCCACCCGTCCACAGCAGGTCGTCATGAAAGATCGCATGCTGATCGCACCGTTCATCATCCTGTCCCTTCTCTCTGTAGCCCCTGGCCCCACGCGGGCCGCGCCCGACATCCACGTGAAGGGATCCGACACCATCGGTGGCGCACTCGGGCCGGCACTCGCCAGAGCCTACGAAGCGCGCAATCCCGGCGTCGAGATCGCGTGGGAGTCGCTCGGGTCCGGCACCGCCTTCGTCGGCCTGGCCGACGGCTCGGCGCAGCTCGGTGCTTCCTCGCGCAGTATCAAGTCGAGCGAGCTCGAGGAGATGAAACGCCTCGGCATTCCGATCAAAGAATTCGTGCTCGGCTACGACGGCATCGCCATCTTGGTGCATCCGAGCAATGCGGTGCCCAGCCTGGGCATCGGCCAACTCGCGAGGATCTTCAGCGGCACGGTCACCCACTGGCGGGAGGTCGGTGGGCCCGACCGGCCGATCAAATTGATCAGCCGCCCGAGCTATTCGGGCACCCACGGTTTCTTCGCCAAGGCGGTCCTCGGCAAGGCCGCGGCCGGCCCCGCATCGTTCGCACCACAGACCGAGTTCGTGGAGCATTCTGCGGACATCGTCGCCCGAGTCGCTGCCGCCCCACAGGCCATCAGCTACCTGGGCATGGGCTGGCAGGCCGACTCGGTCCGGACCGTGCCGGTGACACCCCACGCCGCCTCCGATTCGATCCGCCCCTCCCTGGCCACGGTGCGGGACGGCTCCTACCCGATCTTTCGGCCCTTGCTGCTCTACACCCGCGGCGAGCCCCAAGGGGAGCTTCGACGTTTTCTCGCCTTTCTCCTGTCGGCAACCAGCCGAGAGATCGTGGCCGAGCAAGGCTTCATCCCATCGGACACGGCCACCCAGATTGCCAGCCGGCTGCCGGTATTCGACCACGCGACGGAGCCACCGATCGACGTCGTTCGCATCTTCTTTCGCTCGGGCATCAACCGTCTGAATCGACGGGCGCGGGCCGAGCTCGATCGCCTGACGGACCTGCTCGCAGCACGCCCGGGAAGCATTCTTCTGACCGGTCATGCCGATGCCACCGGGGATGAGGGTGTCAATCGGCGCGTCGCGCTCGGGAGGGCGCGTGCGGTCGCGCAGTACCTGAGCGCTCGGGGGGTCGACCCTGCACGCATCGGAATCGAAACCCGCGGTGAAGAGCAGCCCATCGCCACCAACGACACAGCGACGGGGCGGCGCCAGAACCGACGTGTCGATGTCAGGGTGCTCCCCCCTACGCGCTGAGATGGCCTCGCGTCGCGGGACGCTTTACGCTTCAGGCTGGAAGAACGAACCGGACGAGCAGCGCATGGGGGGCGAGAGGCTTAGCGAGGCTGTGCCGCTGCCACCGCGCCGGAATCGGCTTCGGCGAGCGATTCGAGGATGTCCGGGACGTGATCGGCGTCGAAGTACTTGCCGAGAATCGCTTCGAACCGGCCATCGGCCAGCGTGTCAGCCAGGTACGCGTTCAAGCGCACGCGATGCGGCGAGCCTTTGGGCAAGATGAAGGCATAGTGTTCGAGATCCGACAGCGCGGCTGAAATGCCGAGAGTCGGGAACCGCCCGATCAACGAGAGCACCAGCGCAGAGTCGAATGCCATCGCGTCGGCCTGCCCGGAAGCGACCAGCGCGAACTGCGCGTCGCCATCGCCAACCTCGATCAGACGAATGCCGGGCACGTCACGAACGAGATCGGCGTACCGCGACCCGGCGATCGTCGCGACTGTGCGATTGGCCAGCGCCTCGAGTCCGTCGATGGGGTCTTCCAGGGACGACACCAGCACCACACGTACCGGGAAGTAGGGAGCGGAAAGGTCGAAACGCGCGGCACGTTCGGACGTCGCTGTGATGGTCGACGCGCCCACGTCACATTTCCCGTCGGCGACTGCATCGAGCACATCGTCGAAGATCTCCTGCTCGACAAGCGCGGCCTCGATGCCCAATGACGCAGCATAGCCAGCAAGCAGGTCATGCTCGATGCCGCGCTGCTGATCCGCCTCCTCGAAGAAGAAGGGCATGCTCTGGTCGAAACAGATCCGCAAGGCCGGTGTCGGAGGATCGGCCGCGTCACGCTCGTGGGAGGAACCGCACCCCGCGGCCACAAGGATCCCGATCAAGGCCAGCATCGCCAAAAGGTCCGGCTGCCTGCCATGGCAGCTCGACGCGTCCGCACTCGTTCCGTTCACACCACTCCTCACGTTCTCCAGCCAGCCCGCTCACCATCCAGCTGCGCTTCGCATGCTGGTTCTCGGCGCACGCGCGAGGCATCCAGCGGGCCGAATCCGTCTGCTAGCGTACTGGAGACCCTACCATTTCAGCCTGCCGGATGCGGCCAACTCGGACGCCGCCGACCTGGAGAGCCACGCATGGGCCGGGCCGCAACAAGGACGATCAGAAGCTGAACTGGGCGCCGAAGGACACCAGCGTCGTCTCGTCGTCGAGGGTGCCTGTGTCGATGGCCAAGTCGGCCTCTTCGGGAAGGGCGAGCCGGTTGCCTTCCACCTGATGGATGGAGAGCTTGAGCACCAAGTCAGTCGAGAACCAATAGTTGACGCCGAACGCCAGGTCATCGTGCTCCCCCAACGTCGGAACGTCGGAGATATCGACCTCTCGGACCTTGGTATCGGCGCGGTCGTACCGAAACGCGAGCTGCCATCGATCCGTGAGCTGGTAGGCGAGCTCGACGTAGGCCGCATCCGTCGCGACCTCGTCCTCTTCGTCGAGGTGGGCAACTTCCATGCGCAATGTCCACGGTCCGGTCGCATACTCGAGGTGAAGGCCGAAGCCGGTATTGCGCAGCTCCCCTTCCTCCTCTTCGCCGGGCTCGTCACCTTCTTCGCCGCCGAGCCCTTCATCGTCCTGGGCCGTCCCCGTGTAGCCGGAGAACCCGAAGGTCAAGCCATTGACCGGCGTCTCGAAATCGAGCCGAAAGCCGACGACCTCGTCGCGTTCCTTGTTCTCGACGAGCTCTTCGTCTTCGTCATCGCCTGGCGCATCGTCGTCTTCGTCACGCAGCCCGTCCCACGGCTCGAGGGCTTCGAAACGCAAGCTGCCGACGTAGGCATCGAATTGCAAGTCCCAATCGCCAAACCGCTTGCGGCCGGTCAGGCCAATGCCGTCGTAGCTCTCACCGGCGATCGCCGTCGGGCCGTAGATGCCCTGCGGGAGGTCGAAGAAAGGGCGCAACGTCCCCACATCGAAGATTTCGGCGTAAATGCCAAACGGGTGCTTGCTGCGGCCGGCACGGCCATGAATCGCGTCCGAGAACGCCCACTCGGCAAACGCATAGTCGAGCTCGACTTCGGCGTTGTCGTCGCTGGTCGGGTCGGAGAACACCTCGAGCTGGCTCGAGATGCGCAGACGCTCGTACGGCGACGCCGAGAGCGCGAGGCTGACTCCGACATTGTCATACTGTCCTTCCTCGCTACCGGTGAGGTAGCGGTTGCCATCGGTATCGCCGTAAGCCCAGCCACCAAAGCCGCGAATCGAGACGAGGCGATCGCCATCATCTGCGACTGCGGACAAGGCGATCGATACCATCCCGGCCAACGCGAGCACGCGGCTAGCCGCCGCCCATGGCCGGCGAAACGAAACACGCATGAGAATCTCCTCTTCCTCGCCCACGAGCGAGCCGCCCGAACTCCGCATCCCACGCTTCTTCGAACAAGGCTCAACTGAGTCTACTCAAGCTAGCACATCTGGAACCCGATCTATCTGAGGATTCACCCTACGAGGTCAGTGCATACATAACGATATTCACACCGAACTTCGTGTTGTCTTCTGCCAGCCACCGCTTGTTCCTGAAATCATAGTCCCATTCGCAACCATAGTCCTTGTTGCTATAGAGGACCCCGACCCGACCGTCGATCACGATCGCCTTGAGGTAGTCGTGCACGAGATCGTCGCCCCAACCGTTGAGCTCGAAGGAGGTCGTTGGCGGACCGTCGTCGAAGTCGAAGAAGCTGTGGTAAATCGCGTGATCGTTCGGGATCTTGCGCAAGGCGTCGTCGCCGAAGATCGCCGCCATCTGCGCTTCGAAGGAGCGTGCAAAAAGACCGTCGATGTCATGGTTGCAGTCGTCGGCGAAGACGAAACCGCCATTGCGCACGTAGCGCTCGAAGTTGGCGCGCTCGTCGCGATCGAACTGAACCAGCCGGTGGCCCGCCATATAGCAGAAAGGGGCATGCAACATCGCCGGATCACGCAATGGAATGACCTGCTCTTCCGGTGCCACCTCGAGCGTCGTGTACTGAATGAGCGAATCCAGCAGATTGGCCGGCATCCGCTGGTCCACATCCCAGTTGCCGGAAGCGTATTGCAGGCGGGTAAACGTGAAGTCAGCCATCGTGTTCCCAGTGTACCGTTCCGTAGGCCAGCTCGGCAGCCGTCGGCATGGCCAGTCGGCCCGTGCAGGTTTCAGCTCGTGTGACACAGATTTCCACGAACTGCGCCTATGAGTATGGAGCCCGCCGACCGCGTCGGCGTCGCACGAATTCGCCCCGGAGAAACGCTGATGAGACCGCCCTTCCTGCTATTGCCCCTCACCCTGAGCCTCGCCGCCATTCCGGTCACGGCCACGACGCGCGGGATGGATCCAGCGCCCGCGGCCTTCGCGGTTACCGACAGCGTTCCTCAGGAGCTCATCGTCTTCCCGCTCGACGATCCAGCCGCGATCACCACCATCGGCGCCCTCTTCCCCGACAGTGAGACCGCCATCGAAGGCTGTGATTTCCCACCGGGCGGCGATTTCACGACACTCCGTTGTCTCGACGCCAGTGGCGACCTCCTCGACCTCGACACGCAGACCGCCGCGCTGAGCATCGTTGGCCAGCTCGCCGCGCCGGATCCGGTATCGGCCTTCACCATCGACCCGACCTCGGGCGCCGGTTTCGCGATCACCGAGAATGTCGGCAACGAAGTCAACACGCTCTACCGCTTCCCGCCAGGCGGTGGACCGCCGACACACGTCGGCACGGTGACGCCGGGATCGTTCGGCTTCGCCGGGGTCGCCGCCGCCCCCAATGGCGTGCTGTATGGAACCGATGCATTTCAGCCCGCCAGCGCCATGCTCCTGCGCATCGACACCCAGACGGCCCTGGCCACGGGCGTCGGCCAATGGGATGTATCGATCGGCAATGGCGCCCTCGACTTCGACGAGTCCGATGGAACTTGCTACTTGATCACCGACCAGTTCCCGACGGGGCCCGTGGTGCTGCGACGCTGCGATCCACACGACGCTACATCGGTCCTTCTCGGCATCCTGCCGATGCCCATGGCCACCCTGGCGATCGCTGCCGGCGGGAACCTGGTGTTCCGCGACGACTTCGAGCTCGGTGATGTCTCGGCTTGGTCTTCGTCCGTTCCGTAGCCACGCGACGCCGACCAGCACGCTCTGGATGGCCGCCGGGCTGGTGCCGGCGGCATCCGCTCATCCCAGCTTGCGTTCGGTGTTGATCACGTTGACGCCATTGAAGCGGGTCGTGGCGCTGCCGTGGGAGACCGCGCTCACCTGGCTCGGCTGGCCCTTGCCGTCGAAGAACGTTCCGAACAATCGGTAGTCCCGCTGATCGCAGAGTGCCGAACAGCTGTTCCAGAACTCTTGGGTATTCGACTGGTATGCAACATCGCGCAGCATACCGGTGACCTTGCCGTCTTTGATCTCGTAGAAGACCTGACCACCGAACTGAAAGTTGTAGCGTTGCTGATCGATCGAATACGAGCCACGTCCGGCGATGTAGATGCCCTTCTCCACATCTTTGATCATCTGCGCCGGCGTCAGCGGCTCGGTGCCGGCTTCCAGCGAGACATTCGGCATGCGCTGGAACTGGACCGAGCTCCAGCTGTCGCCATAGCAGCAGCCGTGACTCTCTTCCTGGCCGAGAACGTGAACTTGGTCACGAATCGCCTGGTAGTTGACCAGCACACCGTCTCGCACCAGGTCCCATTTCTTGGCGCGGACACCCTCGTCGTCGTAACCGACGGCGCCGAGTGACCCAGTTTGCGTCTTGTCGGCCACCAAGTTGACACGCTTGGCGCCGTAGTTGAATTCCTTCGTACGCCACTTGTCGAGGGTCGCGAAGCTGGTGCCGGCATAGTTGGCCTCGTAGCCGAGCACGCGGTCGAGCTCGAGCGGATGACCGACTGACTCGTGAATGGTCAGTCCCAGGTGATTCGGCTCGAGCACCAAGTCGTATTTGCCGGGCGCCACCGACTTGGCCGTATGCTTCGCCTTGGCCTGCTTGGCCGCGGTGATCGCGTCTTCCCGCATGTCGTACGAATTGCGGTAGAGCGTCATCGGCCCATCGGTGATCTTGTCTTCCTTGCGACCGGAAAGGTATTCCCATCCCAGCCCCATCGGAGCCGATAAGGATTGCCGCGACTGGAACTTGCCGCTCGCCTTGTCGATCACCGTCACCGAAAAATTCGGCCAAAGACGATGAACGTCCTGATCGATGTAGGAACCGTCCGTCGAGGCGAAGTACTTCTGCTCGTTGACCTGGAAGAGCATCGAGTTGATGAAGCTCGCACCAGCCTCCTGCGCTGCTGCGTTGACGTCGAGCAAGAGGTCGACCTTCTCGCGAATCGGAACATCGAATGTCGACTTGACGACCGGCGTCCGCCAGGAGACTTCACCGACCCCCTTGACCGGCGCCAAGCGCACCGGCTCGGTCTGCAGCCGGGCGTTCGCCTTGGCGATCTGCACCGCCTCGCGAGTCGCCTTGGCAATGCCGTCCTTGCTGACGTCCGAGGTCGCAGCGAAGCCCCACGTCCCCTTGGCCAACACGCGAACGCCAGCACCGTAAGACTCGGTGTCGACGATGCTCTCGACCTGTTGCTCGCGGGTCACCACGAACTGGTTCAGGTATCGACCGATTCGAATGTCGGCGTAGGACGCGCCTTCACCGCGAGCCGTGTTGAGGGCGACGTCCGCCAACGCCTTGCGGTTGCCGGTGGCGACCGGGGTCAGTGAGCCATTCGGGACGGCACCGGTGTCACCGTCAGCCCAGACGCGGGGAGCACCGAGCACGGGCACGACCAGCGTGCCCATGCCGATGCCGGAGATGCGCAAGAAGTTGCGCCGATCGAGAGTCCGACGAGTGGTCATCGTCCTACACGGCGTCCGAGAGGCTCGAGAATGTGAAGTCTCGGATGCGCATTGGCGGAATCATGTTGCCATCTTGACGAACCGGCTTCCCGAGGTCTTCGATGTTGTTCAACATGATGATCGGGCTCTCGTTGAAGCGCATGTTCTTGATCGGGAATGCGATCTTGCCGTTCTCCACGAAGAACGTTCCGTCACGGGTCAGACCGGTCAGCAAGAGCGTTTGCGGATCGACCATGCGGATGTACCAGGTGCGGGTGACCAGAATGCCTTTCTCGGTCTCCGCCACCAGCTGTTCGGTGGTCTTTGTGCCGCCCTTCATGATGCCGTTGGCCGGGAACGGGATCGGCTTGGTGTCCTTTTTCTGCGCCCAGAAGCGGGAGTAGAAGAGGTTTTTCACCACGCCATTTTCGATCCACATCGTCTTCTCGCGACGCTGACCATCGCCCTGCCAGGGCGCCGCCGGGACGTCGGGATTGGAGGGATCACTCCAGATCGAAATCCGCTCGTCCACCAGTTTCTCGCCCAGCTTGGTACCGCCACCCTTCTTGGAAAGGAAGCTCCGCCCCTCGTCGGCCTGGCGCGCATCGAAGCTGCCGAACATGTTGCCGATCAGGTTGGACGATGCCGCGGGTTCGAGAATGACGGTGTACTTCCCAGGCTCGATCGCCCGGGCTTTGGACGAGCCGATCGCCTTGTCGATCGCGACCTGAGACGCGCGCCCCGTGTCGAGCTTGCTGGCATCGCTGTAGTCACGACTCACCCAGCCCGAGCCGGTGCCGTCCTCGGTCCGCACGGTGACCGAGAATTCGACATCGGAGGAACGGTGGTAGGCGAACAAGCCCTTGCTGTTGCGCACCGCATCGAAGCCATCGTTGTCTTGGAGGAAGCCGGCGGCAACCAGCTTCTTCTTCCGCGATGGGCCAATCGAGTCGGACGCTGCCTTGGCCCGGTACGCCGCGTCGATCCCGGCCGTCGACGCAAAGTGCGCCTTCGACTTCAGGTACTCGCCTTGCGGTCCGAGGATCGGCATGAACTCCGGATTCTCCGGCGCCAGCTTGGCAAGCGCTTCGGCCCGGCGCACCACCTTCTCGAGCGATGCTTCATCGAACTCATTGATCGTCGCCGTACCGGAACGCTTGCCGAAATTCGACTGCACGACCAGCTGCATGTCGTCGACCGAGCCGCTGGTCGAAACACTGTTGCGGGCGTAACGGATGTTGCCGTTTCGACCGCCACTGAGGTTGGCCTCACAAGCCTCGGCCTTGGAAAAGCCGACGACCTTGTCGAGGATGGCTTTCGCCTCGTCGCGATTGAGAATCGTCATCTCTGGGATTTCCTCTCGGGAGTTGCCTTGCCGGCCTAGCCGAGCTTGCGCTCAGTGTTGATCACGTTGACGCCGTTGAACCGGGTGGTCGCGCTGCCGTGGGAGACCGCGCTGACCTGACCGGGCTGGCCTTTGCCGTCGAAGAACGAGCCCCCGAGGCGATAGTCGCTCTGGTCACACGTTGCCACGCAACTGTTCCAGAACTCCTGAGTATTCGACTGATAGGCGACATCGCGCAGCATGCCAGCGATCTTGCCGTCCTTGATCTCGTAGAAAAGCTGACCGCCGAACTGGAAGTTGTAGCGCTGCTGATCGATCGAGAACGAACCGTCCCCGACGATGTAGATGCCCTTCTCGACGTCCTTGATCATGTCGTCGACAGAGAGCTTCTCTTTCCCGGCCTCGAGAGACACGTTCGGCATGCGCTGGAACTGCACCGAGCTCCAGTTGTCGGCATAGCAGCAACCGTGACTTTCCTTCTCGCCCAGAATGTGCACCTGGTCACGGATCGCCTGATAGCCGACCAGGACACCATTGCGCACCAGGTCCCACTGCTTGCAGGCAACGCCCTCGTCGTCGTAGCCCACCGCGCCCAGAGATCCGGTCTGCGTCTTGTCCGCGACCAGATTGACCTTGTCGGAGCCGTAGTTGAAGCTCTTCGAGCGCCACTTGTCGAGGGTCGCGAAGCTGGTTCCCGCGTAGTTTGCCTCGTAGCCGAGCACACGGTCGAGCTCGAGCGGATGGCCCACCGACTCGTGAATGGTCAGCCACAGGTGGCTCGGATCGAGGACCAGATCGTACTTGCCGGGCTCGACCGACTTGGCGGTGAGCATCTCCTTGGTCTCGCGGGACGCGTTCTTCGCGTCCTCGATCATGTCGTAGCTGTTGCCGTAGACCACGGTGGGACCGACCATCTTGTCCTGCTTCTTGCCAGCCAGATACTCCCAACCCATGCCGACGGGCGAGGACAGCGACTGCCGGCTCTTGAATTTGCCGCTCCCTTCGTCGACCACGGTGACGTTGAAGAGCGGCCACAGCCGGTGCACGTCCTGATCGATGTAGGAACCATCGGTCGAAGCAAAGTACTTCTGCTCGTTGACCTGGAAGAGCACGGAGTTGACGAAGTTGGCCCCCGCGGCCATGGCCTCCGCATTGACCTCCATCAAGAGATCGACCTTCTCCTTGATCGGCACGTCGAAACAGGAACGCTGGATCGGCGTCTTCCACGTCACCTCGCCCGCGCCCTTGACCGGCGCCAGACGCACAGGCTCGGACTGCAGCTTGGCATTGGCCTTGGCGGTGGCCACGGCTTCGGTGGCCGCTTTGGCGATCGCATCTTTCGAGACGTTCGACGTCGCGGCGAAGCCCCACGTACCGTTCGCCAGCACGCGGACACCGACGCCATAGGACTCCGTGTCGACGAGGTTCTCGACCTTGTCTTCCCGGGTCACGACGAATTGGTTCAAGTAGCGGCCGATCCGGATGTCCGCGTAGGACGCTCCCTTGGATTTGGCCGTATTGAGGGCGACGTCGGCAAGGGCCTTTCGGGCTGCCGTCGGTATTGCAGTCTGCGCGCCATTGGCGTCAGCCCAGGCACGTGGGTTGCCGAAGACGGGCACCACCAGCGCGCCGGCACCGATGCCGCTCAGCCTGAGAAACTGGCGTCTGTCCAACGTTGAGCCTCCTGTCGGGGACGGGTTTTCACAGAGGAATCTTCACCGGAGAATCGTCACCGGAAGAAGGGATGCACAGCCTGTTCTACGAGCCACCACCCGGAGAGGTTGCACGGGAAGCTAGACACCTGGGATCAGGGCTTCAGGACGAGGCCGTAGAAGAGCAGAAACATCGCCGCGACCGGCATCACTGACAGCACGTAGAGCACATGGGCGCAGGAGGCCCGCGCCGTGCCGCCGAAGGTCTTCTGGTCATAGAAGACCCTCGCCGCCCAGACGAAAAAGACCAGGTGGAAGAGCAAACGGACAAGGAGGGTCGGGCCCGGCATCCAGACCGCGAATGGCGTCAGCAGCAGGCCGACCAAGAAGATGTGGCCGACCACGAAGAGCACGAAGGAGTACGTCTCCGCGTAGTTGTAGCCCGACCGGCGGTAGAGCAGCCGCAGGATGCCGGCGAACAAGGGTAACGCCAAGAACAACACGTTGTTGAGGTTGCGACGGACGAATGCTTGCGCCTCCTCGGCCCAGGCCACGGGATTGCCATCCGCGCCCACGACGCCGGCGTTGATCGTCTTGCTCGGGTCGACACCGAGTACGGCGCCGAGCAGCAAGTAGGCCGCGATCATGGCCAGGCAGTACTTGAACGGGTTGACGTAGCGGGCGCGCTTGCCGGACACGTAGGCGCGGACCACGGCGCCCGGATTCCGCGTCAGCTCCCGGACCGTGCGCCCGAGCCGAGATTCCAGGCCGAAGAGCTGGTCGAGCCCTTGGCGAACGATGCCACCGGTGGTCAGGCGCCCACCCGGCAGTACCCGCTGGCCGCAGTCCGCACAGAAGCTGCCGGCAAGCGAGACACCGCAGTTGAGACAGTGCTCCGGTGCGAGACCGTGTCCCGGGGCGAGAGAGGGCGTCTGCTCGCCCGTCACGGCGGGTGCGTCCGTCGTCGCAGCCGGGTGGTCCGGCGTGGCCGTCGAGGCATTGCCCACTGTCAAACCAGCCCCACCGTCAAACCAGCTCGGCGATGTACTTGTCGCGCGCCAGGCGCCAGAAGCTGGCCAGGAACGCAGTCAGGGGAATCGCCAGGATCATGCCGCTGATGCCGCCGAGAGCCGAGCCCCAGAAGAAGACCGCCAGGATGATGGCCATCGGATGCAGGCCGGTCTGGTTGCCCATGATGCGCGGTGTCAGCAAGTAGCCCTCGATCATCTGCACCAGAGTGAACACCACCAGAACCGCGACCACTGTGCCGATTCCGCCTGTGGGCTGCCACATGGCCAATGGCAGGGCAATGCCGAGACCGACGATGCTGCCGAGATACGGGATGATGTTGAGAAAGCCGAGCAACAGGCCGAGGATCAAGCCATAGCGCAAGCCGACGATCGAGAAGCCAATGGCGAAGAGCAGGCCCTGCAGGAAGCCGATCAGCAGCTGGCCGCGGAAGAAGGCGACGATGATCTCGACGAACTCGCTGACCAGGTAAAGCACGTCGTCGCGCGTCTCCTTCTTGAGAAACGGCAGCACCGTACGGCCCTCGGGGATCTTCGGCTCGACCATCAGAAAGAATCCGAGATAGACCGGAAGAACCGCCCAGCTCAACAGGCTGAACGTGGCACGAACGACGCTCATGCCGGCCGACAGCGCCCGCTCCCCGACCGTGCTGCCGACATTGCTCAAGCCGGCAAACAGTCCTTCTTGCTGTCCCTCGATCGCCTCCTTTAAGCGAATGCCCCAGGGGTGCTCGTTCCAGAAGATCTTCAGCCGCGGCAGGCGCTCTTGGACCTCGACGACCGCCTGGTTCCACCAGCCGGGCAAGCGGTGAATCAGGTCGGCGATCTGCTCGACGACCAGCGCACCGAAGAACCACAGCAAGCCGGCGATCGGCAGCAGCAGTGAGAGGAAAACCGCGGCCACCGCCGCGACTGGTGGGAAGCGCAGCCGGGTGTGCAGCCACTGATAGTAGGGCTTGAACACCAGCGCCATCAGCGCCGCGATCGCCAGTGGTAAGAAGACGTTCGAGAAACGACCAAAGAACCGACCGACGTAGACCGCGGCCATCACCACCGCGGCGACCAACACGACCGCCGCGACGAGGGTGATGGCTGCAGCGATCGTAGAACGCTGACGGGGACTGAGCTCGAGCGACATGCTTGCGGGTTCCTCCACTGTGGCAGCTGCTGCGCGTGGCACCGCTGCACACGATACTCCACTGCCCACCCAGGCCGCGGAAGCTCTCGCAGACACGCAATGGCGCAAAGTCCGCGAATCGGGTCGTCCATCCTCTACGAACGAGGGTTGGGAAACATTCTACCGGCCACGCGCCCGGGTCAGCGTGGACGGAGTCATCGCGGGTTTGTGCATTTCTGCGATCCGCTGGCTGCCGCGGAGGGATTTGAGTAGCCCCTCGACCTCGCGAACCGGCTCGCTGGCTGGCCCGAAACACGTGAGGAAGACGGTGTGCGCCCGCTCCGCCGCACCGAACGCATCCGCCAACCGGTCCAGACGAACGAGCACACGAGCGTGCGCCAGCTCGCGCCCCCCGGTGTCGCAGGCGGACTCCGGCCGGTGGGCCCGAACCGTGGGGAGCGCACGCGCAAACAGTTCCTCGGCACGCCGGAGCTGCCCCGTGCGGGCGAGCAGCTCGGCAAGCTCGAGGCGAATCAGCGCGGTGTGCGGGTGGTCGTGCCCGAGGCTGGCGTCGAGGTCGCCGAGGGCCCGTTCGAAAATCGCCTCGGCCTCGTCGGGTCGGGCCGTATGACCGCGCACCGCCGCCAGCCCGGCTCGCGCCATCGCCACCCGTCGATGGTGCTCACCGACCGCGGACGCGCCAATCTCGACCGCTCGCTCCAGGTGCACCTCGGCCTCGGCATGGCGCCCCATCCGCAACAGCGCCTTGCCGAGGTTCGACGACGCCCGTCCGACGGAGGAGTGATCCTCGGCAAACCACTTCTCCGTCTTGACCAGGGCTTCGCGAAACGCCTCTTCGGCAAGCGCATCGCTGCCCGCCATGGCGGCGGCAATGCCGAGGGTCTGCAGCGTCTCGAGGTAGAGCGGGTGGTCCGTGCCAAAGACTTCGGCTCGGACCGCGAGCGCCTCGCGGACGAGAGGCAGCGCCTTGGCTGGATGGTCCTGCTGCTGGTAGAGCAAGACCAGGCCGCACAGCGCGTCAGCCAGGGAAGGATGATTGCCGACGCTGTCGCGCAGGATCGTGAGCGCCTCCAGGTAGAGGCGCTCGGCCTGCGCGTACTCCCCGAGCTCCCAGCGTGCGATCGCGACCGCCGTCAGCGACTCCGCGGTCTGGGCGTGGTGCTCGCCGAGTAACCCCCGCCGCATCGACCACGCCTCTTCCGCCAGGGACAGCATGCGCGGATAGTCCCCTTGATCACGAACGAGCATCGTGAGCCCCTGCAGGGTCTCGGCGGCCGGCTGTGTCGGCACGGCGATGATCCCGCGACGAATCGCCAACGCACGTCGCAAGGCCTGTTGACTCGCTTCGAGATCTCCCGCCTTGTGCAACGCCAAGCCCAGCGCATGAAGCGTGTCGGCATAGCGGGGATGGCCAGCCCCGAGCACCTCCAGGCGAAGCACCTGCGCCTGCCGGAACGTGGCCACGGCATCCTCGTACAGACCTAGGTTGTGGTAGGCCTGCGCGATCGCGTGTAACAAGCTGGCGCCGACCCCAGGCTGGGTCTCGAGCCGTTCCTGGGCTTGCTCGACGCCCCGATCGAGCAGCCTTCGAGCCTGAACTTCGGTCTCGGGGCCGCTCCCCGGAAGGTCGAAAAGCGAAACCAAAAACGTCGCGACTTGTTCTTTCTCGTCCCGTTCGCGCTCGAGCTGCCCCGCGTTTCGGGCACGTTCGATGCCGAAGCTCACCAGCAAGATCAAGATGGCGGCAGCGGCGGCGACCCGCAGGCGGTTGCGCGCGACCAGCTTGCCAGCGCGATACAGCAAGCTGTCGCGCCGGGCGAGAACCGGTCGCCCATCCAGATGGCGCTGGAGGTCGTGCACCAGCTCGCCGACCGAACCGTAGCGACGGCCCGGTTCGCGATGCAGGGCCGTCATCACGATGGTGTCGAGGTCGCCTCGGAGCTTGCGCGCGAGCTGGCGTGGCGACGAGCACCCACGGGCGCGGGCCTCCGCCCGCAGGGGCGCGACATCATCACGAAGATCCTGCGCCTCAGGCGGACCGGCCGCCGAATGAACGGCAGCCTCTGGCGAGGCTACCGCGCGGCTGGGCATCTGTGGCGTGCGGTCGCGCACCTGATCACTCAGGGCTTCGAAGCTCTCGCCCTCGAGTCGATGAGGCAAGCGCCCGACCAGCAACAGGTAGAGCAAGACCCCGAGGGAGTAGACATCGCACGCCGTGGTGATCGGTCCGCCGTGCAGGTGCTCGGGGCTGGCATAGTTGGGGGTCAGGACCCGCTGCCAGGTAGCCGTCTCTTCATAGGACCCATCCGGCGACGCCCCGAGCAACTTGGCAATACCGAAGTCGAGCAGCTTGGGCTTGCCATCTTCTCCGACCAAGATGTTCGAGGGCTTGATGTCGCGATGGACGATCAGGTTTCGGTGCGCGTGCGCCACCGCCGCACACACGTCGAGAAAACACGCCAGCCGTGCACTGATGTCCAGGCGATGTCGTTCGCAATACCGATCGATCGGTAGTCCGATGACGTGGTCCATGACCAGAAACGGCAATCCCGCCTCGGTGGTCCCGCCATCGAGCAAACGGGCGATTCCCGGATGCTCGAGCTGCGCCAGCATCTGGCGCTCTGCGCGGAATCTTCGCCGCGCGTCCTCGCTCAGGGTTCCGGCGTGCAGAAGCTTGATCGCGACCTGCTGGTCGAAGTCCGCGCCCACACGTTCGCCGAGATGGACCACGCTCATGCCGCCTCGGCCGATTTCGCGTATCAAACGGTAGCGACCGACCATCTGGGACTGGCTCCCGTGTCCAGCGGCGATCTCGGTCTCCGGCAACCCATCCGGTAGGGCATCCGGATCGAGCTGTTGTTGCACCATGGCGTAGGCCGGAATCTCGAGAAACCCATCGCAATGGGCCTCTGCCGCGAGCAGCGACTCGACACGTTGCCGCAGCGCTGGGTCGGTGATCTTCGTACGCAGGAAGCGCTCGCGCACCGCGGTCGGCTGGTCGAGCGCGGCAAGCAGCCACTGCTCGGCCGTTTGCCACGATGGCGCCGTCATGCCGCGGGCGGCTGGTTGAGACGCTCGTAGAGCCAAATACGGGCCGTGCGCCAGCGACGCTTGACCGTTCGGGTCGAAATGCCCAACACGCCTGCCGTCTCTTCGACGCTCAGGCCCGCGAAGAAGCGCAGCTCGACCAGCTTGGCCTGCTGCTGGTCCGCTCGAGCCAATGCCTCGAGGGCTTCGTCGAGTGCCACGATCTGGCGCGACGGCGAGATTACAGGACAGTTGGCTTCCTCGAGCGGCACGAACACGGCATTCCCACCGCGTTTGACCCGGAGCCGACGACGCGCGTAGTCGACCAACACCCGCCGCATGATCGTCGCCATCACGGCCAGGAAGTGGCCACGGTCGTCGTAACACCGATTCTCTTGCCGAACGAAGCGCAACAATGCTTCATGAACCAGGGCCGTCGGCTGCCAGGTGTGATCATCGCGCTCGTTCCGCATGTAGATGCCAGCGATCCGTCGCAGCTCGCGATACATCACCGGAACGAGACGTTCGAGGGCCCGATCGTCACCATCGCGCCACGCAGCCAGCATCGATGTCACATCATGTTGCCCAGGTTGATCGACTTGAACCGCCATCTCCTTCTCACCCTATATCGGATCAACACGAAACCCTTGCTACAGGAACCTCCTATCCCTCACTTCATCACAATTCACCGAACGCAACGCGATGCGAAAGGGATTTCGGCCAGCGTGACCCCTCAGGTCTCGATTCGGCGCGTAGTAGTCGATCCGTGTCGTGCCTCGGCGAGCCCCCGCTTGCCTTCCGAGCCGCTGCAC
>CALFAM010000009.1 GCA_937948815.1 uncultured bacterium
GAACTGGCTGATCGGCCTGATCAAGGGCTGGGCGTCGGTTGCCGATGTGCTCGTCTTCTACCAGGAACGCTTGATCCAGGAAGGCTACCTGCGAACGGCCCGCGAGCATCGTTCGGTCTACGAGCTCGGGCGCTTGCTTCACCTGCGGCCGCGTCCGGCAGTTGCGGGTACAGTCGATCTGGCGTTTGCGGCGTCGAATGTCGAAGGGCTTCCCAAGCGGCTGAAGCTCGAAGCGGGGACCGTGACCCGCAGCGTGCCACATCACGGTGCGCCACCGCAGGTGTTCGAGACGGTCGCGCCGCTCCTGGTCGATGCGTCGCTCAACCGACTCGAACCGAAACCGCCCAACGAGCCGGCGCCGCCGATGCTCGAGGCCGGCGCGACCTCGGCCCGCCTGGCTGGCACCGCCACGGGCCTGGCGGTCGGGGCGATGGTGTTGATTACCGGGCGTGTGATGCCCACCAACGAGTCCCTCTGGACCCTGCGCCAGGTGCGCACGACCAAGGCGCGGATCGCGGCCGATCGTTCGGCGACCGAGATCACCTGGCAGCGTCCGCTCCTGCCCGAAGCCGACGGTTCGACGATCGTCGAGCCCGCGATCTACGCTCTGCGCTCCGAGTCACGCCTGTTTGGCTACAACGCTCCGGCTTGGAAGGATCAGCCTCTATCCATTCAGCAGCAGGCGCAACCGCTGCTGGGCGGGATCTTGGTGGCGGATGCCGCCGGCGAGCGCTGGCAGGCGCATAACCAGGATTTGTCCGGCGCGCCAGTGGTTGCCTTGGTCTTCGACGATGCGGGGGCAGCGTTCGCCGCCATTGCCGGCGAGGGCGTGATGCGCTCCCGGGACCGTGGCCAGCATTGGGAGTCGGTCAATGGCGGCTTGCAGGATCGCGATGTTCTGGTTCTGGCGGTCGGTCCGGATGGCTCGGTCTATGCGGGAACCGGCAGCGGTGGCATCTATCGGACAACCGATCAAGGCACGATCTGGGAACCACTGTTCGGCCGCTCGACGGGTGCTCCGCCTCGGCGCCGAAGTTGGTCGTCGTCGACCGCTGCGGTGCGCCTTCCCACGACGGCCGTACGCGCGATCGCCTTCGAGCGAAGGGACGGCCGAACCGATTTGCTGCTGGGCACGGACAGCGGCGTCTTCCGCAGTGTCGACCACGGCAGCACCTGGCAGCCGGCCAACCGTGGCTTGCCGGGCGTCAAAGGGCGCGAAGGCGAGACGGACCTGGTCGTGTTCGATGTTGCCGTTCCCGGGCGAGACGAGTCCCGCAGCGGTGAGGAACGGCCGATCCTGATCGGTACGCCCCGCGGCGTCTTTCGGCGTGGGGCTGGTCGGCGGTCGTGGCAGCCAACCAACCTCGGCCTGCCGCGGACCGATCCTTTCTCCGGTCTCTCGTCGACCCAGGTCACCGCGCTGGCGACCTATCGTGACCACCAAGGGGCCGACCGCGTGGTGGCCGGAACGCCCGAAGGGATTTACCTGGCCGAGCGGGAAGGCGAACGTTGGCGGGCCGCGAGCGTGGGGCCGACCGGCACGATCCGTGCGCTGCGGGTGGTGATCGATTCGGTCACGGTCTGGACGGCTGTTTTCGCGGTCACGGATGACGGCCTCTGGCGCTCGGAGGATGGCGGCGACCAGTGGCTGCGCGTCCCGCTCGGCGTGGCCGGCCCGGTTTCGGCGCTGGCCGCTGGGCATGCCGGGGTACCGCTGATGGCGGCGACACCATTCGGCGGCTTCCTCGAGAACGAGTGGCCAGGTTTTCGTCCCGCGCACGACCACGTCGACCTCGACCGTGTGGTTCCCGGGGTGTTGGGCGGGGGGTGGATCGCGCTGCAATCCGACGATCGAACGCAATCAGGGGTCTATCGGGTTGCCGATAGTGCGACGGTGCACCGCGAGAGCTTCTTGATTGCCGGTACCGTGACCCGCGTGGCCGTCGAGCCGCCCGGCACCGAGGCGGATCCGTCGCCTGACACCTTTTCGATTCGTCGGACGACGGTTTTCGCGTCGAGTGAGCTTCTCGAGCTGGCGCCGCGCATGATCACCAGCCCTCAGCGAGCCGTGGCGAACCTGGTGGACGAGCTTGCTCACCTCGAGCCCAACCGCGCCTTGATCGTGGTGGCCGATCGGGTGGAGCGCGATGCCGATAGGACGGCCACTTCGGCTGCGGCCGGGGCGCCTGCGCCATCGGCTTCGGAACCCCAGCCTCTGACCTTGGAAGATTCGCCGGCCGCCGATCCGTCTTGGCGTGCCGATGCCGAAACACCCCGCATGGCGGAGATGACGTCTGCCAGCGTTCTGGCCGAAGTGCTTTCGAACATGATCAAGGCCCAGCCCGAGGACGGTTCGGTTGCGCCGGCGGCGCTGCCGACCGGCCGAGGCGATCACGGCTCGCGCTTCGATACCGAGTCGCTCCAGGTCTTTGGCAACGTCGTCACCGCGCTCGAGGGCGCCACGGTTCGCGACGAGGTTCTCGGCGACGGCGATGCCGCCCAGGCCCATCAGCGATTCGTCCTCGCGCAGCCGCTGGCGTTCGTGCCCGGAGCGCCGCCACGCGCTGACCTCACGGTCCACGTGCGGGGGGAGCGGTGGGAGCCCGTCGACACGTTGATCGACGTGGCCCCGGAGTCCCGGGTCTATCGACTCGACGTCGAGCCGGATGGCCGGGCTACCCTGGTTTTTGGGGACGGCATTCACGGTGCGCGCATTCCAACCGGGCGGGGCAACGTGACGGCGACCTACCGCACCGGCCTGGCGCCCTTCGCCCCCGATCCAGGAACCGTGACCATGGCGGAGAAGCGGCCACTGGGGCTGGCCACGGTGACCAATCCGGCCCGGGCTGCCGCGGGCGCTGCTGCCGACACCAAGGAGGACATGCGAGCCCGGGCGCCGCATCTCTTGCGGACCCTGAGCCGTGTCGTGTCGGTTCGCGACTACGAGGACTTTGCCGCAAGCTTTCCGGGCATCGTGCGGGCTCGATCGTGGGCGCTCCCGATTGCCGGAAGCCCGGCGGTCCACATCACCATTGCGGCGACGAACGGCGCGCCGAGCCCGGCATCCGGGTCGCTCGTGCGCAGCCTACGTCAGGCACTCGATCGCGTACGTGCCGGAGACATCGCGCTCTCGATCGCGGGCTTCGAACCTGTGCGGATCCGGGTCACTGGCACCCTGCGGGTGGATGCCAGCCACACGGAGAACAGCATTCGTGCGGCAGTCGACGCCCTGATCGACGAGCGCTTCGGATTCGTGGCGGCCCGCTTCGAAGGCGTGATTTCGGCGGCTGACTTGACCAGTGCGTTGCAGCGCGTACCGGGTGTCCGCGGTGTCGACATCAACAACTTCGAGTCGACAGGCGTCGTGCCCGCCGAGGCACCGTCGCTGCGCTGGCGGCGGGCGCGCGGCCCGAGCTGGACCCAGGCTGACGGACTGCGTGCCGCTGAGCTGGTCATGATCGACCCGCGGTCTTCCTTCGATCTGGTGGTGGTGCCGTGAGTCTTTCCGGGGTCCGGCTCTACGACTTGTTGCCGCCCTATGTACGGCTGCGCGACCAGGAGGAAGGGCAACCGCTGGCCGCGCTGATGAATGCCCTGCAGGAACCGTTCGAACAGGTCTACGCCGACATCGAAGACCTCTACCGCGCATGGTTCATCGAGACCTGCGCGACGTGGCAGGTCCCATACATCGGCGATCTTCTCGGTGTGTCGATCCCGGCGGTGGAAGACGCTTGGATGCCGAGCATGCGGTCGCGGGTGGCCAACGCCCTGGCCTATCGCCGCGCCAAAGGCACGGCGGTGGCGCTCGAGCGCGTTGCCAGCGACGTGACGGGGTGGCCATGCTTCGTGGCGGAGGGTCGTGCCCAAGTGGTGCAGACTTTCTCCGCCGCCTTCGCCACTGTGCGTCCCGCGAGCTTCGACGTGCGCCAACCCTTGGTGATGGGCGCCGTCCGAGATCCCTTCGCACCGCAGGTCGGTACCGTCGCGGTCGGACCGTGCGCGGCGCGCCCGAACCTGGGCGACGATGGCCGCCGCAATGTCTCCGACGTCTCGCTCAGCTTTTGGCGGCTGCGTGGCTATCCCGTGTATGGCGGTGAGCTCCTTCGCCGATCCGAGGCCACTACACCGGCGCGATTCTCGTTTCATCCGCTCGGTGTCGACTCGCCTCTTTTCGACCAGCCGCCGCGTCCTGGGCACGCGCTCTATCGCTCTTGCGCGAGCAACGTGCCTCGCGTGCTCGATCCGGAGCGCTTGCGGCAAGCCCTGCGAGGTTCGCGTGCCGACCAAGAGGCGGCCGTGGACAGCGCGCCCTTGCGTATCTACTTGCGTCGCAAACGTTCGGATGCGGAGACCGTGGAGGCCAAGGATGCCAAGGGGGCCAGGTTGGAGAGAGTTGCCAACGAAGAGATCGAGGTCGGGCCCTTGCCGGACGGCGCTACGTCGAGACCGGCCCGCGGTCCGATGATGGCGATGAATACCCGTCTGGCTCGCACGGGAACCTACAACGTGCGCTACAAAGTAATCGTCGATCCCCTGCGTGGCCGGCTGGAGGCGATCGAAGACGACGTCGAGGCGGTATTCGCGGACTTCGCAATGGCCGGCATCGCCGACCTCGGTGGCGGCGCCTACAGCCGGCCGGTGGAAGGCTTGTCGCTCGGCAAGAACCCGTGGCGTGCGGTCGTGGTGCAGGAAGGCCGTGAGGTGCCGGCTGCTTTCCGGGCGCCGGGCTTGCAGCAGTTCGCGACCCTGCGCCAAGCGCTGGTGGCATGGAATGGCCTCTCGACCCGCGCCTGGCCCGTGCCACCAGCCGACGGCACGATGATCGATACGCAGCGCAATGGTCTGATCGTCATCGCGGACAGCGGTATCCATCGATTGCCCACAGGAGCCGTCGCCGACAGCCGTCGTCGTCACCTGACGATTACGGCTGCGGAGGGCCAGCGGCCGGTCGTGGTCGGAGATCTGCGCTTGATTGGTCCGCGCTCGGTGATCGGTGAGGGGCGCTACGAAGGTGACAGCGCGCACGCGCCAGGCGGCAACGCTCGAACGCGCCACCGGGCCAGCCGGGTCCATCTCGACGGGCTGTTGATCGACGGCAGGATTCAAGCCGCCGGTCGCCTGGCGCTGGAGATTCGCCATTGTCTGCTGGCTCCGCCTCGCCCGTCCATCGCCGGCAGCCGCGCGGCGGGTGTTGCGGTCGAGGTCCTGCCTCCGGGCACCGATTTGCAGGTCACCATCGTGCGCTCGATCTGTGGCGCCTTGCGGCTGGCTGACGGGGCGCGTCTGAAAGTGCTCGAGAGCATTGTGCACGCCCCCGGCATCGCGATCGACGGAGGCTCGGCGCCGGCTGGAGGAACCAAAGTGGAGGTCGAACGATGCACCGTGATCGGCGATGTCCAAAGCAGCGCGCTGGCTGGCACGGACGCGTTGTTCGCAGGGGATGTGGCGGTCGCCCGCCGTGAGGTGGGTGAGCTGGCTCATTGCTACTTGCCGGACGGCGCGCGGGCACCGAGTCTGCGCATGTCGATCACGGGTCCGAAGCCGATCTTCTTGAGCACGCGATTCGGTGATCCCAACTATGCTCGGCTGGCACCGAATACGCCGCGACCGATCGTCGAAGGCGGCTCGCGTGGGGAAGAGATTGGCGTCTACTCGATCCTCCGACAGAACACCCGACTGAAGAACCTTGACGATGTGCTCGCGGCCTACCTGCCGCCGGGGAAGACCCCGCGCATCATTTTCGAGACCTGATATGCGCGGCACACTTCACGGCGACTTTTCACGCGGTCCCGAACCCGGAGACCCCAACGAGCGGATCGTTCATCTCCAGCAAGGAAGGGTCCTGCTCGATGCCGATTGGAACGCACAGGCCGCTTGGCTCCACCAGCGTCTGGAGACCGGCGTGGCGGATCTCATGGGTGCGAGTGGCGGACCGGCTGGCGAAGCTGGCTTCGGGATCGAGGTGCAGACTGCCCTCGATCTCGGCAGTCGATGCTTCGCGGTGATTGGTGCCGGGGGAGGCTTCGACCTACCCGGCGAGCTCCCCGGGATCGATGTCGAGGCGCTCGGCGTGACCCTCGAAATCCGGCTGTCGGCGACGCGTGATGGCGCCATCGTCGGGCTTGGCCGCCTGGGCGGCGACGCGCGGTGGTCCCTCGCCTTGGAGGGCGGACGACTGCGCTTCACCCGCGCGGGCGTGGGCGGCGGGGTTCTGAGCACCGAGACGCTGGACTTGGGAAGCCGCATTCACCATGTCACCGTGGCGGGCGACGCGACCCGCACGACGCTCTACCTCGACGGTGTCGCCATCGCGGCACAGGAGTTCGGGCTGCTGCCGGAGACCGGCAACGTGCTGATGCTGGTGGGTGCCCGGTACGAGCAGGGAGAGGCGCGGGCGCTGCTCGCCGGCAGGCTGGCCGGCCTGCGCCTGTGGCACGTGGCGCTGCGGCCTGAGCAGGTTGCACGCGTCGCGGCGCAGCGTGCGCTGCCCGAGGCGGAGATCGTGTCCCGCCTCGGGCTCGATCCGCGTGCCCTGGTGGGGGACTGGCGGTTCGCGGAAGGCTTTGGTCGCGAGATCATCGACCACACCGCCCACTGCAACCACGCCGAGCTGTATGGCGGCGCCCCGGCGTGGCTACCCCTCGAGCCACGG
>CALFAM010000010.1 GCA_937948815.1 uncultured bacterium
CCCCGGGACCAACTACTGGGGGCTGCCCTTCCGCATTGGCACGCCACCCGAGGTCTCCGTCCTGACACTGCACAGCGCACCGGACAGCGAGGCCGATCTACGCGCCGCGCATCAGGGCATGGAATCGTTCCAGGCGGAGACATCGCCGGTCTCGAAACCGTCCTCGAAGACCATCTCGACCGGTGGTGCGTCGAACAGCTCGACGTAGACGCACCAGGAAAGCAGCGTCCCTGTGAAATCGGCGGCACGGTCGGCGATCGTGAAGGTCCAGTCGCCACTGCCCGCGCGTCCCCGGAAGCCGCCCAACAAGGCGTTCGGACGCAGCCGGCCGCGGATCGCGAAGCCACTGTCCTCACATTCATCCTCGACCGGGTCGACTGCACTGCTATCCAGGCTGGCCAGGATGTTGTCGCCACCGCAGCCGAAGGTGGTGGCCGGAACACCGGGCTGATCGATCAGCGCGACGGTGACCTGATCGTGCGCAAGATCGACCCTGAGATCGCCGACCCAGGTGTGGTTCGCCCACAGACTCGCATTGACATCGATGATGCGGTCACCGCTGCCGCTCGGCCCCTGAAGCGGCACGGTCTGCGTGAAGCCGCCCGGATCGTTGTCTGGAATCGCCGCCATGGGAGACTGGCAGGTGGAGAGCCCGTAGCGCTCGTAGGCACCGATGTCGCAGTCGGCACCGCCGAGGGAGCGGTCGAGCCCACGCTGATCCAAGGACAGGCACACACCGGGCAGCCCGGCATCGAGCAGCGGGCTTTCCTCCTGTGGCGCCAGGGTCCAGGTCGGTCCGCCGTTGTCGCGCAGAGGCTCCAGCCTCGGGTCGCCGCTGCCGACCACGCCGACCCCACAAGAGCCATCGCTGTCCCAGTTACCGAGGCTGCCTCCGGTGATCGGGCCGTCACAGTCGCCGCCCGGATTGTTGGCGATCACGGTGTTGGTGACTGCTGCGGCGAGGAAGGATATGCCACCATCCACTGGCGCCGTGTTGTCGACGATCGTCACATGGCGAAGGTCGGGAACGCCATTCGGCGCGAAGAGGGCTCCTCCTTCGATCGTCGCCGCGTTCTCCACGATGGTCGTGTTGCGGACCGTCAACGTGCCATTGGCGAGAAAGACGCCACCACCCCGCGCGGCCGTGTTGGCGCGCACCAAGCTGTCGGTGATCAATAGCTCCCCGCCACCCGCACCCAGGCCGGCACCGGTGGCGGCCTCGTTGCCTTCGAAGATTGACTCGAAGACCCGGGCATTGGCATCGAACGCCACGAGCAAGCCGCCGCCGAGCACACTGGCACGGTTGTTCACGACCCGCAGGCGGCGCACCGTCAGATCCGTCGTGAAGCCAGGCGATCCAGCCACCCGCACGGCACCGCCTTCACCCAGCACATTGCCGTGCCGAAGCGTCATGTCTTCGAGGAAGACGGAGGCCCCGGAACGCACGTGCAGGATCCGATCCGAAGCCGCGTCGACCGTCACCGCGGCTTGCACGACCGTCTTGTCGCGGCCTCGGCCGCGCAAGGTCAGGTTCTTCTCGATGACAATCGAAGCCTCGGTATGCACCGCGTCCTGGACCAGCACGGTGTCGCCACTGCTCGCCGCCGCCACCGCGGACGCAATGCTCGTAAAACCACAACCGGTCGCACACACCGTGTGCAGGGATCCAGCCCGGACCGCACCCGGGTTCATGGTGCTGGCTGCCGTGAGCGCGAAGAGAAACGCGAGGGTGCGCGTGCCCGAAATCCGACGGGCGAGTCTTGTCGACATGGTTCTTCCTCCAGCGTGAACAGTCACACGTCTGAAGGCTCTGTCGTACGGACCGCGGACGCGTTACACCCCAAACGTCATTAACCCGACACGCTCTCGGCCCTGTGCCTCATCGCCTCTCGATCGCCAGCCTCTCGCGCCCGCCGCCTCGCGGCCGAGTGATCCAGGCGTTGCCGCCGCCGGCAGCCAGCCGGCCACCCTCGTGTCGGCTCAGCTCTCCTCATCGAACGGTTCGGCGAGCAGACATCTCACCATGGCAGGACGCCTCGGCTGCGCGCTGGCGCTTCACCGCTTGGCCTCTCGAAGCACGGGCCGATCAGCAGACGGGGGCCGAGGAAAGGGCCCATGAGGTACCTGATCGGAAACCTGGCCACGCTCTACTTCGTTTGCGTCGCCTTTATCCTGTTCCGCGCCGAGAACCTCGAAACAGCCTGGATTGCGCTAAAAGCGGTCGTCTTGCTGCAAACGGACGGTCACGTCCACCTTCCGGCTACGGGCTGGTTGTTGATCGCGGCGCTGGCCCTGGGCCACATCGTCGCCTACCGAGGCTGGCTGCGCCCCGCGCTCGCCCGTCTCCGCGATTGGCAGTTCGCCGTCCTCTTCGGCGTCACCGTCGCCGTGGTCCTGGCAACCGTTCCGCTGAGCTGGGAACCCTTTATCTATTTTCAGTTCTGATCGGCGCCAAACCTTCGGAAAAGACGAGGCAAGAGCCTGATGCCCACGAGACGTCGGATCGGTCTTTCAGTACTCTTCGCAGCCACCCTTGTCGTGAGCGCGATGCCGCTTCCAGCACCCTACACGCAGGTCACGTTCATCAGCGCGAAGCTCGATCATCTGCGCGCGCGTGACCAGCCCTACGACTTGCTGCTGATCGGCTCGAGCCACGTGCATCGCCAGCTCGACCCGTCGCGCATCGATCGCCGCCTGGCGCGCGCGGGGCACACGTTCACCTCGTTCAACCTCGGGGCAGCCGGCATGCGCCTGGTCGAGTCCATGGCCATGCTGGAGACCATCGTCCGCGATCCGCGCACGCATCCGAGGTGGGTCGTTCTCGAGGCAACCCTCTTTAGCCAAGCTTTCAAGAAGGAGAACACGAACAAGGTACGGACCGTGTACTGGCACACCCCACGCGGCACCGCCTAGGCCCTGGACAGTGTCTTCGGGATTCGCTTTGCGGACGAAAGCCGGGAAAAGGCGGCGCGCCGAGAACGGCATTGGGCACAGCGGCACATCGTCGCGGCCGCGCAGCAGTTCTTCAATCTCGGAACCTTCTCCGGATCCCTCCAGGCGCAGCTGCGACCGAGGGAGCATGCGGCAGAGCTCGAAAAGACACGCGGGTACTTCCCGCGTGTCGGCATCTCACCCGTACTGCAAGAACACAAACACAAACGCTATTGGGAGCTGCGAGAGCAGTTTCTGCCGACCTATGACCCGGCGTCCTGGGCGCTGGACGAATCCTATGCGGAGGACTCACCTCAGCGTCGCATCCTGCGACGGGCGGCACGAATCTGTGAGCGCCACCGCATTCGTCTGGCGTTCTTGATCACGCCGATCCGCATCAACGCCAGCGAAACGACGAATACGATCCGGCAAGACGGACTGGGACCGGTCATCGACTTTTCGCGCATCGAAGCCTTCCCCGAGATCTACGCCTTCGAGAACCGCTACAGCTGGAATCAGCTCAATGTGAAGGGATCGAATCGATTCTCCGACCTTTTCGCCGACGCCTTCGCGGAAATCCTCGACGAGTAGGCAGGACCCCATCGAAGCGGGCCACGCCGAAGCGGGCACAGAGCTTTCCGACCGCTACGTCGGCCCCTGCGCCGTGCCATAAGATCGTGGGATGAACGATCCTGCGACGCCCGCGGACCCCGCGTCCTTCACTGCCGCCGAGCCACAGCCGGTGACTGGCCCTGCCCACTGGCGCGGTGACGAGCTGACACGCCGCGACGATTGGCAATACACCCTCTCCCGTGTCGAATGTGAAGAGATTCGCACGGCCCTCGCCACGGTGGATCGCGAGGGTCTCGCCCTGGAGTCGATTGCCGCCGAGCAATTTCCCCTGCCCGCGCTCGCACCCCGCCTGGCCCGCATCCAGCACAGCCTCGAGCACGGCTCGGGAAGCTTCTTGCTGCGCGGCTGGCCGACCGAGCGATACGACACCGAAGCCAACCGCCGCGTCTTCTGGGGCTTGTCACAGCACCTCGGAACGCCGATCTCACAGAGCGCACGGGGCGAAAAGATCTTCCACGTGCAGGATGCCGGCTTTGACAAGGATGACGCGCGGGCCCGTGGGCCCAATACCAGCAAGGCCCTCCACTTCCACTGCGACCGCTGCGACGTAATCGGCTTCCTGTGCGTCAACCAGGCCAAGCACGGGGGCGCAAGCTACCTGGTCAGCTCGGCAGCGGTCCACAACGAGATGCTGGCGCGCCGCCCTGACCTCCTCGCCTTGCTCTACCAGCCTTGGTACTACAAGACGCACAACGTGGATCTCGCCAACGATGATCCTTGGTGCCATCAGCCGATCTTTGCCATCCAACAGGGGCACTTCGTCGCCTACGTCCTGCGCGTCCTGATCGACCGCGCCTACGAGCTTCCCGAGCTGCCGGACATGGGCGCCGCGCAGAAGGAAGCCCTCGACTACCTCGACACCCTGTGCGCCGACCCGACGCTCCACCACGCCTTCACCCAGACGCCCGGCGACATTCTCTTCGTCAACAACTTCACCAACTTCCACTCCCGCTCTGCCTTCGAAGATCACGACGACCCGGCCCGCCGTCGCCTGCTGCTGCGCATCTGGTTGTCGATGCCCAACAGCCGGCCGCTGCCTCCGTCCTTCGCCGGCAGCTTCGGTCAGACCGCTGCCGGCAGCATCCGCGGTGGCATTCATCCCGCGGGCTAACGAAGGCCGCCCAGACACACCACGTGAGTGGACTGCACCCGGAAGCCGGGCCCGTCGTCGACCATCTGACGGCGAAGCGCTTGACAGAACCCCTACGGCACTGCATAGTACAGCCATGAACGATTCGGCCACAGCCCGCGCATGCTCTCCATCTGCGCCGACTTCGGTGTCCATGCGGGTGATTGGCGCCGCGCATGGTCTGGAAGCACGGATCGAGCGAGCGTTGGGCGAAGTCGGGTTGTCGATGGCCAAGTTCGGCGTATTGTCTCGCCTGGTCGAAGCAGGCGAGCCGCTGACCTTGAGCGCGCTGGCCGACCGTTGCAGCTGCGTGCGCTCGAACATCACGCAGCTCATCGACCGTCTCCAGCACGAAAAGCTGGTCGAGCGCGTCGCTGACCCGACGGACCGGCGAAGCATTCGAGCCTCCTTGACCCGTCTCGGGCGCGAAACGTTCGAGCGTGGCGAGCAGGCGTTCCAGCAGGCTGAGCTGCATGCCCTCGATGGGCTCAGCGCCGACGACCGCAGTGAGCTTCTCCGGCTGGCGCAGCTCTTGGAGAATGCCTAGCGCGCGCAGTCGCCTCCCCCTTTTACACAGATACTACAGACGAGAACTGTTCACCATTGAACCAATCACCCCGCCACGCCGGATCATTCAGCACGACTGCTCGTGAGAACGATCGGTGTGGCGGCGACGCCACCGAGGCAAACCAAGATGACTGTGCAAGATTCACCCACGATCTTCTCGCCCATGCGCCTGGGGCCTTACACCCTGGCCAACCGGATGGTGATGGCTCCGATGACCCGCAGCCGTTCCGGCGACGGCAATGTGCCGACCGAGCTGATGGCGACCTACTATGCCCAGCGCGCGTCGGCGGGCTTGATCATCACCGAGGCTTCCCAGGTCTCTCCCCAGGGCGTCGGCTATCCGGCGACCCCCGGCATCCACAGCGATCAGCAGGTCGCCGGCTGGCGTGGGGTGGTCGATGCCGTCCATGCCACAGGCGGCCGCATCTTCCTTCAGCTCTGGCACGTCGGGCGGATCTCGCTCGCCCGGTTCCAGCCAGAAGGCGCCTTGCCGGTTGCCCCATCAGCGATCGCCGCGGAGGGTTCGCACCAGGGCGAGCCGTTCCCGGTGCCCCGGGCGCTCGAGCTCGACGAGCTCCCCGGCATCGTCGATCAGTTTCGTGACGCGTCCCGGCGGGCGCTCGATGCCGGATTCGACGGCGTCGAAGTCCATGGCGCCAATGGCTACTTGCTCGACCAGTTTCTCAGCGACGGCAGCAACCGGCGAACCGATGCCTATGGCGGCTCCGTATCCAACCGAGCACGTCTGTTGCTCGAAGTCACCGATGCGGTCATCGGGGTCTGGGGCAACGAGCGTATGGGGGTCCGGCTTTCACCGACGGGCACCTTCAACAGCATGCACGACAGCGATCGCGCCGCCCTCCACGGGTACGTAGCCAGCAAGCTCGATGAACGCTCCATCGCCTACCTTCACATCATTGATCCGCAGCCTGAGCACGGCATGTTCAACGCCGACGCGCCGCCACTCGGCGCCATGCTCCGGGAGCGCTTCCGCGGTCCACTGATGACCAACGGCGGATTCGATCGTCAGACCGGCGACCAGGCGCTGGCTGCCGGTCGCGCGGATCTCGTGGCCTACGGCGTACCGTTCCTCGCCAATCCCGATCTACCGCAGCGCTTCGCCACCGACGCGACGCTCAACGCCCCGGATCCTTCAACCTTCTACGGAGGCGACGAACGCGGATACACCGACTATCCGACACTCGAGCCTGCCACGGCATGACCGTATCTGTTGCATAACGCGTCCACACGACAACCAGCGTCATCTCGCGACTGGTCGCCAGCTGCGAGATGGCTTCAACCCTCTACGAGGACAACCATGAGTTTGCAGAAACGCCTCGAAAACATCAGCAAGGCCTCGGCGTCCAAGTTCGACGACGCCAGCAAGGCGATCGCGCAACGCGCCGCCCAGGAACTCAAGGATTCCGGCATTCTCGACCGCGCCCTCGGCGTCGGTGCCACCGCACCCGCCTTCGCGCTGTCGGGTAGCCAAGGAGACACCGTCGACTCGGCGGCCCTTCTCCGTCAGGGCCCCTTGGTCCTCACCTTTTTCCGAGGCCATTGGTGACCGTACTGCGTTGCAGAGCTGGATGCTCTGAGCAAAGTGCAGCCTGAAGTCGAATCCCTCGGTGCCAGCTTCTACGCGGTGTCACCCGCGCTCGAGAAGCACGGCGCCGAGCTCATCGCATCCCGCAAGATGCGACTCGACATCCTCACCGATCCCGGCAACGAGCTGGCCGCGAAATTCGGCCTCCGCCACGAGTTGCCCGAGGACCTGCGCGGCGTCTACCGTGGCTTCGGCCTCGACCTCGAAGCCGCCAATGGTGACCCGAGCTGGACCCTCCCCCTCGCCGCCCGCTACATCATCGACCCGAGCTCGACGATTCGCTACGCCCACGTCGACACGGTGTACCAACAGCGGCCCGAGCCCGAAGAAACGGTCGAAGCACTGCGCGCGATCGTCGTGACCAACTGATCCTAGGATCTCCGTGTGTAGGGTCGACTGGATTCGGCCCTACACACGCTGCCTCCCGCTCCGCGCCCGAATCTACTGCTATCCAAGCCCCCCTCGTCAGGCTGCCACGCGCAGCGCACCCCGACGACTCGCAACCTCCGCTATCGGTCATGGAACTTTCATGACACGGCTCGCGTCAGCATTACTGTAACGGTCGCAAGGGCTCCCGCTGCTGCGTAGAGAGGCAAGGAGGCCTGCCGGTCGTGACGCGCGCGATGAGCGCCCTTGCAAGGCGCTGCGGCGAATTCATCGACTACCGGTTCGATTACCAGGATTTCGTCCGTCGAAATCGACGAGGGGCTTGTCATGCATCACCTCCGCCTTGCCGTACGTGCGCTCTTCAAGACACCGCTCGTGACCCTGGTCGCAGTCATCTCACTCGCGCTCGGTATCGGCGCAAACGGCGCCATCTTCTCGCTCTTCGACCAGATGATTCTGCGGGGTCTACCGGTTCCGGATTCGGATCGGCTGGTCAATCTGTCAGCACCGGGGCCACGATCAGGTTCGGAGAACTGCGGCATAGCCGGCCCGTGTGAAGATGTCTTCAGCTATCCGATGTTCCGCGATCTCGAACGCCATCCGCGCGGCCTGTCGGCACTCGCCGCGCACGCTTCCCTCGGTGTCAATCTCGCCTTCGAGGACCGAGCAGTAAGGCGTCACGGCCGGCTGGTTTCCGGCGGCTACTTTTCGGCGCTCGGCCTGGTTCCGGCACTCGGTCGCCTGATCGATCCCGAGGACGACAAGGTTCCCGGCCAGTCAGCGGTGGTCGTGCTCGGCCATCACTATTGGCACGATCAGTTGGGCGGACGCATGGACATCATCGGTCGCAAGTTGATCGTCAACGCCGAGCCGATGACCGTAATCGGTGTCGCGCCGGCTACCTTCCAAGGCAACGTGCTCGGTATCCGCCCGGATGTCTACGTGCCGCTTACAATGGTCAACACGCTCTCACCACGCACCGATGACCTCCGTGACCGTCGAAGCTATTGGCTCTACGTATTCGGTCGCCTGGCTCCGGGCGTGTCACTGGCGGAGGCTGGCGCCGCCCTGCAGCAGCAATACAGCGCTACCCTGCAGGAAGTCGAGGCACCGCTCCAGGAAGGGATGAGCGCCGAGGCCTTGGAACAATTCGTGAGCAAGCCACTGCTCGTGTCCGACGGCTCGCGAGGACAGAGCCGCATTCATCACATGGTCGAGGTTCCCCTGCTGCTCCTCTTCTCGGTGGCGGGAGTCGTGCTCTTGATCGCATGCGCCAATGTCGCCAACCTGGCGCTGGCTCGCTCAGCCGGGCGCGCGAGCGATATCGCCGTTCGCCTGTCGATGGGGGCATCGCGCGGCAGCTTGATCCGGCTCCTACTGACCGAGTCTTGCTTGCTGGCAACGCTCGGCGGCCTGGCCGGGCTGCTCTTCGCGCGCTGGACGCTGGTGTTGATCGGCCAGGTCCTTCCGGCGGCAGCCTTGCAAGGAATCGCGCTCGAGCTGTCCGTACCCGCCATGCTCTTCTCGCTCACCCTCGCCTTGGGTACGGGCATTCTCTTTGGCCTCTTTCCCGCACTTCACGGCACGAAGGTCGACGTCGCGACCAACCTCAAGCGACAGACCGCCCAGACGTCGGGCGGGCGCACAGCCACACGCTTCCGAGCCGTCTTGGTGACCGCACAGATTGCCATGTCAACGACGCTCTTGGTCTGTGCCGGCCTGTTCCTCAAGAGCCTCGTGAACGTCAATCGGGTGGATCTCGGCCTGGACATCGAAAACCTTGCGACGTTCAGCATCACGCCCGTTCACAACGGCTACAGCTCCGAGCAAGCCCGGGCGCTCTTCATCCGCGCCGAAGAAGCGCTGGCCGCTCTTCCCGGTGTCACGCGTGTCACTGCGGCGCGGGTGCCGGTACTGGCCGGTAGTGACTCCAGTCAAAGCGTGACTGTCGAAGGCTACGCTCAAGAGCCCGGAACCGACGACAGTGTGCATTACAACGAGATCGGCCCAGGCTATTTCGAGACGTTGGGGATTCCCCTGCTCGCCGGCCGCGCGCTCGAAGCTGGCGACAGCGGGCAGGCACCGCGAGTCGCGATCGTCAACCGTGCATTCGCCAAGCGGTTCGGCCTCGCAAGCCCGGTCAACGAAGCCAGCGTCATCGGCATGCGCATGGCCACCGGAAGCGGCGCACGTGATCTCGATATCGAGATCGTCGGTCTCATTCCTGATGCAAAATACAGCGTCGTCAAGGGTGCCACGCCGCCGGTCTTCTATCTTCCCTACCGGCAAGCCGCGACCGCGGCAGCCATCACGTTCTACCTCCGAACTGTCGGGCCCGCCGAAGATGTGCTGGCCGCGGCGGCGAGCGCGATGCGCAGGCTCGACCCCAACCTGCCACTCGAGCACCCGAAAACCATGTCTCAGCAGGTACGCGACAGCATCTTCGTCGACACCGCGCTCACCAAGCTGTCAGCCGCTTTTGCCGGGCTGGCAACGCTGCTCGCCGCGGTCGTACTCTACGGGGTTCTCGCCTACACCGTGAGCCAGCGAACGCGAGAGATCGGGCTGCGCATGGCTTTCGGCGCCAACCGTGGTGCCGTGCAGCGGTTGGTGCTCCGAAAGATGGCTGTGATGGCGCTGGTTGGCGGCGGAATCGGCATGGCCACGGCCGTGGCGTTCGGAACCCTGGCACGAAGCCAACTCTTCGAGCTCGAAGGCCACGATCCAACCGTCCTCATCGCCTCGACCACCCTCATCGCCTTCGTCGCCCTGAGCTCAGCATGGCTGCCGGCCCACAAAGCATCGCGCATCGAGGTCATGGAGGCCCTACGTCACGAATAGCGCGCCCCCGCGGTTCGAAAAGTCAGATCAGGTGAACCTTCTGGGACGACGAACCGTCGTGGGCATTGGCCGCGCCCATCGCCACCGGGCGGCCACAACGTCCTTGGAGTCGGACCGCCGGGTCGAGAGCGCTCCGTTCTTGGCTGTTACCAGGTGACGATTCCAAGGCCTTTCACGGCATCGAAGTGCCGATCGCGGCTCACGACCGGCTCGTCATGCTGGCGAGCCAGCGCCGCAATCCAGACGTCATTCTCAGGGATAGGGCGACCGTGCATGCGCAACTCATCGCGTACCTCTGCATACGTCTGAGCGGTGGTTTCGTCGACGCGCAGGACAATGGACTCGCGGACCAGGCTATCGAGGAGCAGCGCGAGATTCCGGCGATGACGTGACCGCAGGAGGCCGTAACGGTACTCGCCGATCACGATCACAGGAAGGTGATGACGATCGGCGTTCGCCAACCGCTCGGCCAAAGCGGGGTCGCCTCCGAACAGGGCGGAAACGGCATTGGTGTCGAGAATCACCTCCAGGCTTCCGGATCGACTGTCTCGAATTCCTCCGCGAGGATCTCGTCGACCTCGGCGACCTCATCAGGCTTGGCTTGGCCAAACACGCGCCGCCAACCGGACACGGCGGGCTCGTTCGAGCTCGTTTCGGCGAGCCGGCCACGAAGCGACTCCGTGACGAAGTCCTTGAGGCTCTCTCCGCGCATGGCGGCTGCGGCTTTGCTCTTGCGGAACACTTCGTCGGGAATCTCGAGGGTCGTCTTCATTGCTCCCATATTCCCATATTTACGGCTCCCCTGCAAGAGGCCACACTCGCAATTCGCCTTCTGCCAACACTTGCACCGTCGCCGGTGTTTGGCCACAACTTCCTCTTGATCGGTCCCCCGGACGCCGGCAAGACCATGCTCGCCCGTCGCCTCCCAGGCATCCTTCCCGACCTCAACCTGGCCGAATCGATCGCAGTAACCAAGATCCACTCCCTGGTCGCGGAGTCACCACCCTCACACCTCATCCGAGCGCGACCGTTCCGCAGTCCGCATCCCGGGGTCAGCGCCGCCGGAATGGTCGGCGGCGGCACGATCCCCCGTCCCGGCGAGGTGAGCCTCGCCCATGGCGGCGTCCTGTTCCTCGACGGGCGACCCGAATTCCGCCGGGACGCGCTTGAATCGCTCCGTCAACCGGTCGAAGAAGGTCAGGTCACCGTCGTCCGGACCCGGGCCAGTCTGACGTTCCCGGCCCGTTTCTCACTGCTCGCTTCCATGAATCCCTGTCCATGCGGACATCTGGGCGATCAGACGGGACATTCGTGCCGTTGTCCGGGCCCACTTGTCGAGCGCTACCGGTCGCGCGTTTCCGGTCCATTGCCGCCATTGCTTCCAAATGTGCGGAGCTACCCAAGTCGGGTCCATTCCATCCACCAATTCCATTCCCAGCTCTTGCCGCCGTCCCTCGATGCCGATTGGTGCCAGCGGCAGCTTGTCGGAGTGATCCGGTCCCAAACACCGCGATATTGCCATTTAACTCCGTCCGCTTCCTGTTCCGAAATGAACACGCCCTCGCCGTCGATAAATTCTCCAAGTTGGGGAGCGTTGACCACGCCGTTGCCGGCACTGGTCCAATGGTCAGCCCACTTTTTCTGCTCGGGCAGCCAGATCCGGACGCCCATCCCCATGTCACTGCCATCGGCTTTGCGTAGTTCTTCGATGCTCCCCATACCATTGAGGACTCGGTGAACGGTCGCCCCGCTATCGAAACGCTGCCATTCACCCTTGGTACCGTTTTTGAGCTTTTTGTGCCGGATCTTCCATTCGCCAGCGAGAAAATCGAAATCGCCAACGCCTTTTCCTGTTACGACACCTTTTCCGGCGGGCGCGTAGCTTGTATCCATAGTCGCTTCTCCTATTGCCGTCTTGGGCCTTCTTGCTCGTGCTGGCGACACAGTCGCGAGGAGAGCTGCTAACCCTTGTAGCACTTGTCTGCGGTTGAGCGTTCTCGTCATCGAACATCCTTCTTGTGTAATGAGCCTATGTGCTGCAGTGCGCGCGCTTTTCGTGGCGTAGTTAGATGCGCCTAAAGTCCATGGTCCAATTTGTTTCCCATGTAGCGCCATCGTCTTTGGACATGGCCTGCTCCCACCTCGGTGTGTCTGTGTTGGTCTTGAGCCATAAGAACCTGACGGAGATTGGAGCGCCGCGGAGTGTCTCGGTCGCAAAGAATGTCCCGGTGTTATCTTTGAACCTGCCAATGACCGGAACTTCGAGCTGGTGTGGATCATTTGCGGACAGCCACCAAATTGCCCAAGTCTGAGCCTCGACATCAAAAGCGCGGAGCGCTATGGCACGGTAGGGTCCACTTGGAGAGTGCAGCAGATTATCTTCAACATTCCCGTTGCCCCCGAGTACGGGCCGAGTATCGGAAGTGCCATTGAATTCTTCCCACTCTTCGCATCCAGCCAACCTTGCTTTAAGGCGGCGATGGCGTACTTGCCACTTACCGAATTCAAAATCAAAATCGCGAGAGACGCTTCGAAGTTCTTGCATCACTGGCTAAAAGTAGCAAGCGTTACATGACAAAGGCCGTCATGATTTAGTTGGTGTACTTTTTTGCCAACCGAGAGATTTCGCGTTTCACCGCTTTGCGAAGCGTCGCGGGCTCAAGCACTTCAGCTTCAGCTCCAAGAGACAGAATTTCTCGTACTGCGCTGGTCTCGTCTTCAACAGCCAACTCAACATCAGAAAGTCCAGATAGATCTTTTACTGGCAATATTTCGATAAGACTAAGTCCCATGTTGAGCAAGAGTCTCATTCCCCTCGACGTGACCCTTACTACGGCACGACCAGATCGAATCCGCGTTTCGAATTCTTGGCTCCAGTCACCCCAAAAAACGCCAACGTCAAAGTCGCCGGGGCGGTTAAACCTCTCGCCAAGTAAAATCAGCGCCTTTACGTTCGCGATCCTGTAGACACGAATCGTCTCAGCGCGCCCAATCAAATACCAAACACCTGCCTTCAGAACGATTGCAATTGGATCCAAATCACGCTGCACTCGGCCCTTCCAGCCATCATAGGATATCGAGATTCGCTGATCCGCCCAAACGGCCTTTACGATCTGAGTCAGGAAAGGAGTCACTTCCTTTTGTCGATACCAACCGAGCGGATCAAGATGGAAACGGTCCGCCACCATTGTGGCTTTCGTGCGTGTAGGTTCCGGCAAAGCTGCCAAAAGTTTACGCTCAGTTTGCGAATGAGCATCCTTTAGTCCCAGGTCATCGAGCGCGGTTCCGATCCCAGACAACATCAAGGCACTCGCTTCATCGGCATCCAGCCCAGTTAGTCTTGTCTGGTAGCCGTCGAGCAAACGAAACCCTCCCTGGCGCCCTCGTTCTGCGTAAACCGGCACACCGGCAGCGCTCAATTCGTCCACGTACCTATGGATAGTTCTTGCAGATACCTCCAACTCCTCTGCAAGTTGGTCTGCCGTCCGATGCTTGCGGACCTGCAAGATCATCAAGATTGACAGGAGGCGTGAAGCTTTCATGCGAAATCCAAACTTTGACGGGCTGCGCCCGCCGTTATGACGCCGACGCATTCATGCTATTTGTACGGGACATGCGTTGAAAGAGGCAACTCTGTGCGCTCGCGCAAGCGTTTCAGAGAAATCATGACAGCCATTGGCATGTTTGCCTTGCTACGGTATTGAATATCACCAGCAAAACGAAGGAGATGGAGTGAGCAAAATGCCTGAAGTCATGCAAGTCAGCCCGGCCTATCGTCATTACGAAAAGACGATCTACGGCAAGGGTGTCATCCAGCCTGCAAACAATCGCCTGAAATGGTATGAGATCGCCCGCGGCAATCAACCCATTGGACAAGCGGTCCGCGATCTTGCGCGAGACTTCCTTGTGCGCCAGACAACATTGGTTGGCATCCCATCGGCGCAAGAGTTGGGTTTCGTCTTCTTGCATCGATGCGGCCAGGGTTTCCATTTTCTGGGGATCTGTACGTGGCGAAAGAACAATGAACTTTGGAAAACGATGTTCTACTTCGATGCCGGGAAGACGGAGGATTTCACGCTCTTCCCACAGGACGAAGGACACAAAGACACATTCTGTATCTGGGAACTGGCTATGGTGTCCCATGAAACGCTGGCATGGACGACCTACTTGCGATCGGCTCGGACTGGCCAAGATGCAGACACATATTTGACGGCAATCATTTGACAAGCGGTCATCGCAGCCGCAGTGAGAGCTAACTCAACGAGGTAAGCCACCGCCTCTGGCGGCGTGACTCTCTAAGGCTCGGCCGTTCCGTCGTGCATCTGAGACGGTCTCCTTTCCACGAACTACCCGTTCAAGGGAAAGGAGACCAAGATGCGAGATTGGCAGAGCCAGTCGCATATCAGATGGTACTGCAGGTACCACCTCGTTCTCGTGCCCAAGTACCGTAAGCGTCGTATCTACGGCTACTTGCGGCGCAACGTTGCGGGATCTTTGCCGCCAGCGGGAGGTCGAATTGCTGGAGGGCCATGCTTTGCCTGACCATGTGCACTTGCTGGTGAGTATCCCGCCGAAGTACAGCGTTGCCGACACGGTGGCATTCTTGAAAGGCAAGTCGGCGATCCGGATCCATCGTGACTACCCGGGCCGTCGGAAAAACTTTATAGGATTCCACTTTTGGCCACGGGGCGATTGCGACAGCACCGTAGGTCTGGATGAGGATGGCGTTCGGGAGTACATCAGAAACCAGGAGGCTGAAGAGCGTCGCCAAGAGGAGTTGCCTTTGCGGGGGCTTCAGCCCCCTTCCTAGGCCAAATGGCCCCTTTGAGGGGCCTTCCTCAAGCCACCTGCTCTGCGGGCGGTTCTCCCAGCTAGCTGACTCTGGACACTCTGACTACAGGCACTAGTATAACTTACCGCCAACTGTACTATGGCACATGTGGTACGCGCTGTCATTAGACTGCCGGCGAATGAGGTGCCCCAAGGATCCGGTCCTGCCAAGTGAGAGACTTGCTGGGTTCACTGGGGCGCTGGGAGGTAGAAGACTAGGCCAACACCAGCTCGATGCCGGCCTAGAAGTCACTCACGAAGGTGCTTGTTGGCCATCAGGAGAGAGTGAACCAGCTACTAAGTTCCCTCCTGCCAGCACTTGAACCGTCGCCGGTGCTTGGCCACAACGTCCTGAGGCCAGGTCCTGGAGCGCCGCCCTTCGAACCGCGCCTGCCATGGAAGTCGCTCCTTCCCCGATCTCGGCTTGCCAGGCTCACTTCACAAATCGTCCATCCATCACATTGCTATGCTGTCAGCGGTTCAGGATTCGGCCAGCCACATGGCGAGCGACGGAGCGAGTTCCAACCCAGTCGTAGCCGCTCTGCCTCTTCGCCGAGGAAATTTGGCGTGGGTTCGCCGACCACAATGACGAGGGAAGGATGAGCCCATGATCGACCGTGTGGATGCGGGGCCTCCCACCGAGTCAGCGTATGCGGAGTTGGCCCGGCACGCCCGGCGGGAGCTCCGTCCGCTACGGATCCTGGCCGTACCCGCCCTGATGGCAGGTTTCTGGTTTCTCAGCTGGAAAGTGACACGGGGCGTGGGCCTACCCTTCGCCTTTTTCTTGATCGTTTGGGGGCTGGGATTCTTGGCGAGCAGTTGATGGGCGGAACAGGGTTCCGCTCATCAACCCCGACCACGGAGCCGGAAGCTCGAGGATGTTTGGCCTACAGGCCTCATGCCTGGCTGCTCCGGAGTCAGCATCTCCCGGCAGCTGCTCGGCGGTTGAGGTAGCTCGGCATTAAGCGACGCCGACGTCGCGCGCAGGTGATACAGCATCAGTCTCGAACACAGCGGACGTTGTTTCCTGTGCCCTTGTCTGCTTCCCAGCGTTGAATCTTCGACCAATGGGTAACGAGCTTCCAATCCCAACCCTTCGCATCATCTTTTTCATCGGCTGACCAGAAAATGGCCTCAGATCCTAGGTTGTGATAGCCGCCCGCGCCTCCTCGGGTTCCCGCCGGCTGGCTATTGAATCGACTCTCATTGGTACCCTTGCCTCCAGGCCATAACTCGTCTGTGCCCTTCAACGCTGTTCCAGCTTCGGCAATGCCACCGAACAAATCAGCCAGCGCGGTCCACTCTTCATCGGAGGGCAAGTGCCAGCCCGCAGGGCAGGCCTCCCTCGCTGCCAACCAGGTATAGAAGCGACCGTAGGTTTCGCAATTCGCGGCTACAGAGCTCCGGCAGTAGGAACCTTCTGTCTCGTAGTTCAAGTTCTGAGCCATCCAGGTCATCGGCGAGGTCTTGTCGTCGGCCTTTGTCAGCTCGTA
>CALFAM010000011.1 GCA_937948815.1 uncultured bacterium
GTCGCGGCGCTCGGTCTTCAGGCACCAGCTGCCATCGGGCGTCTATACTCTGGGCGCACCATGACCAGCTCGACTTCCATGCCCAAACCGCGTGTTCTGATCGCCGACGACCAGCGAGACGTCGTCGAATCCCTGCGCTTCCTCCTCAAGACCGAAGGCTTCGATGCCGCAACGGCGGCTTCCCCGCGAGAAGCCCTGGATCTCGTCCGCGCGGAAGCGTTCGACGCGATCTTGATCGACCTGAACTATGCCCGCGACACCACCTCTGGCCAAGAGGGGCTCGGCCTGCTCGACGACCTGCTGGCGCTCGAGCCCAACCTTCCGGTCGTGGTGATGACGGCCTGGGCCAGCGTCGAGCTGGCGGTCGAAGCCATGCGCCGGGGCGCCCGGGACTTCGTCGAGAAGCCGTGGGAAAACAGTCGGCTGATCTCGATTCTGCGCACCCAGATCGCCCTCGGGCAAGCCATTCGAAAGGGTGAGCGCCTCGAAGCAGAAAATCGCCTCCTGCGTGGCGAGCGTGCCCAGGTCCCTGAGCTGATCGCCGAAGCCGCCTCGATGCGGCCCGTGCTCGAGCTGATCCGGCGCGTGGGACCGTCAGAAGCCAACGTCTTGATCACCGGTGAGAACGGCACTGGTAAGAGCTTGGTCGCCCGCGTGCTTCATGGGGTCTCCAATCGCGAGACCCAGCCCCTCATCACCGTCAACATCGGCGCCCTCGCGGAGACGGTGTACGAAAGCGAACTCTTCGGCCACGAGAAGGGCGCCTTCACCGACGCCAAGCAGGATCGGGTCGGCCGGTTCGAGCTGGCCGACGGCGGCACCCTCTTCCTCGATGAGATCGCCAATCTCGGGCCAGCCCAGCAGGCCAAGTTGCTCCGGGTGCTCGAGACCGGCGACTTCGAGCGGGTCGGATCATCGAAAACGCGCCAGGTCGACGTGCGTGTGATCTCTGCGACCAACGCCGACATCGGCGAAGAGGTCGGGGCCGGTCGCTTCCGCCAAGACCTTCTCTTCCGGCTCAACACGGTCGAGATCCGCATCCCGCCCTTGCGCGACCGGCGTGAGGACATCGAGCCACTGGCCTACCACTTTCTTGCCGAGCTGGCGCAGCGCTACCGTCGCGAGGGGGTCGAATTCAGTGCTGATGCCATGAAGGCGCTGGTCTCGCACGCCTGGCCCGGCAACGTCCGTGAGCTTGCCCACGTGGTCGAACGGGCAATGCTGATGGCGGACGACGAGCGAATCCAGGGCCGCGATCTCGGGCTCCAGCCTGCCGCCCACGACCTCGGCCGGATCGACGAAATGCCCCTCGACGACGCCGAGAAGCTGCTGATCGAGAAGGCGTTGGCTCGTTTCGGTGGCAATGTCAGCGACGCTGCGCGCGCCCTCGGCCTCTCCCGCAGCGCCATGTACCGACGCCTCGAGAAGCATGAGCTCTGATTCGAGAGGGCGATGAATCGGGCCGGGCACTGCGCCGCCTGAGCTTTTGGCCTCGCACGGCCGCCATCCGATTCCGGCGAAACGCCCGTCACGCACCATGACCCACGAGAGACGGCTCTTTTCGCTCGCCCTCGCCGCCGGCACCCCCGGTTCCGTGACCGCCCTTGCCTTGCTCTGGACCGGCACCTATACGCCGAAAGTGCAGTGGACCCTGACCGTGCTGATCGTTGGACTGTGGCTCGGCTTCGCCAACGCCGTCCGCGAGCGGACGATCTTTCCGCTCCAGACCATCGCCAATCTGCTCGAAGCCTTGCGTGAGGGTGACTACTCGATTCGCGGGCGAGCGGCCCGCACCGACGATTGCTTGGGCGAGGTGATGGTCGAGATCAACGCCCTCGGCGAGCTGCTGCGCTCTCAACGCTTTCATGCCGTCGATGCCGCCGCCTTGCTCGCCCAGGTGATCGAAGCGATCGACGTCGCGGTCTTTACCTTCGACCACCAACGCCGGCTCCGCCTGGTCAACCGTGCCGGTGCCGCGCTGATGGTGCGCCCCGCCGACCGCCTGCTCGGTCAGGGGGCCGAAGCTCTCGGTCTCGGCGACTTGCTCGACGGCGAGCCGGCCCGCACCATCGACCGGGGCTTTGCCGGCATCGATGGGCGCTGGCAGTGTCGGTGTTCGAGCTTTCGCGAAGCCGGCGAGCCGCACCAGCTCCTGGTGCTCACGGACTTGTCGAAGGCGCTTCGCGAGGAAGAACGGCAGGCCTGGCAGCGGTTGATTCGTGTGCTCGCCCACGAGCTGAACAATTCCCTGGCACCGATCAAGTCGACCGCCCAGGCTCTGGCCAGCGTGCTTCGCCGCAGCACACCGCTCGACGAATGGCGGGACGATGCCGAGCGAGGCCTCGACCTGATCGCCAACCGCTGCGCGTCGCTCGACCGCTTCGTCTCGGCCTATTCGCAGCTCGCTCGACTACCCCCGCCGCAGACTCGGCCGACACCGGTCACCCGGTTGGTGCAACGTGCAGTCGCGCTCGAGCCACGGATGAATGTCACAGTCGCGCCCGGCCCACCCCTCGAAGCCGAGGCCGATCCCGATCAGCTCGAGCAGCTCCTGATCAACCTGGTCAAGAACGCGGTCGACGCCACCCTCGAGCGCACCGCCGCCGAGCAAGAATCCGGTCAGAACGGCACCGTCGAGGTGTCCTGGCGACGACGCCAGCGGGCGGTGGAAATTCGGGTGCGAGACGAAGGCCCAGGGGTCGCCAACCCGGCCAACCTCTTCGTTCCGTTCTTCACCACCAAGCCGGGAGGGACCGGCATCGGCCTCGTGCTCAGTCGCCAGATCGCCGAAGCTCACGGCGGCTCACTCAGTCTCGCCAACCGCCGCGACCGACGCGGTGCCGATGCGCGCCTGCTCGTGCCGCTGGTGGCCCAGCCCGATCAACCCGACGAACCCGGCCAGGCCGTGGCCCCTCGGCCGGTGGCAAGCGAGGCGTGATGCGTCGCGTCGTATCCGCACAAGCCGGCCCGCCCAAGCCGCCGGATCCGCCAGCCGCGGCACCGATGGCGCTGCTGCACGATCCGGACGGCCCTGACGCTTCCCGTAGCTGGATCGCATTCCAGGATCCGGTGGACATCCTGGTCGCCGACCACCGCGCGGAAGTGGCGCCAATGCTCGATGCCGTCAGCCGTGCCACGGCAGCGGGTGCCTGGGCGGTCGGCTTCGTGACCTATGAGGCCTCTCCAGCTTTTGATCCAGCACTCGTCACCCACGCGGCCGATCAGCTTCCCTATGCCTGGTGGGCGCTCTTCGAGCGCGCCGAGCGCGTGGCGATCGACAAGGTTTTTCAGCAGCATGGAATCGGCGCGAGCGAGCCATCAGCCCTCGACTGGCATCCGTTGATCGCCCAGGCGGAACATCACGCTGCACTGCACGCGATCAAGGCCGCCATCGCGCGGGGCGACACCTATCAGGTCAATTTCACCTTCCCCCTCGAAGCGCCCTTCGACGGTGATCCATTCGCCCTCTTCGCCCGACTGATCCGCGCCCAGCGTCCTCCCTTGGGCGCCTGGGTCGACACCGGCAACCTGGCATTGTGCTCCGCGTCCCCCGAGCTCTTCTTCCGCCGCCAGGGGCAGCGCCTGATCACCCGGCCCATGAAAGGCACGGCGCGGCGTGGCCGCTTCCTCGCCGAGGACCGAGATCATCTGAACCGGCTCCGCGCGTCGCCGAAAGAGCGCGCGGAGAACGTCATGATCGTCGACATGATGCGCAACGACCTCGGGAAAATCGCGCGCGCTGGCTCGGTCGCCGTGCCGCAGATCTTCACCGTCGAGACCTACCCGACCGTCCACCAGATGACCTCGACCGTGGTGGCCGAGAGCCAGGCTTCCCTACGCGAGATCTTCACCGCGCTCTTTCCCTGTGCCTCCATCACCGGTGCGCCGAAGGTCTCCACCATGGGCATCATCCACACCTTGGAGCCCTTTCCGCGTGGTCTCTACACGGGCACCATTGGCGTCGTCGAGCCCGGGGGGGACGCCCGCTTCTCGGTCGCGATCCGCACGGTAACCGTCGACCGCAGCCGGCGCTCAGCCCGGTACGGAACCGGTGGCGGAATCGTCTGGGACTCCGACGCTGCGCGCGAATACGAGGAATGCCGAACGAAAGCACTGATTCTGACCGCGTCGCGGCCGGACTTCGATCTGCTCGAGACCCTGCTCTGGCGTCCGCGCCGAGGCTATCTTCTCCTCGACCGCCATCTCGAGCGGCTGCGTACCAGCGCGGCCTTCTTCGGCCGTCCCTTCGACGAAGCCCGGGTGGTCGCATCCCTCCTGGAGGCAGCTAAACGATTCTCGGCCGACGAGGTCACGGCTCGCCGCCAGGGCGCTGGACCGCGAACGTCTCGGCAGCGCGTTCGCCTCACTGTGGCCGCGAATGGTCGTCCCACGGTCACCGCCGTAGCGTTTCCGTGTACGGGCCGCGAGGTGTGGTCTCTCGCCCTCGACGATCGTCCCGTGGCGAGCGACGATCCCTTTCTCTTTCACAAGACCACCCATCGACCACGCTACGAGGAAGCGATCGCCCGCCACCCCGACGCCGACGAGGTGCTGCTCTTCAACGAGCGCGGTGAGCTGACAGAAACCTGCCGTGCCAATGTCGTGCTGCGCTTTGGCGACCGATTCTTGACACCACCGCAACGCTGCGGTTTGCTTGCTGGCACCTACCGCGCCGAATTGCTTGCTCGTGGACGCCTGGAAGAGCGCGTCTTGCACGCGCGAGACCTGGTGCAGGCGGACGCCATACTCTTGATCAATGCGGTTCGAGGCTTCATTCGCGCCGATCTCACCGCCGAAGCGGCCAGGAAGGCTGCCATGACGGACCGATCGGCGTAGAATAGGCTCCTCTCGTCAGCGACCAAGCCCGGCCCGGTACCGCGAGCCGCGATAGGGTGCGTCGAGAGCGCTGTGTCCGAGCGTCAGCCTTGCTATGGAACCGACCCGCTACACGTATGAGCTGGAGCGCTGATGTCTACAACCTCTGCTATCACCATGCCCCGCTACGAAGTCAGCACCTGGGATCTCAAGGATCTCGTAAGCGCCCCGACTGAGGAAGCGCTGACCGAAGAGCTCGATCGGTTG
>CALFAM010000012.1 GCA_937948815.1 uncultured bacterium
TCTCGCCCCGGTCCCCCGGGGTGATGGTGAAGCCCTTGGGCTCTCGGAAGATGTTCGCGAACTCCTTGCAGGCCTCGCCCACGGTCGGTGTGTAGATCAGCGGCATGATCTCTTCGATGTGGTCGATCACCGTGCGGTAGAACAAGCGTTCGTTGCGGTTTTGGAGCGCGCTCAGAAAGATGTACCGCTCGATGTCGAGCTGCTTGCGGCGAAGGTTGCCCAGCACCCGGGAGACTTGGACGTCCATGCCGTGCACCTGGGCCGGTAGCAGCCCCCGCAGGCCATGGCGCTCACGTTCCTCGTGGGTGAAGGCGGTCGACTTGTTGTCTCCCGCGTGGTGAAGCAGGGCGAGACCACGAAGGTCGTGGGCGTGATCGGGATGGCTCATGGACGGCTCCTGGTTGGTTACCGCCAACTTTGCCGCCCACCGGCCGTGGTTACCGAAACGCGCACCGCGTTTGTCGAAACGGCCGCGACCCGTGCGATCCGGCCGCTTCTACAGCCAGCCCTTGGAGCGGGCGATGCGGGCGGCTTCGATTCGGTTCTGGGCGCCGAGCTTGCCGATCGCTTCGGAGAGGTAGTTTCGGACTGTTCCCTCGGAGAGGTGGAGGGTGGTGGCGATGGCGGCGGTGGTCGTCCCTTCGCCCGCGTGGCGCAGAACCTGGCGTTCGCGTTCGGTGAGCGGGTCGGCGTCGTCCCAGGCGGCGACCGCAAGCTCGGGATCGATCACCCGTAGCCCGGCGTGTACCCGGCGGACGCTGTCGGCGAGCTGGCTGGCCGGCGCGTCTTTCAGCAAGTACCCGGCCGCGCCAGCATCGAGTGCCCGCCGTAAGTAGCCGGCCCGGGCAAAGGTCGTGACGATGATCACCCGCGGGCGGTGGCCGCGTGCCTGGAGCGATTGGGCGAGCTCCAACCCGGTGGTGTGGGGCATCTCGATGTCGGTGAGCACGACATCGGGCGGCGGGTCGGCGGCCGTGATGTGCGCGAGAGCTTGGCGTCCGTCCGCGGCCTCGAACACGACATCGATGTCGGGCTCGAGGGCGAGCAGGGCGGCAAGCGCACCGCGTACCAGCGATTGATCCTCGGCGATCAGCACCCGGATGGTGTTCTCACCGGTTCCCTGCGTCCCGGACGCTTGCTTCTTGGTCTCGGAGGGAGCGGTCATGGCCTTGCGTTGCTCGTTTCTCCGTGCGGCATGCGGATGATCAAGCGGGTACCGGCATCGGTGATGCGCTGCAGGCGGCCATCGAGGCTGGCGAGGCGCTCGCGCATGCCGAGCAGGCCGCTACCTTCCGGACCGTGGGCGCCACGGCCATCGTCGACCACCTCGACCCGCAGATTTTCGGAGTCGACGGCGAAAACGACCTTGCAGGTGCGGGCCTGAGCGTGACGCACGACATTGGTCACGGCTTCGCGAAGAGCCAACGCCAGAACTGCTTCTTCCAGCGGAGCCAAAGACGGCAGATCGCCAACGACCTCGAGGGTGACGCCGGCGGCATCGAGGGTGGTACGCGCGCTCGCCAACTCATCGGCCAGCGAGCGTTTGCGAAAGCCACTGACGGCGCCGCGTACTTCCTGGGTGGCCTGGCGAGAGATCCGTTCGACCTCTTGCATCTCCTCGGCGGCGCGCTCCGGATCACGCTCGGCAAGCCGGGCTGCGAGCGCGGCCTTGAGGGTGATGGTCGACAGCGTATGACCGAGGAGGTCGTGGAGGTCGCGGGCGATTCGTTCGCGCTCGGCGACCTGCGCCAGGCGCTGGACCTCCTGGCGCGACAGGCGCAGCTGGGCGTTGGCGCTGCGAATGGTGCGCTCGTGTAGGCAGAGCCCGCCGATCAGGGGCGTGAGGACCAAGGTCGGCACCCAGAACATCGGGTTCCGCTGAAGCAGTCCGGCGGTGAGGCCGACCAGCCCGGACAGCAGACCGATCGCTGTCCACGCCCGGCGCGTGGGCACCAATTCGCCCGCAAAGGCGCTGGCGTAGACGAAGAATACGCCGGCCCCGAAGTTGTGCGCGGCGAAGGCGACGCCCAGCATCGCGATGCCGGTGATCGGCAGCAACTTGCGGAGATCGTCGAGCCACCAACCCCAAAAGTAGAGGCCGAGAAATACCAAGAGGCCCAGGGCGGTGAGCGCTTGGGAGACGAGTGTGGCCGTCCCGAGCACCGGCTGTGCCAAGAAAGGCACCAGGTAGATCAGGTAGGCGTAGGGCGTCCACGAGATCGAAGGATTGTCGGGCAATAGGCGCATCATCGAGCTCCAAGCGCGGTTGGTTGGACCATTTTCCCATGCGTCTCCGCGCCGCTGATCATCGGATCGAGACTCCGTCGAATCATCGAATCGACACTCCGTCGATCTCGAACGCGTAGTCGCCCTGAGCAGGACCGGCCACGAAGGCGAGGCCCCAAACACCGCGCAGATCCTGGGTCAGCTCGCGGAGATTGATGCGGTGCTCCTGCCAGGTCTCGCTCGCCACGAAGAACGTCGAAGCAGGGATCTGGCCGATGCTCTCGGCAAAGAGCATCAGGCGGTAGCGGCCGCCGTCGCCGCGCGCCTGAAAGACCACCTCGCGCTTGGCCGAGAAGTCGACCATCTCCATGGGCTGCTCGCCCGGGAACACCATGGCGCCGGCCCAGGGAAAGGGAAAACCGGGACCGATCGCACCCTTCACCAACAGGGCGCCTGCGGTGTCCCGGCTGCCGGGCGACACCAGGGTGAGGCTCGTGGTCGACGTTCCGCCCATTCGCTCGTCGGTGGTCGGCTGCCACCCGAATCCAAATGCTGCGTCCAGGATGTCCTGGTCGAATTGGGCGAATGCCTCGGTGTCTGGTGCTTTCACTCGACCTTCCAGCGCCGTATCACCCTGCGACCGCTCGACGCGGCGGCCGGCCTTCCAGATGCCGACGATGTGGCGGGTGCGGGTGATGTCGCGGGTCGGGTCGCCGTCGACCAACAACAAGTCCGCGCGCAGTCCGGGCGCCACAAGACCACGATCGTCGAGGCCGAACGCGCGGGCTGGTTCGGCTGTGGCGGCGGCCAAAGCGGCGATGGGGGATAGGCCCGCCTCGACGAGCAGGGACAGCTCGCCGTGCATGCTGGCACCGTGCACCGTACCCGGATTGGGCGCATCGGTTCCGGCCAGGATCACAACACCGGAAGTGGCGAGTTCATGCGTGGCCTTGCTCGCGATGGCCAGGCGATCTTCGCGAACGGGTAGGCCTTCGATCACGCGGCTGAGCGCGCCGGTCTCGGCAGGCGTCAGGTAGGGCGCGATCGCCGGATCCTGGTCGAGATGGGTCACGTTTGGCGTGCCCGCCATCGTCGCGGTGACGCTCAGGGTCGGGATGACGAAGACACCCTTCTCGGCCGCCATCGCGAATAGGCCATCGGCCCCCAGCTCGTCGCTCCACACGTGGACCAGTCCGTCCGCACCGTGTTCGATGGCGGTGCGTGCGGCCTCGTGGGTGCTGACGTGCACCACGGCAAGGACATTGCGAGCGTGGGCCGCCTCGATGGCCGCACGGAGGGTCGCGGTATCCAGCGTCGGCCAGTGGCCGCCGGCGTCGTCGTAGACGATCTTGATGAAGTCGGATCCCTCGGCGAGGCGCGCGTCGACGAAGGCCTGGGCCTGCTCGGGCCCGTCGAGGGTCGGGATGGTGATGCCGTACTCCGTGCCGTGACCGCCCGCCGCGGTCACCAGCGTACCCGCCGAGACGAGATCCGCACGATCGTGCACGGAGCCCTCAGCTTGCTCCGACCGCATGCTGGCGGCAGACGCCTGGTCGGTGAACATGTCGATCTCGGTCGTGACCCCGAAGAGGAGAGCCCGCTCGAGCGCATCGCCCCAGGTGTGCGTGTGAGCGTCGATCAATCCGGGCATCAGCGTCTTGCCCGCACCGTCGATGATCTCGGCGCCGTCGGGAATGACCACACGTTCACGAGTCGCACCACCTGAACCGTCGCTCGGGGCGGGCCCGATCGCAGCGATCGTGCCGCCTTCCACCACGACGGTCATCGCGTCGTGAACCGCGACGCCGTCGAAGAGGCGAACGTTGCGAATGACGATGGCCGACTCGGGGCTGGTCGCAGTGGCAGCGCCGTTGGCGGGTGGTGTCGGCAGCGAGAGGAAGAAGGCGATCAGGGCGGCGAGCCCGGCGATCAGCATCAAGAGTTTGCGCATCGATCAACCCCAGGTCTTGTGATCACGACGGTAGGCGGCGATTCCGACCACCATGCTGATCGCGGTGAAGGCCAGCAAGTAGGCCACGGAGCGGGCCACGGGCGCGTGGGTGTCGGCCCCCAGAATACCGAGGGCTGGCTGCGCCAGGTGAAAGGCCGGCAGCCAAGGGGCCAAGGTCTTGAAGAGGCCGGGCAGCACTTCATAAGGAAGCCACAGGCCCGACACAAACGCCATCGGCAAGTAGATCAGGTTGATTACCGCGGGTGCGGCGTTGGGGCCGCAAAGGTAGCCAAGGGCGAGGCCGAAGGCCGCGAAGGGCAAGCCGCCGAGGGTGAGCCAGGTCGCCAGCTTCACCCAGGTGGCCAGGGGCAAGGCAATGCCGCCAGCAAAGCCGCCGAGGGCGAAAAGGCCGATCAGGATCACCAGGCTGAAGGCCATGCCGACGACCATGCGGGCCAGGAAGTGAATGACCGGCGGCAGGGGCATGGCGCGCTTGAGCAGCATCCAGCCTTGGCCGCGTTCGGTGGCGATGCCGACCCCGAAGCTGAAGATGTTCGCCCCAATGACGCCGAACGCGCCGTAGGTGGCGAGCAAGTAGCCAGCCATGGTCAGCGGGCCGATCTGCTGGCTGCGCCCGAAGGTGATGCCAAACAGGCCGTAGAACATCAGCGGGAAGGCGAACGCCGGCAGGGTGAAGCCCGGCATGCGCAGCAGCTTCATCAACTCGGCGCGAGTTTCGAGAACGAAGATGCGAAAGTGGTTCTGGCGCCCGGAAGGGCTCCGAGCCTGGTCCCCCGGGGTTGTGGGCGGAAGGCCGTTCAGATGATCGAGTGTCGCGGCTGGCGTTCTCGTCGTGCTCAGGGCATTCATGCGGCCACCCCTGTTCGGTCGTTTGCTGTGTCGTCGTGGTTCTGGGTGAGGGCAACCAGGGCGTCTTCGAGCCGAGCGCTGGTGACCTCGAGGTCGGCCAGCTCGGCATCGTGATCGAGCAGCTGGCGTACGACCGGCTCGGCCTGGTCCGTCATCAAGCGTAGGCTGCTACCCGCTCGCTCGACATTGGTGACGCCAGCCCATGCCGCGATCGTTGTCGTATCGGTGCGCGTGGTGCAGCGGATCTGGCTGCCCAGGGCGCGGCGTTTGATCTGTTCGGGCGTTCCGCTGGCGCGGACGCGGCCGCGGTCGATGATCACGATCCGGCTGGCCAGGGCATCCGCCTCCTCGACGTGGTGTGTGGTCAGCAAGACGGTCTTGCCGGCATCCACCAGGTTTTGAATGCACTGCCACAGCTCCCGGCGCGCCTCGACGTCGAGCCCGACCGTCGGCTCGTCGAGGAAGAGCAGGTCCGGATCACCACAGATCGCCAGCGCGAACATCACGCGCTGCTTCTGCCCGCCGGACAGCTTGCCGAAGAGGCGCTTTTCGAGACCACCGAGCCCGGCCAGCCCGATGGTCTCGGCGATCGGTCGTGGCGCGGGATAGTAGCTCGCGGCAAGGCCCAGGTGCTCGGCCACGGTCAGGGTGTCGGGCACCTTGGCGATCTGCAGCATGGCGCCGATCCGCGTCCGCGCCGCCATCGACCAGGGCACATGCCCCAGTGTCGCGGCCAGGCCCGCGCTCGGGCGCAGCAAGCCGAGCAAGAGATGAATGGCCGTAGTCTTGCCGGCACCGTTCGGACCGAGCAGCCCGACGACCTCGCCTGCGCCGATCGCGAGATCGATACCGTCGAGAGCCGTGACCTTGCCATACCGATAGGTGACGCCATCGAGCCGCGCGACGATCGTGGTCGGATCGGGAAGGGAGAGAAGGCTCGTGTTCTTCGTATCCTTCATTCCGTGTAAGTCCCCGTGTCGCGTCCAGCCTTCCAGTCCGTCCGTCAGGCGCGTCGACACCGAGATCATGATCGCAACTCGCGCTTCAGCGCGCCGGTGCAGGTCGTCAACAGATCGAGATGACATCTGTCATGTGGCGCGGCTGAGCGATGGTGGGAGCTACGCGCGCGTTTCGAGAAGTCAGGCGCTGTCTCGAAATCCTGATCACCGCGATAGAGGTTCGCTGTGAGGGTGCTGTCGAGAGCGGATGAGACGGGTCGTCGAGATCGTTCAAGAAACGTCTCCATCGCTGCGTCGCCAGCAGTCGACGAAGCGTGCGCGCGATGAAGATGCGGGTCCGATCGTGACCCACCAGTGCAAGCTTGCCCAGCGACCGATCGGGGCAATCGATGTAGTCGGGGGCTTTGACCTTGCCGTACCGAGGAGGGACCCCATCGAGCCACGCGACGCTCGTGGCCGGGTCAGGAGAGGAGAGAAGGCTGTCCGATCGTCTCGAGCGACTTGGTCAGGGCGAGTTTGTCGTCACCGGCGGCGAAGAAATTCCGACAATAGGTGCCATGCGAATACTCACGCGTCGAACACATCGCTACGTCATGGGATGCAACAGTACGCACGTCTGCCATTCGCCGTGCACCCGCGACGTTGCTCGCTGCTCAAAGATGTTTGCGGTAATGGGTGCGGGGCGCTACGACAATGAACGTGCAACATGACCGACGAAGGGCGGTGATGGCGGGAAGCATCCTTCTGGAAAGGGCGCCTCTCGGTCGCCGGCTCGCCAGCGCCTCGCGGCGTCGCGGTAGGCGATCACGAACCAGCGGTAGGCTTCCATGAGTGTCAGGCGAACGCGATTGCTTGCGGCATGAAAGCCTGGAGCCGGTGAGCGCTTTGAGCGGTTGAAACGCCGTTCGGCACTATGGCGCCGACTGGTTTTGGTGCCTCGCGGCGTGATGCCGCGCGCACGCCGCGAGGCGGCAGCGTCGGCTTCGATACTCGCGACCATTTCCACGATGCGTGCCCTGTAGTCGTCGGGAGCGAGGTGTCCCCAGCAGGGCAGCGGGTCGAACGTGAGCTCTTGGCGCTTGACGAAGGATCGATCGCCGGTGCTCAGACTCTGATTTCGAGCACGGTTTTGGGCTGTTCGGTCGAGCCAGTAGCCCTCGAGTGGTCGATCGTTCATCAATGCGCTGGCAGCGTGAACGCCTGGCCACTCGATGCATCGAGCGACGAGGTTCTCCTTGACGCCGTG
>CALFAM010000013.1 GCA_937948815.1 uncultured bacterium
GCAAGCACCCACTACGCACTGAGTGCGACTGGCAAAGCAGGCATCGAACCGACAGAGAGATACCAAGCGCCAGAGATCGATCGCGCCTTTGGGGATCTCGTCGCGAAGCACGGGATCAATACGGCGGGCGTTGCCGTGATCAAGCGTGGCGAAGTCGTTTGGCAGCATCACTACGGGGAGCAATCTCCCGGCATTCCGGCGTCAGAGCACACGATGTTCGACGTCGCGTCACTGACCAAGACCGTAACCGCCGAGACGATCCTACGCCTCGTCGCAGCCGGCAAGCTATCGCTCGACGAGTCCGTATCGCAGTACTGGATCGATCCTGATCTGAAGGACGACCCAAGGCATCAGAAGCTGACGGCGAGGCACGCGCTCACGCACACGGCTGGCTTCATGAACTGGCGGTTCTTCAGCGCCGACAACAAGCTCCGGTTCATCCACGACCCCGGAGCCCAATTCGAATACTCAGGCGAGGGCTTCGAGTACCTGGCAAGGTACGCCGAGAAGAAGCTTGGCACGCCGTTCGAGGAGCTCGCCGACACCTACGTGTTCAAGCCCGTCGGCATGAAAGACGTATCGCTCAGCGTACGAGAGGCGAGCTTCCCGCGCATCGCGAGGCCCCAGGATGCGGATGGCACATTCCACGGTTACTACTGCCGGCCAGAAGGATGGTGCAGGAGCGAAGGAGACTTTGGCGCCGCAGGAAGCATGGTAGTGACTGTGAACGACTACGTGAGATTCATGACTTCCTCCATGCGTGGAGACGGGCTGAATGCACAAATCGTTAAGGACCGCGCGACGATTCAAGGGCTTCAGGACGACATCGACTGCACGAAGTCCCCAGACGCCGAATGCCCAGTGCGAGTGGGTTACGGGTTGGGGTGGAGCATCACCGATCTGGAGGATGACCGCCTCATTGGACATCGAGGCTCGGACTGGTCCGCTGTATCGCTCGCCTACTACTACCAAAGCAGCCGCGACGGCCTCATCATCTTCTTCAACGCTCCAAACAAGGCTGGCATCGCGGCCATGGTCGAGGCTCTCGAACTGCTCGACCCAGGCTCTCCCGAGCTCCATGGATACCGCGCACGGCGCGCGAGGATGAATGAGTAGAGGCCGGGTTTCCTCCGGCTGCGTCGCCTCGCATGCTGATTTTCGAATCGATGGGTGATTCCGAAGAAGCCTCGACACTCTGCGAGCCTCTCACTCCCCATGGAACAACCACGGGGAGCGCCTCAGAGGGCTGGACTAGACCGCGAGCCTGACACGTCATCAATGAGGGCTCCTCAGGCGAATCCAAGGTTTCGGCCGACTGCGATCACCTGGCCAAGACTCCATAGCCACTTCGAAGAATTTACATTCTTCAATGAGAATGTGCGGCCTCAAATCTCTTCCTTTCTCCCTCTTCTGCCCTAAGCCTCTGTATCTAAACCTTCTTACGCAGCCTCCACGCAACCAGTGACGACTGTCTCAGAACCTCTGAGACGCCGGCTGAATTCTCTGAAGAGAGAATCTGAGCAGCTTCTTTCGATTTCCGGAAAATTCCCACAAACCCTTCTGTGTCAACGTTTATGAGCAACATACAGCGACTCCCCTAGCTGGTACGTCGCTTGCTCCTTGAGTGTGTCGCCTCGCAAAGAGAAAACACGAACGAAAAGGGAAACGCTCATGACCTCTCGACAGACAACACACTCTCTGAAATCCGTCTTCGCCTGGATCGCCACAGGCATCCTGGCCACGGCCAGCTTCGGCCAGGGCAGCCCGTCACCTCGAGTCCTCTCCATCGATCAACTGAAAGAAGCCAGTGTCGCCAACCTCTCCGACGAAGCTCGCGCCAACATGCTGCGTAGCATCGACCAGCGTCGAAACGACAAGAGGAAGATCAAGGCCCTCGGAGCCGCGGACTCCTTCGGCCAGACGCTGAGGCCCTTCCTGACTTCCCTCGAGAAGGCATCAGGCCCCCATCCCGTGCTCGAGGCGGACACCAAGAGCGTCAAGCTCGAGATCGCGTTCTCCGGCCATGCCGGCACGGTGAGCAAGGAGCTCGAAGCCCTCGGCCTACATGTCGACGTCCTGCTCGCCAAGGAAGGCCACCTTGTCGTCAGCTGCCCGCCTGCCGGCATCGGCTCCGTCCTCACCAAGCTGCAGACCGTGAGCGGTGTCGATAGCGTCAAACCGGTGTTGCGCAACATCTCGAGTGCCGGTGCCGTGCGCTCGGAAGGGGATGCTGCCCACGGCGCCGACCTGGCCCGGGCCAACTTTGGGGTCGACGGCTCGGGCGTGCGCACCTGCGTGATCTCGGACGGCATTCGAGGAGCCAACACCAGCCAGGCGTCCGGAGATCTCCCGGCTACCATCGAGGTCTGCCCGTTCGAATCCCAGAACGGCTCGGAAGGCACGGCCATGCTCGAGATCGTGCACGATCTCGCCCCTGGCGCAGAGCTCGGCTTCTGCTCAGCAACGTCTGGCACCGCCGGTATCGCGGCGGCGATCAACTGGCTGGCCAACGACGCGTTCGGTGGCGAGGGCTGCGACGTCATCGTCGATGACGTTTTCAACCTCTTCGAAGGCAACTTCCAGGACGATTTCGTGGCCACCGCAGTCGACGCTGCCGCGGCCAAGGGCATCGCCTACTTCAGCTCCGCGGGCAACTCTGCCAACGCCCACTACGAGGCCAACTATCGCGATACCGACATCGTGGACTCGAGCAACAACCTCCACGACTGGGGGTTGGCCGCGGGCCAGGCGAGTGACACGCATTGGGCCGGCCTGGTCGCTGGCAGCGCCACCGCGCCCCAGAACTTTTTCATCGCCGCGCTGCAATGGGCCGAGCCATTCGGAGGAGCCTCTAGCGACTATGACTTTTACCTCTTCGACGACGGAGGCCTTCCTGCCGGAGATCCCAACGGAAAATTCCCGAACGGGTTCATCGGCGTAGCGTCTCAGGACGGCGACGACAGCGCGTTCGAATTGGTCTTGGCAGTCAACGAGAGCGCCGCGACGGAGACGTTCTTCCTCGTCGTCGACCTGTACTCCGGCACCCCTCGCCGGCTCGAGATCACCACCAATCCGAACCTTGCTTCGACCATCACGACCCCTGAGAACTACACGGTCGCCGAGGGCAGCGTAGTCGGCCATGCTGCTGCCAACGGCGCCTTCGCCCTCGGTGCGACTGGCGCGGTCAACAACCAGGACGGCACTGCCAATCCTGGCCTTGACATCATCGAGCCATTCAGCAGCCGTGGCATCTCCAAGATCTTCTTCGCCGCCGACGGGACACCCGCTCCGGAGCATCGGTTCAAGCCGGACTTCACTGCCGCCGATGGCGTATCGGTGACTGGCAACGGCGGGTTCCCAACAACCTTCTTCGGCACCTCCGCGGCCGCACCTCACGCCGCTGCCATCGCCGCTCTGGTTATCGAGGCCGCCGGGGGCTCCCTCGATCTCGACGACCTCTTCTGGTTGTTTGCCATTTCGTCTCAGAACCGCGCGCCCTTCACGACCTGGGGCTACGGCTACCTCGACGCCGAGCAAGCCGTGAAGTTCACTCAGCACTTCTTTGGCCCCTGATCTCGAAGCCGAGAGACGGAGCACGGGCGACCCTCGAGGTCGCCCGTTTCCGTTTTGGCGGAGCCTCTCTTTCGACCCGTGACTGGATGTCGAAATACAATGCTGGGCATGCCCCTGCGTCTCGTGGCCCAACTTCCTCAACGCCTCGTCAAAGTTGCCCTCGAAACCGGAGAGCGACACGTCGGCTCCGCGTCGGACTGTGAGATTTGTCTTCCCCACCCCACCGTCTCGAGACACCATGCCTTGGTGCGCGTCAGCGGCGACGAGGCGACGATCGAGGATCTCGGTTCGAGCAATGGCACTCGGGTGGATTCCCGGCAGCTGGACGGCCCCACCCGGCTGCAGGCCGGCAGCCGCCTCGCATTCGGCAGCGTTGCTGCTTGGGTCGAGACGGTGAAAGCCGGGGATCTGCAGCCCGCGGTGAGTCTCAGCCCTCAACCGTCTGTGACGCCGCAGAAACCATCGGCCGTTCGCGGCAGCACGACGCTGTCCGTTCACTCCCTCGAAGACTTCGCCCTCCGTCATCTACCGCAGGCCCTCGACAACCTTCGGGCCAGGAAACCGGTTCTCGAGGTCGCCCAACAGTTGGGCGCGATGCTGTTCCGAGCCTTTCCCTGCCTCGAGGTGGAGATCGTTGAGCTCCGAAAGTCTGGTCGGGCCGTGTGGTTCGAGGCCCGCTCCCAACGCGAGGTAACCGCGGGCAGAGTCAGTCGCCGGGACGCCGACCTAGAGATCTGCGCCAGCTTCTTTCCCCCAAGCCTGGCCCAAACCTACGCCCCTGTCGTGGAATCGGTCCTCTCCCTCCTTGCCCTGGCGAGGCGCTCAGACGCACCGCCTCCCCCACGCACACCGCCCGCGACACCGCCTATGCCAGCGCCGCCTAGCCTCGAACCTGCGATTCGCACGCTCTACCGTCGTGCGGCGCAAGTCGCACTCGGCGACGTCGGCGTTCTCATCCAAGGCGAGTCCGGAACGGGAAAGGAAGTTCTCGCTCGCTACCTGCACTTGGCATCGGGCCGCCCCGAGCCTCTCTTCGTGGCCCTCAACTGCGCAGCTTTGCCGAGGGATCTTCTCGAAGTCGAGCTCTTTGGAATCGAGCAGGCAGTGGCAACGGGAGTGGACGCGCGCCCCGGAAAGTTCGAGCAGGCCGATGGCGGCACCCTTTTCCTCGACGAGATCGGGGACATGGCCCTCGAAACCCAGGCCAAGATCCTGCGTGTACTGCAGGAACAGGAAGTCTTCCGCCTCGGCGCCAGGCAGCCGCGGTCAGCGAGAGTCCGTGTGCTCGCAGCCACGAACCGCGACATCGAGACGATGGTGAGCGCCGGGAGCTTCCGTGCCGATCTCTACCATCGAATCGCTGGCTGGGTGGTCGAGCTCCCTCCGCTGCGCGAGCGGCAGAGCGACATCACGAATCTCGCCTCGCACTTCCTCGCCAAGGAAGCTGAGCGGCGAGGAGTGGATCTTGCGGGCATCTCCCGTTCGGCCCTCGACGCCCTTCTCGCTTGGCACTGGCCGGGCAACATCCGAGAGCTGCAACGAGAGATGGCAAGCTCGTCGCTCTTTCTCGGCGAAGGCGAGCTGCTCGAGAGCAGCCACCTTCGACCAGCTTTGGTGCAAGACATCGAGGGAAGCCGACCGACGCTCAAGCAGATTCTCGACCGCACCGAACAGCGACACATTGAGCAGGCCTTGGCTGCTGAAAGCGGCGATACCGCGGCCGCCGCCGACCGGCTGGGTATCGGCCGGTCAACGCTCTACCGGCGCATGAAAGCGCTGGGGCTTCAAGAGAGCGGCTGAGGCTCGGCGCCGCGTTCGAAACGGCGACACGAGAGCGGCTGGCCTGCGATCAACGGGCCGTCGCGTCGATCCGGAAGGATTCACGAGTCCTCCGGGCGCATCGGCGGGCTTGGCACCTGCGGTCCGCGTCCGAGGGCTCGTTGCGTCTGATCGAGCCAGGGGTCGAAGTCCAGGGAGTACCAGCGATTGAGCTCGACGCTGCGGAGAAGGTTCGCCTCGGCCTGCTTGAGCAAAAACAAGCGGCGGTCCGGCTCGGCCTCGCTGCTCGCGAGCAGCTGAAAGACGCCGCGCATGCCAACGTTCAGCACGGGCTCAATGTTGTGCGCGATGGCGTCTTCCACCAGCTCCGCGCCAGTCGTGATCACCCGCTCGGCGCTCACATCTGCGCGTTGTAAGGCATAGGCCTTCCAGGCGAGGTAGTCCGCGGTGACGAGGTAGAACCAGCTGTCACGAACCGGCTGCTCGAGAAGCTGCTCGAGGTGATGATCAGCGGACGCCAGAGCGGACGCCACCGGCTCACCGGAGACCAATGCCCAGCGCAGCGCGAGGATGTCGCGCTCCAGGCCACGTGCATGCTGCATCACGGCATCGGGGCGAAGCTTCACGGCCCGCGCCAGGGCCTCATCTGCCAAACGAAGACGGGCTGTGGGATTCTGCCCTTCCAACAACGCGATATAAGCGTGCTGTAGATGAAGTGCGACCTGCCGGTTGTAGGCCTCGGACTTCTGCGGGTTGATCGCCAGCGTGCTGTCGATCCAATCCTGGGCATCGGCGAGCAAAGGCTCGGGATCACCACCCTGCATGAAAACAAGCATCGCGCGTTGCGATCGAACGGAGGCCACCTCCAGGTGCGCCCAATCCATCTCTGGATTGAGCTCGGCCGAGCGCCGGTAGCTCCCTTCGGTCCGTTCCAGGCATGGGCTGTAATCGAGTCCAGCGTCAAAGTGTTGGTTGCAGCGCAACGAGAGCAGATTGCCCATGTTGTGATGGAGGTCGAAGGATCTCGGCCTCTCTTCCAGAGCGGACTCGAGCGCCGCGACGCCGCGATTCAGGGATTCCTCGGGATCGTAGCCATGACGGTACTCATACGAGGCGCGCATGAACCACAACGTACCCATACTGTTGAGAAAGACAGGATTGCCTGGCCGCAGCCCGAGGGCGCGGTCCAGGTGGTCGATCGCCTCGGCGATATCTTGCCGAGGGTCCTCCGTCCGCGTGGTGCTGAAGTGCTCGGCGCGCTCGGCCAAGACCTGGCCAACCACCGCGTAACCGGGTGCCCGATCCGGCTCCAAGGCCACGGCGCGATACGCGCTCGAGAGGGCCGCGGCGAGAATCGGCAGAGGATCGCCAGCCGAGAGTCGTACCTTGCGAGCCCACAAGCTACGAACGCCGGCGCTCATCCGATGCGCCCTCGCCAGATGCCCGTCGATCGCCAGGGCCTGGTCGCAGGATTCGAAGGCAGCCTGGCGGTAGCTTTCCATGCTTCCCGACGGGCGCTGCAACTCGAGCCTCATGAGATCTGCGAAGACGCCACACAATCCCAGGTAGCTTCGGGGGTCGCTTCCTCCGGACTCGATCGCCGCCTGATACGCGCGTCGAGAGCGCTCATAGAGCGCACGGGCCTCCACGAGATCTCCCCCCTCGCTCCTGAGATCGTCGGCCTTTTGGCTGAGCACCAGCCCTTCGACCAGGTAGGTCTCGTACAGCCACGGTAGCTTGGCGCGTGCCAGGGCCAGCTGGTGAAGCGAATCGTCGAGCCGACGCTCGTAGTAGGCGAGCAAGGCTTCTACGTACTCCACGGCCACAGAGTCCACACCCCGGCCGACGGCGAGGAACTCCAGCGCCGGATCCCGAAAACCCGACCGAAGCTCATCGATCGCCTCCCGGCGCAGGGCCTCGTCTCGGAGATGGCGAATCTGTGCCAGTCGCCGGTCGTAGAGACGTCCGAGCACGAGGCCCAAGAAGTAGCCAACTTCCGGTGTGCGATACCCCTCTCTCCAGGCTGCCTGCAGGTGCTCACGAGCACGTTCGTCTTCCTGCAAGGCGGCGTAGCCCTGGCCGATGGCGAAGTGGGCGGGAGCACGTCCCAACTTTCCGAGACTCCGGAGCTCCTGCTCGAGCTGCTCGATGCGGGTCTGCGCCTTCTCCTTACTGGGCCGGATGTCATGATGCGCACTCATGTAGACGGCGCGGAGACTCCACGTCAGGTCTCGACCGATCTGAGCAAAGTGCTGTTCATAGTCCAGCCGCTTCTCTGCACGCCACAGGACCACGGCCAGCATCACGACCGCGCCGACAAGGATCGCCGAGGTGATCTTGACCGCCCCGGAATGCTTACGGGCCTTCTTGCTCAGGCGGTAGCCGAAACTGGAAGGCCGAGCCTGAATCGGCTCCCCGTCGAGATAGCGGCCCAGGTCCTCAGCGAGGGCGCGAGCCGACTCAAAACGCCTCTGTGGCTCTTTCTCCATGGCCTTGAGCGCGATGGTCTCGAGGTCCAGCGGCAGCGACGGGTCGAGCTTCCGTGGCGCCACGGGCTCGTCTTGCAGAATCTTCACCAACAGATCGACACTACGGTCGCTCTCAAAGGGAGGGCGGCCGGTGAGCAACTCGTAGAAGGTGGCGCCGAGCCCA
>CALFAM010000014.1 GCA_937948815.1 uncultured bacterium
ATCTTCGAGGGATGCCGCGTTCTCGGTCAGCTCGAGCAAGACCCAACTCTGGGCAACCGCGGTCTCGAAGACCGCTGCTCGCAGGTCGCGACCTTCCGCGCACTCGATGTGCCACTGCCCATTCCCATCGGCTCGAGTGACCGTTTGCACCCCTTCGATCGATCGCAGCACATTTTCTGCGCCGCTGGGGGCGTTCTGGACGGTGACGGTCAGACTCGTGTTGCTGCGTGCCCGGGCACGCAGCTCGGCGGGTGATCCCTCGGCGACGATCCGGCCGCGGTCGACGATCAGCACCCGGTGGCAGAGCTGCTCGACCTCGGGAAGAATGTGGGTGGAGACCATCAGGGTGCGCTTTTCCCCCAGCTCACGGATCAGCTCGCGAATGGCGATGATCTGCTTGGGATCCAGGCCGACGGTGGGCTCGTCGAGAATCAGGACACCGGGCCGGTGCAAGATGGCCGATGCCAGGCCGACCCGTTGACGGTATCCCTTGGACAGGGTGCCGATGATCTGGTGCTCGACGTCGCGCAGCAGACAGCGCTCCAGCACGTCGCCAATGGCTGCTCGGGCGTCGCGACGGCGCAGGCCCTCGAGGCCGGCGCGGTAGGCGAGGTACTCGCGGGTGCGCATCTCAGGGTAGAGAGCGACGTTCTCAGGCAAATACCCAAGCTCGCGTCGAGCCTTCTTCGGCTCGGTAGCGATGTCGCGTCCGGCCATGGTCACCCGCCCCGAGGTCGGTGGCAGAAAGCCGGTGAGCATCCGGATGGTCGTGGTTTTGCCGGCGCCGTTGGGGCCGAGGATGCCGACGATCTCGCCTTCGTCTACGGAGAACGAGACGTCCGACACGGCGGTGAACCCACCGTAGCGTCGCGTCAACCTTTCTGCCGCGATCATGATTGGGTCTCCAGGGCTGGCTCCTTGCCATCAGGCATCGTCGTTCATCGGCTGAGAATCGTCCTGCCAAACGAGCGCTGGGCGCACGAAGGGTATCCCAGACCAAAATCCGCGGCAAAGTAAGAGAAGCGCCGAAGGCTGATAACGTGCATCGAACGAGACGATGGCCACGATCAAGCGGAGCGAGAGATCATGAAATCAGCCTATGAGCTAGCCCTCGAACGAATGGAGGCGCAGGGGATCGACCGTCCCCGAGAGGATGCGCTGAGCGACGCCACGCGAGAGGCCATGGCCGAAGCCCGGCGGCGTGCAGAGGCCAAGATCGCGGAACGCGAGATCATGCATCGCGAGCGCATCAAGTCGATTCAAGACCCTCTCGCTCGCCAACAAGAGGAAGAAGGCTTTCAGCGCGAGCGGCAGCGCATCCAAGAGCAGTGCGACGAAGAGGTCGAACGCTTGCGCAAGGGCTGATCGGCGCTGATGGTGTGCCGGTGGTTCGGGCACCGCCCGGGGCTCACGGCTCGGCAAGCCTCGCCCGCCAGCCCCGGGCTACACGCATGGACCCCTGCGGGGCCGGTCTCGCGACGATGAATCGGTGAACGCGGCCCCGCGAGGGGCCGAAACGTAGAGCCCGGGGGTGGCGACCCGGAGCGCCGCGACGGGGCGTGAGCCCCGGGTGCTCGGAGCGCACCAACGTTCCACCTCGGTTGGCAATGGGCGCCGGTATCCGCTGAGCGTGCCGGTAACGCCCCCGCGCCGGAAGGCGCGCGATCAATACGGCCAGATGCGCGGCACCATGATCAACAGAACGACGATGGCCAGGGCGGAGAGCGGAAGCCCCACCCGGACGAAATCACGGAAGCGGTATTTCCCGGGCCCGTAGACCAAGAGGCAGGCGGGCTCGAGGGGCGTGATGAACGACAGCGAGCCGGCGAGCGTTACCGCGACCGCGAAGCTGCGCGGGTCGACGCCGATGCGCCGGGCGGTCTCGACCGCGACTGGTAGAACCACGAGCACAGCGGCGGCGTTGGACATCGGCTGCGTCAAGGCCATCGTCAGCACGATGAATCCCGCCAGAACGACCGTGGTTCCCAGTTGCGCTGCATTCTCGGCAATGCGATCGGCCAGGAACTGTGCCGCACCGCTTTCCTGCATGGCGACACCGAAGGCGGTCATGCCCGCGATCAGCACCAGCACGCGCCACTCGATCGCACTGTAGGCCTCCTCGGAGGTCAGACAGCCCGTGACCACAACGATCACGGCAGCGAGCAAGAAGCCAACCGGCAGGGGGAGGAGGCCCGTGCTGCCGGCAACGACTGCGGCGAGCAGCGAGCCAGCCGCGATCAGGCTGCGGCTTCGGCGTTGAACCGCGGGCCCCAGATCGCCGAGGAGGCGAATGTCGTTGCTGCGTTCGAGCAAGCCGAACGAGTCCGTCGCGCCTTCGAGCAGCAAGACGTCACCCACCTCCAAGCCCTGATCGGCAATCGCCAAGGGGTAGGCGTGCCCGCGGCGATGAAAGGCCAGCACCGAGACACCGAAGCGACCACGAAAGTCGAGGCTCCGCAAAGTGCGACCGGCGAGCGTCGAGTGGGGCATCACGATGGCTTCGGCGAGGCGAATCGCCTTGTCGCTGAGTGGCTCGGGTGGCTCGCCGTTTGTTGCGTCGGCATCCGAGGGCTCGCCGCTAGGCGCTTCTTGGTCCGGCGTTTCACCGTCCGACACGGCTTGCTCGTCCGCAACATCGGTCGCGGGGGGCGATCCGGAGGCCGCCCGAGACGGGGCCAGACGCAGGGCCGAGTCTTCACTCAGGGCGAGTAGCGCACTGCGCGATGCTTGGACCACCAGGCGCTCGCCCTCCTTCAGCACCCGCAGCGGTTTCGGGTAGCGTTCGCGGTCGCCCTGCCGGATCGAAAGGACCTGGATGCCACGGTCACCAAGGGCTGCATCGGCCAGCGTTCTGCCAATCAGCGACGAGCCGGCCGCAATCTCGACCTCCGACATGTACTCGGTGATCTCGTAGGCCTCGGTCAGCTTGGTGTCCTTCGACTTCGGAAGCTGGGCGCGGCCCCAGGTGGCCAGGTAGAGGATGCCCAGCACCGCCACGGTCACGCCGATGGACGAGAACTCGAAGAGGGTGAAGGGCTCGAGTCCCAGCTCTTCCAGCAAGCCGCTCGCTGCCACGTTGGTCGAGGTCCCGACCAACGTGCAGGTGCCGCCGAGCATGGATGCGAAGGCAAAAGGCATCAGCAGTCGGCTGGCGCTGATGTCGCGTTCGCGCGCGAAGCGCACGATGGCGGGCAGCATCACGGCCGTGGTGTTGGTGTTGTTGAGGAAAGCCGAGACCGTGGCGGAAACCGCCATCAACCGGGTTGCGGCCGAGCGTTCGCCACGCGCACCGAGATGATCGATCCCTCGGCTCAACCAGCGTGTCGCGCCGGTCTGCACCAGGGCACCGGAGAGCACGAAGATCGAGGCCAGGATGATGATGATGTCGCTCGAGAAGCCGGCAAAGGCCTGCGACGGCGACAGAATGCCTGTCACCACCAGGGCACCGACCAACAGCAGGGCGACCAGATCGACACTCAACCACTCGAAGGTGAACAGCACCATGGCGACCAGGAGCAGGCCGAGCAAGGTCGCGATCTCGATGGTCATGCTCGCGACTCTCTGGGCCGGCGGACCGAGCTCGTCCGGTGCCTGGACATCTGATGTCGGGCCATCTGGCCGAGTGCCTCGGTGACCACGCGAACCGCCGCCAGCGCAGTGCTGCCGTGGACGTCGAGCAGCGGATTCACTTCGACGATGTCCATGGCGACGATCTCGCAGTCGAGATGCTGGATCAGGTCGAGGAGCTGGCGGCTGGTGAGACCTCCGGGAACCGGGTTGCCGCAGCCCGGGGCGTGCGCGGGATCGAGCACGTCGATGTCGACCGAGAGATAGACCGGTCCGGGGCGATCGTAGTGCCAGCCGGCCAGGTCCCAGGGGCCGATGGTCTCCACGCCCAATGCTTCGGCTTGGCGACGTTGGCCAGGGTTCGAGGCGCGCACACCCACTTGGGTAATCCGACTCCCCGCCATACCCTGGAGGTGGGCGATTCGATGACTGACGCAGGCATGGGAAAAGGGATCGCCTTCATAGTCGGGATAGAGATCGGGGTGGGCGTCGAGAACCAGCAGCTCGAGGCCCGGATGAGCCCCGAGCACGCCCGCAAACGCCGGCACGGTGATCGCGTGATCGCCGCCGAGCACGATCGGTACGCTGCCCGCCCGCGCGATTGCGGTCGTGGTCTGCTGGATTGTCGCCTCGGCATTCTCGACATGGGTGCCGAGCGCGAGGTCGCCGGCGTCCACCGCGCCCAGGCTGGTGAGATCTTCGCCGCGTTCCGTCGCTGGAGACAGCGAGCTGGCCATGGTGCGAATCTGTTGTGGTCCGAGGCGGGTGCCGGGACGAAACGTGCTGGCTGCATCCCACGGCGCACCGATCAGGGTGAAGGCGGGATCGGAGACCGCGTCGGGGGACTGGAAGATTCCGGAAAAACTGCCTGACATCGCGCTACCTCGGCGATCGGTCCAGGGTGGTGAACGCGATCGACTGAATCTGGACGGCCACGGAACGTTTGTCGTCACCATAACGCTGATGCCGCGAAAAGCGAATCGTCATGTTGCTGACCGGCGGACGGTCACCTGCTGGCAGGTCGGCGGTGATGTCGACGTATTCATCCGCCGGCGGCTGGGATGTCGCGAGATGGACGCCGTCGATCCAGATCTCGACCTGCTGCGGATCGTTGAAGCCCGGGCTGCGCAATCGCCCGCTCACGCGCACCGCCGAAGCCGGCAGCGAGGCCCGCACCTCGGCCCGGTCGCCGACGATCCAGCGAGACTGCGTGGCGCCTTCGTCATTCAGCCAGGACCAGCCGTAGCCAAGGTGCTCGCGCGCGTCCGGATCACCCACATCGAGTCGTGAGGTCGGCAGGGTACGCCCGGTCGGAAAGACCCGGCCTCGATCGTGCCACGAGCTGGCCGCGCGTAAGGGGCCGTCGACGGCGAGGCGGTGGACGAAGGGTAGGCTCTCGTCGCGGCTGGTCACCTGCCGCCAGTAGTAGCTGTCGAATCGTCGCTCGCGGGGCTGATCCGGGGCGAGGTCGAAGACCGACGTTCCCGGGATGCGTGGTGCGTCCGCAAAGGTGGCCTCGCCACCGAGGGTCGCGACAATGGTCGCCGGCACGTCGGTGATCTCGGTCGGCGCGTCCGAGACGCGCAGCGGCCCCGTGGCGCGTGGCGGCTTGACCATCAACAAGGGCATGGCGCGGCCGACCAGCCAGGGCATGTCGATCAAGGGTGGCTGCGAACCGTCGTACGCGCGCGGCAGCAGGTCGGTACCGTGATCCGCGGCGATGATGATCAGCATCTCGTCGTAGAGATCCAGGCTCCGCAGGCGCTCGAGGAGCGCTGCCATCAAGCGCACGGCACAGCGCGCCTGCTCGCTGTAGTCGTCGCGCTTTCCCGACTGGATACCGATCCAGCGGCACGTTCGGTCGAGCACGACGGGCTTGTGGGGAATGCCGACGTGCACGAGCTTGAACACCGGCTTGTCGCGACCGACGGCGAGCTGATCCGTGAAGTGGGCGAGGAAGTCCTTGCCGTTGGACGCGTGGTGGACGTTGCGTGCCAGCTTGGAGAGTCCTTGCAGGCGCCAGGCTTGATCGTTGTAGACCCAGGGTTTGAAGAGATGTGGCACGTGCCGGAACCACGAGATGTCGAGCAGCAGCATCGACTCGTGGAAGCGAACCTCGTCCTGGGACGCGAACGGACGCGGAAACCGGAACCGGTGGGTGAGCGGACCCCGGAGGATCGAGCCGACGAAGGTGGCCACGTCGACCTCCCATCCGGCCTCCGAAAGGTGCGTCATCACCGACCCCTCCTGCAGGGATCGCCGGAGGTACCCTGACCAGGGCTCATCGTTGTCGTAGCGCGTACCCGACAGCATGGCGGGCAGGCTCGGCCGGGTGTTGGGAAACGCCCCCATGTGCTCACGAAAGAAGGTGAAGCCTTCGAATTGCGCCTTCAGTGCGCGGGCTTCCGCCTCGTCTTCCTCCAGGATCGCGGCGAAGGCATCGGAGTGGAAAGCATCCGGAATGAGCAACAAGCCGTTCGTACCGGCGGAGAACGTGAAGAGCCCCGGGGGCGGCTCTCCCCCCGGCTGGGCTGGGTTGCTCGGCGCCGCCTCGGTCGCCGCGGGTGCGGCAGCGTCCTCACGCGACAGGTTGTGCGCCGATACCGCCAGTCCGAGGCTCTGGACCAGGAGCAGCGCGCCAGTGCCCATGCCGACGATCGGCGCCAGCTTCTTGCGCAGCAGCAGTGCCGCCACGGGGAGCAGCAGCCAGATCACCATCTCCACGGGCGTGCGTCCGGCCTGCGTCGACCAGTCGATGCCCTGGCCGTCGAGGGCACCGTAGCGGCCCACCCACAAGCTGCCCTGCAGCCAGAGCGCCACGCCCAACGTCGCCAGCGCCACGCGCCAGAAGACGTCGCAACGTGCGGGCAGCAGCAGGCCGATGGCGACGAGCGCGAGCCAGCTCAGAAAGAGCGGCAGGGCGAGCAGCGGTGCGACCGCGAGGAATCCTTGCTGCAGCTCTCCGGGGTTGCCGAAGAAGACCGTCAGCGGACCGATGGCGAAGAGCTGTGCGGGCGCGAAGAGCGCGACGATTGCGAGGCTCCAGAGATCTCTACGGCGAGCCCGAGGCTTGCTGACGCGGCTTCGAGTCGCCGCGTCAGAGCTGCGGCCCGAAGGACGATCTGAGCGCGTCGGTACGGTCATCCGCCGGTGTAGCCCAGCGACTCGAGCATCTTGCGGTCTTCTTCGTTGAGCGCGCCGGCGGCACTCTCACGACGCTCGGCCAGGGCACGCTCGATGCGCAAGACCAGCCCGGTCCAGAGGAATGGGTGAGCCGCCGAAACGTCCTCGCGCTGCTCCGGGTCAGCATCATGGTCGTAGAGTGCCGAAGCGCGGCGGGCGCGAACGGTGGCCAAGAAGCGCTCGCTGCGCAGGCCATAGAAGGGGTTGTCCGAATGGGCGGTTCGCTGCACCACGAGAAACTCTTCCGGGGCCGTGGTCGCCGCCTCGGCTCCGTCCCCAAGTGAGGCCAGGAGGTCGCTGCCCAGCAAACCGGGGCCCGGCGGCTCGCCGAGCACCCCGAAGATGGTCGATGGAATGCTGGTCAAGCTGGCGAAGCGCTCTGGATCGGCTTCTGCGTCCGACACCCCGACTGGTGGACGAATCACCAGGGGGACGTCGATCATCGTGCGGAAGAGCGTCTTGTTGTGGCCGTAGAGGTTGTCGTGCTCGCCGAAGCCCTCGCCGTGATCCGATGTCACGATGACCAGGGTGTCATCCCACATGCCGGCTTCCCGGTAGGCATCGAAGAGCCGCCCCAGGTGGAAATCGGCCTGCAGGAGATTGCCGTCGTAGAGCGAGATCAGCTCCTCGCGGTCGGCCTCGTCGAGCGACATCTGACCGCCGAAGATTTCACGCGTCTGGTGCTTGTCGCTGGTCACCGGGCCGTCGTAATCGGGGTCGCCGAAGCGGTCGAAGTCCGGATCGGGGGCGTAGGGTTCGTGCGGTGGCACGTAGTGGGCCATCACCAGCGAAGGTTTGCCCTCGAATCCCTTGCTCAGGCGATCGATCACCATGTCGGTGAGCGTTTCGGGATGCCACCGCTCCCGCTCGCGTTCCCGGCCGTGGAAGATGTGCCAGGTCTCGTAGTACTCCGAGAAGCCTTGCGCACTGCCGGTGGCGTTCGA
>CALFAM010000015.1 GCA_937948815.1 uncultured bacterium
GTATTGGGTTGACGGCCAACCGCCAGAAGCACGTGTGATCCTTCGACCTCCGGCGGCCCCTGGTCGCAGGTTACGTTGGCCGCGACGCCGGAGCCTTGGCGCGCAAAGGCGGTGCAGTCGGCATTCAGCCGCAAGGACACGCCTTCGCGTTCGAGCACCTCGTGCACCGTTTCCGAGACGTCTTCGTCTTCGCGTTTGATCACCCGTGCTCCCCGCTCGATGACCGTGACCCGGCTACCGAAACGCCGGTACATCTGCGCGAACTCGAGACCGATGTAGCTGCCGCCGACCACGATGAGGTGCTCGGGAAGGAAATCCACTTCCATCATGGAGGTACTGGTGAGTACGTCGACGGTGTCGAGGCCCGGCATGTCGGGTACCAGCGCGCGCCCCCCAACATTGAGAAAGATCCGCTTGGCGATCAGCAGCTGACCGTCGACTGCAAGCGTGCGGGCGTCGTGGAAGCGGGCGTGGCCGCGAATCAACGTGACGTTCTCGAGGCTTTCGAGCCAGCGCGTGACCCCGCGATTCGAGCTGCCCGAGATCTCTTTCATCCGGGACTTGACCCGGGCCATGTCGACCCGCACGGGGCCGCCAATGTCGACACCAAAGTCCGTGGCGCGGCGAGCAACGAACGCGGCACGCGCGCTTGCCACGAGCGCCTTGGTCGGAATGCAACCGACGTTTACGCAGGTGCCACCGACGAGCTTGCGCTCGATGATCGCCACGCGCATGCCCGCCTGACTGAGCCGGGCCGCCAGTGATGGGCCGGCTTGGCCGGTTCCGACGATGATGGCATCGAACACGTTCGGCATGGTCGCTCCTTGACCGTGCGTAGGGCACAGGAGGTTCAATCACCAAAGGAATGTCGATGCCATCGTACCGCGCGCATCTTGATCAGAACCAGGCTTCGAGCTCGTCCAGGCAGATGCTCCCCGGTTGACTCAGCCCTGGCCCGACGGCGCCGAAGATTGCGCCGCTGAGACGCTGCGCGGCGTTCTCGAGGGCGAAGGTCGGCCAGGGGCGTTCCTCACCGTCGATGCGCAATGCAAGACCACCATTGTCTCTACCGCGTTCGGAGGCCGCCCACCACTCGATATCGAGCATCGCCCGGCCACTGATCGGCACGGGATGGGTGAAGTTGCGCCACTGGCCGAGATCGTCGAGGGCGCGCACGGTGACCCGAAACGTTCCACCGTGTACGACCAGAATGCCGAGCTCGAAGGCGCGGCGGCCGCTGGTCTCGTCGATGCCGGCGAGCACGATGGTCTCCTTCTCGCCTTGCAGGGCCGCGGCGCCGACACATGCCGAGTCAATGCGTACCTCGAAGCGGGCTCGGTAGCGGGCGACACGATCTGGTGTCGGATGGAGCATGGTGGCGTTGATCCCGGTTGCCGCGAGGCTCGCTCGTAGACCGAGACTCCCCGCTGTTGCCGCATCGGCGCTGACAACGAGGCCGTCAGGGCGTGCGCCGTTCTCGCTCGAGAGCCCCGCGAGCTGCCAAGCATCGAGGGTGCCGTCCTCGAAGCTGTCGGCGAATCCCGGCGGGAATGCCATGGGAATACCCTCTGAGCGCTCGAACGAACGCTCGATCGACGACGCGGCGGCCGGCTGCACCGACGGGATTGCCTGACTGACCGTATCCGGGGTCCAGCGAAGGCCGCCGGTGAAGGCGTTGGCCAGGCCAACTCTCTGGGCCACGAGCTGGTCTTTGTCGCGGACGAGCAGGCCGCCGTTTCGGGCGCCGCGAACGGACGCCCACCAGTCGAGGTAGATGGTGTGCCTGCCCTGGGTGAGGGGGACGGGTGCCAGCGCGACGAGGCCGTCGCAGTCGCAGGGAAGGCCGCAGGAACAGGACACCTCGCAGCTCCCGTTCTCGAACGCCTGGGGTTGCAGGAGCCGCTCACCGCCAGGCAGCTCGCTGAGCAGTACCTTGAAGCGGACGACGTCGTCCTGGTCCTGGGCGCAGAGCAGCTCCGCGGAAGTCGGAAACGGCGATCCTTGATCGGGCATCGACGGGTCGGGCGTCCATGGGTCGCCGATGTCGAGTACGAGCACGGTATCGCCGCCCGCGGTCGTCTCACCGTCCGGGCTGCCGTCGTCCGCATCACCGGGGCCGAGGTCCGCCACCAGGAAAACCGTTGCGGTATCGACCCCTTGTTGGGTCAAGAAGCGATAGCGGAAGCTGTCGCTGCCCTGGATTCGAAACGCGTCGCTGGGGGCGTAGGTGAAGTGACCCGCCGTCTCGGTCAGGTTGCCGCGGGTCGGCTGCGACCAGGACAAGATGGTCAGTGGCCCGCCTTGTGAAGCAGCCGCCAGGGACGATTTGAGAATGTTGATATCGACCGCGTTGCGCGCCATCAGCACCGTCGTGTCCTGGCTCGTGGACGAAGGTGGAATGTGTTGGTCATCGCTGCGGCCGGGCGCCGGCGCGATGGCGATGGCGATGGCGATGGTAAAACCAATCAGAATGGCCCGCAGCGAGGGTGAGAAGTCGGTATCCATCATTCTTGTCTCCTCGGTCGAGTGGGTGGAGGCAGATGCGAGCAGCGCGTGCTCGTCTGCCAGGAAAGTGGTTGACAGGGTGCCGACGCAAGTCGCATGGACATCCGGTGCGGACGTTCGTGCGCCATGGCGCTGAGGCCGCACTAGAACCAGGCTTCGAATTCGTCGAGACAGATGCTTCCTTCGAGGCGACTGGATCCGGTGTCAGGGCCGACGGCGTTGGCTCCGGCGTCTGGAAACACCGCGCCGAACTGAACGCTGCCCAGACGCTGCTCGACATTGTTCAGGGAGAAGGACGGCCAGGGAGCTTCAGTGCCATTGACGCGTAGGGCCAGACCGCCTTTGAAGAAGGGCGACGACTTGGCAGCCCACCACTCGAGATCGAGGGTCGCGCCGGCTGTGATGGCAATCGGGCGGGTGTGCTCGTGCCAGATGCCAGCATCGTCGACACTGCGCACGGTGACATGGAACGCACCTCCCTCGGCCAAGAGGATCCCGAGCTCGAAGAGCGTGTGGCCCGAGAAGGCATCGAAGCCAGCCAGCAGGACGACGTGGCTCTCCGCCTTCAGGTCCGCAGCGCCCGGGCACGATGCGTCGGTGCGCAGATCGAAGCGAGCACGGTACCGTTCGACAGCGCCGGGTGACTCATCCCGTAGGGTGCTGCCGACGCCTGCGGCGAGGTCCACATGGAGACCCAGGCCGCCATCGGACGCCGCATGGGCCACGATCTCGACACCCGATGGATCGGGCTCGTTCTGGCCGGTGGCGCGCCCTGGCAGCCACGCTTCCAGCAGGCCGTCTTCGAAGCTGTCGGCGAAGCGGGGTGGGAACGCCATCGGTACGGCGGCGGTCCGTTCATACGTGCTGAGGATCGAAACACTGGCATCGAGGACGGACGGGCTGGGCTCGACCTGGGTCCAGCGCAAGGTTTCGTGAAAGACGTTGTCGAGGCCGACCGCATGAGAGACCAGGACATCGTTGTAGCGGACGAGCAGCCCACCATTGCTCGCCCCACTCCGCGACGCCCACCAATCGAGATGGATCACGGCGCTATTTTCCGAGATGGTTGCGGGCGGCAGCATGATGACGTCGTTGCCGTTCTCGAAGGCCCGTGCCTGCAAGATCAGCTCACCCCCGAAGTGATCGATCAGCCAGAGGTCGAAGCGGATGTTGTTTTCCTGATCGACGGCGCGGAGCAGCTCCCGCGACTCCGAGAGGCGCGTTTGGCCAATGGCGAGGGGCGCCGTGGGCGACCAACGGGTGCCGATGTCCAGCACCAAGACCGTATCGCCGCCGGCGGTCGTCTCGCCGAAGGGATTGCCGTCGTCGTCACCGGGGCCCAGGTCTGCGACCACGAACACCGTTGCCGTGCTCAGGCTGTCCTCCGAGAGAAACCTGACGCGAAAACTGTCACTGCCCTTGAAGCGAAACGCGTCTTCCGGCGTATAGGTGAAGGCTGCGGCCGATTCGGCCAGGGTGCCGCGGGACGGATTGGACCAGGACACGATGGTCACCTCCGGCGAGTTGTCTCCACCGAAGGGAAGCGAGGACTTGGGAATGGTGAGCGATGGGGTGTTACGCGGCACGAGGATCATGGTGTCGTGCTCGCTGCCTTGCGCTGGCATGCTCGCCATCATCAGAACGAACGAGACCACGAGGGCCGAAATGGAGCCTGACAGGGTCGGATGCGGATCATGCACGGTGAATTCCCTCGATAGCGTGGTGTGGCTGAACTGCCGTTGCGTGGTTGCGTACACTACGGATAGGACAACGAGATGGACCAGAATTCTTGTCAAACCGATCTACCCGAAGACATCACAGCCCTGTTGCACGGTTGGGGTGCGGGCGATTCCGAAGCCCTTGCGCGGTTGCTTCCCTTGGTGACCGACGAGCTTCGGCGGTTGGCTCATTCGTATATGAGCCGGCAGCCGAGCGGGCACACCTTGCAACCCACCGCGTTGGTCAACGAGCTCTACCTACGGTTGGTCGGTCGCTGCCATGGTGACTGGCCCGATCGTCGGCACTTCTTCGCCTTCGCGGCCAAGACGATGCGCAACATCTTGGTGGATCACGCGCGAGCCCAGGCTGCGGAGAAGCGTGGAGCGGGCATGCCCAAGGTGTCTCTGGACGAATCTCTCGACGCCGGACGCGAGCAAATCGTCGATCTCATCGCGCTCGACGAAGCGCTGACCAGTCTGGCTTCCCGCGACAGCCGCCAGAGCCAGATCGTCGAGCTGAGGGCGTTCACCGGGCTCTCCCTTCAGGAGACGGCGGCGTGTCTGGAGGTCAGCGAGGCGACGGTCAGTCGGGATTGGGCGATGGCCAAGGCATGGTTGTTTCGGCAGCTCACCTACGCGGTACCGGCATGAGCTCGGTGCGGGTCTGACCGGGGCGCGTCATCGACCGGTGCGATCGGAGGAGCAACGTGATCAGGAGGGCAGCGTGAGTGTGGTGTCCGCATGAGCACGGTCGACTGGGATCGGCTGCGTGCCGTGTTTCACCAAGTCGTCGATCAACCGCCCGACGCCCGGCAGGCTTATCTGCTCGCCACGTGTGGTGACGAACCAGCGCTTTACGAAGAAGCGTGCGACCTGCTGCGCTCCCTGGGTGACGCAGAGACCTTTCTGGAGGCGCCGCTTGCCAAGCTGACGCCCCCGGAAGACGACCCCTTGCTGAGCGCGTCCGGTGAGTTGGGAAGCCGCCGGGTCGGTCCCTATGCACTCGAGCAGTACCTCGGCCATGGCGGCATGGGTGCCGTCTTCCTCGCCTCCCGCGCCGACGAGGCCTATCACCAGCAAGTGGCCGTCAAGGTCGTACGTCCCGACCTGGTGACGGATGAGTTGGTCGAGCGCTTTCGCAGTGAGCGGCAGATTCTCGCCGACCTGCGGCATCCACATATCGCCCAGCTCCTGGACGGCGGGACCACGGCCGATGGTCGCCCGTACCTGGTCATGGAATACGTCGAGGGCAAGCCGATCGATCGGTACTGCGACGAACGAAGCCTGGACCTCGATGACCGACTGCAGCTCTTCGTCAAGGTCTGCCGGGCCGTTCACGTCGCCCACCAAAACCTGATCGTGCACCGGGATCTGAAGCCGGCAAACCTGATGGTGACCGGCGATGGGGAACCCAAGCTTCTCGATTTCGGGGTCGCCAAGCTGTTGCCTGCTGAGGGATCTGTCGAGCGATACGGGGTGCCGGTCGGCGGTGCCACGCAGGGGGCAGCCCCCATGACGCTGGACTACGCCAGCCCTGAGCAGATCTTGCATCTTCCGATCACGACGGCGAGTGATGTCTATGCCCTCGGCGTGGTGCTCTGCGAGCTGCTTTCCGGGCATCGACCGTTGCGGATGTTGGGGGCCTCCCCCGAGGAGCTCGTCGAGGCCGCCAAGTCGCGGGTGCCGCCTCGCTGCTCGGCCCTGGCGGTGGAAGGCGACGCGGCGACCGTGGCCAACCTCCGTGGGTCGTCGGTTCTGCGGCTTCGGCGACGGCTCGAGGGTGATCTCGACACCGTCATCGCGAAGGCGTTGAGCAAGGATCCGCGCCGCCGCTACGCCTCGGCGGAAGATCTCGCGCAAGACCTCGAGCGGCATGCGCGCGGCCTGCCCGTGGCGGCCCGGCCGGATACGATTGTCTATCGCGCCGGCAAGTTCTTGCGACGCCATCGATGGCCAGCGGCAGCGGCCTGCTCCGGCCTGGTCGCCTTGTTGGTCTTCGTCGCCATGTTGCTGCTGCAACGCGACGAGATCCTGAAGCAAAAGGCGCGGTCCGAGGCGACCTCGGAGTTCCTGGTCAGCCTTTTCGACCTGTCCAATCCCGAGTCGTTCCACGCCAACCCGGAATTGCTCGAGCTCTATCCAGAGCACCTGCGCGGCCAGGACGTCACCGCTCGTCAGCTCCTCGATGTTGGCGCCCGTCAGCTGGCGGAGCGTCTCGAAGGCAAGCTCGAGGTGCAGTCCGAGATGATGTCCACCATGGGGTGGGCGTACTTCCACCTCGGCGCCTACGGCCGTGCACGGGAACAGCTCGAGCAGGCGATCGCGATCGCGCGTGCCCGCGACGGTGCTCAGTCGCTCACGGTCGCCGCCATCTCGGTGCGGCTGGCGGCGGTACACCGCGAGCAGGCGCGATTCGGCCACGCACGACGCCTGCTCGACCGCGCCCGCGACATTGCCAACCGGACGGCCAGCGGCGACACCGTAAACGCCGAAGTGCTAACGGGTCTGGCCCAGCTCGCGGCCCGGCAGGGTCGATTCGACGAAGCGGAGGGGCACCTGACAGAGGCCCTCGAGCAGGCCCGGAGCCTGTACGGCGCGCGCCATCCACGGGTCGCGGCCAGTCTCGCCGTCATGGGCGATCTCGCCCGCGAGCGCGGCTGGTCCGCGGTCGGGCAGGGCCACTACGAAGAAGCGCTGGCGATCTACCAGGAGGTCTACGGTGACCGGCATCCGCGCCTGGCGGCGCTTCATCACGACCTCGGATTGGTGCAGGTCGAGCGTGGGCATTTTCGGGAAGCGGAGGCGTCCTACGAGCGTGCGCTGACCATGCAGCGCGAGATCCACGGCGACCGCCATCCATCGATCGCCACGACCCTGCACGGGCTTGCCCGCTTGCACTACTCCGAGCGGCAATATGACGAGGCTATGGCCTTGGCACAAGAAGCCCTCGCTCTGCGCCGCGACATCTTCGGGGCGGAGCATCCGGCGGTCGGCCTCAACCTGAACTTGATGGGCTTGATCCATGGTGGACAACGCCGGTTCGACGAGGCCGAGACCTTCTACCGGCGCGCGCTGGAGGTCTGGCGGCCGTTCATGGACAGCGAGCACGTCTGGATCGCCTCGGCCCACAACAACCTGGCGTCGGCGTTGTCCGCGCAGCAGCGTTTCGAAGAAAGTGAGGCGCACTACCAGCAGGCGCTCGCGATCTACCGGACGGTCTATCGGCGGCCGCATTTCCAGGTGGCGACAGTGCTCAACAACCTCGGCGCGCTGGCCCGCGGGCGCGGTCAGCATGACCTGGCCGAAACGCGCTACCGCGAAGCCTTGGCGATCCAGCGACAGGTGCTGGATGCGGACCATCCGGATCTGCTGACCACGCTGCACAACATGGCAGTCGTGCTGCTGGCCGCTGGGCGTCCGGCGGAAGCCGAGCCACTGGCTCGTGAAGCAGCGCAGACCTTCGCGGCCAAAGTCGGTCCTGACAACGCGTCGACCGGAACCTTGCGCCTCACCCTCGGACGCGTACTGCGCGACCTCGGCCGAATCGAAGAAGCCGAAACCGAGCTGCGTGCGGCCCGGGCGATCTTCCAGGCGACCTTGCCGGCCGACCATCCATGGCATGCCGTGGTGGCGGACAGCCTGGAAAAGCTGGCTGAGGTCGTGCGCGGGAAAGCCTGAGCAGATCAGCCGGCATTGCGCCGATCGACCACTTCGATCGAGCCCGCAAGAAGAAAGATGACAAGCGCTTCCGCATTTCCTCGTTCTGCCTGATGTGTCCGTTGCTGGATCCGTCCACACGGTGCGCCGAAGCGGCCACCGACCAGAACAAGGAGATCGTTCCATGAAGATTCGCTTGCTGATGCTCGCCCTGCTCGCCGTCACCGTCACTGGTTTCGGCCTCGTCGGCCTGCCGGCGGAGGCGGCCTCGTCGTCGGTACCGTGTCACGAGTGCCCCGACGTCTACGACACCTGCGCGGCAGATGCCGAGGATGCCTATGCTGCCTGCGTGGCCGGCGGCACCCACACCGTGGCGTTCTGCCAGGCCCAACGCCAAGCCGACCTGGACACCTGTGATCTCGCTGAGAGCGACTGCTACCGCTCTTGTTTCGAGTGTGAGTTCGAGGGCGAGGAAGGGTAGAGCCACGATCGTGCCTCCTGTCAGGGATCAGACGCGCCTTGGGGGGTGTACGCTGGGCGCTTCATGGAGGCTGCCCAGATGTCTGATCGTTCCTGTTCGCTTCCCGACCAGCTGATCGACGAGCTGGCCTCGTTTCTCGGCGACCGGCTGGTCACTTCGGGTTCGGTGCTCGGGTTGCACGCCCGCGACGAGTCGTACCTGGCGCCGCAAGAGCCGGACGCCGTCGCATTTCCCGAATCGACGGACGAGGTCAGTCGGATCGTGGCGGCGTGTGGTGGCGCCGGTGTACCGGTGATCCCGTTCGGTGCCGGATCCTCGCTCGAAGGTCATGTCCTGCCCGTGAACGGTGGCATCAGCCTCGACCTCACGCGGATGAACCGCGTGATCGCGGTGCGGCCCGAGGACGCCGATGCCACGGTCGAAGCCGGGGTGACGCGCAAGGCGCTCGCCAAACGCCTGTCGGACCATGGGCTGTTCTTTTCCGTCGATCCTGGAGCTGATGCGACGATCGGCGGCATGGTTGCCACAGGCGCTTCGGGTACCAATACCGTGCGCTACGGCACGATCCGCGAGAACGTCCTGGCTCTCCAGGTCGTGATGGCCGACGGTACGGTCATCGAGACTGGGTCGCGGGCGCGCAAGTCCTCCTCCGGCTATGACCTCACGCGCATGTTCGTCGGCTCCGAGGGGACACTCGGCGTCATCACGCGCGCGACCGTGCGCTTGCGCGGCCTGCCGGAGGCCATCTCGTCAGCCGTCTGCGCGTTTCCGACCATCGATGATGCGGTGGCCAGCGCGGTGGAGGTCATTCAGTGGGGCATCCCGGTCGCGCGAGTCGAGCTCCTGGACGCCCTGCAGGTCGAAGCGGTGAATCGCCATTCGAACCTCGACTACCCGGTCGCGCCCACGCTTTTCTTCGAGTTCCACGGTTCGACACGCGGCGTCGAAGAGCACGCAGAGGCGGCGGGGAGAATTGCCGGCGAACACCGCGGAGAGGCATTCCGCTGGGCCACGGACCCGGCCGAGCGACAAGCGCTGTGGCGCGCGCGGCACGAGGCGTATTTTGCCGACCTGGCGCTGCGGCCCGGCGCGCGCGTGCTCTCGACCGACGTCTGCGTGCCGATTTCTCGCTTGGCCGAGTGCATTCGGGTTACCCAGGAAGAGACCGACCGGGCCTCGTTCCCGGTGCCCCTTGTCGGCCACGTCGGCGACGGCAACTTCCACCTCCTGATGGTCATCGACCCGAACGATCCCGAGGAGCTGGCGGAGGCCAAGCGTCTCAACGAGTCCCTGGTGCGTCGGGCCCTCGCCATGGATGGAACGTGCACGGGCGAGCATGGCGTCGGCATCGGTAAGCGGGTGTGGATGGAGGCCGAGCACGGCCCGGCGGTCGGTGTCATGCGCAGCCTCAAGCAAGCCCTCGATCCGCAGAACATTCTCAATCCGGGCAAGGTCCTGCCGGACGCTTGAGCGGGTGGATCGGCACGCAGAACGGCGCCCGGTCGGTGTAGGGTCGGTTCTCGAACAACTTCTGTGCCGACGCGCCGGCCGTGGCCTCGCCACCGCGCCGCGCGTCGTGGAGATAGAGGAACATGGCCAAACAGAATTCTTTCGACATCGTTTCGCAGGTCGACCTCGCCGAGGTCAAGAATGCGATCAACCAGGCGCTCAAGGAGGTCCAGCAGCGCTACGATCTCAAGAACAGCGCGTCGACGATCGAGCTCTCAGAGAAGGAGCGGACCTTGACGCTCACCTCGCGGGATGACTACACGCTCAAAGCGGTCGACGAGATCATGCGTCAGCGACTCGTGCGGCGTGGCGTCTCGCTCAAGGCGTTGACCTATGGCACGGCCGAGCCCGCGGCGGGTGACACCGTGCGTCAGACCGTCGAATTGCAGAACGGCATTCCCACCGACAAGGCGCGCGAGATCGTCAAGCTGATCAAGGGCGAGAAGCTCAAGGTTCAGGCCGCCATCCAGGAAGACCTGGTCCGCGTCTCGGGCAAGGATCGCGACAGCCTGCAGCAGGTGATCGCGATGCTCAAGGCGGCTGACCTCGGAATCGACATGCAGTTCACCAACTATCGTTCGTAGTCGGCACTAGTCTGCCCGTGAGCGGAGGAGAAAGGCGAGCTCTTCCATGAAGATCAGGATGTCGACGGTCTTGACGGGGACCGAGTCCCGCTCGTCGAGTCTCAGCGGCGCGAAGTTGAGGACCGCCGAGATGCCGTTGTCAGCCAGGACGTCGTAGTTGGATTGTGCGGCATGGGCGGGTACCGTCAAGATACCGAGTTGTGCGCCGAGGGCTCCCAGCCGTGACGGCATCTCGCTGCTGTGGAAGAGGGGTGGGGCGCTGTCGGACGGTTGCTGCTGGGCTGCCATCACCTTTGCCAGATCGTTGTCGAAGAGCGCGACGACCCGGAAGGTACTCGACTGAAAGCCAGGAAAACGCGCGAGGGCGGTACCCAGGTTGCCGGCGCCGACAATGACGGCACGATGCTCCGCGTCGAGGCCGAGCAGCTGCTCGAGCCGGCCCTTCAGATCGTCGACCCGATAGCCGACGCCGCGAATGCCGAGCTCTCCGAAATGGGCGAGATCCTTGCGGATCTGACTCGCCGACAGATGAAAGCGGCTGGCGAGATCCGCGGACGAAATGTTCTCGGTACCCTCGGAGTGGAGGCGTCGTAGACAGCGTAGATAGACCGACAAGCGGTTGATGGTCAGGGACGAGATATCGTCACGCGCGCTCATGAGAACCCAGATCGACTCACATTCCGACTCAGTTTCTGCCCGGGACCGGCCTTTGCGAGCGATTCCGGACGCCCAGGGGACCGATCGGAATCGTACTACGCTCGGCGTCCGTGAGGCCTCCCATCGTCCGTGAGACGAGGCTGGTGCGGCGCGATTCGATCGAGGGCCCCTTCGGCTTCGGTCTGTCGATCGACGTGGAGGAGTGGTACCACACCTGCCTCGTGCGGTCCTACGTCGATCCCCAGCATCGGCCCGACTTGCCGCGCGAGCTCCATCACCTGGCGCCGGCCTTGCTCGATCGTCTGGCCCAGGCTGGATGCCGCGCCACGCTCTTCGTGCTCGCCGAAACGGTCGACCGTGATCTTGGCTCCTGGCTGCGTCGAGCGGTCGCGGCGGGGCACGAGATCGCCAGCCATGGCACGCTTCACTTTCGAGCCGACTGGCGTTCGGTCGCGGAATTCAAACGCGATGCCGTGGCGGCCAAGGCGCGCCTGGAGGATGCCTCGGGTGTGGCGGTGAACGGCTTCCGTGCGCCGGAGTGGTCCCTGCGCAGGGCCGACAATCCGCGCCTCGAAGCTCTGGCAGAGGCTGGCTACCGCTACGACGCTTCGCTGGTCGCCAGCCCCGGGGTCGGCGCGCTCGGCAACCCTCGGCGCCCCTCGCGCCTTTGTTGGGCTGGGGACCACGCTCGTGCCCCGCATCGTGACGAAGAAGGCCACCCCGACGGGCCGACGCTCCTGGCTGTGCCACCGCTGCTTCTGAGCCAGCGGCTGCGGGTGCCTGGCTTTGGCTGGTGCGCCCGCCTCGCTGGCAACCAGCAACTGGTGCGCGCCGCGCGCAGGACCGTGGCGGCGGGGGGCCTTCCGGTGCTCAACGCACACCCATGGGAGATCGCCGACCGGCCGACGCCTGGCCCTTTGCCCTGGCGCGCACGGTTGATTCACGATGTGGGGCGACGCCGGTTTGCGCGTCGCTTCGACGAGCTTCTGGCCGCGTGCGCCTGGCAGCCTATTCGCGAGGCGCTCGGCCGGACCTTTCAGCATGCCGAGGAGCCCGAGCGGGTCGCCCGCGTCGGCCTGAAAGAGCGTGCTACGATCCGCCGCCATGATGACTGAGGCGACCAACCAAGCCCAGCCCGAGCGCGCCACGCTCGACCGCGCCAGCCTCGAAGGGGAGGTTCGGCGGCTACTGGTGGAGCGCTTGCGGCTCGAGGTTGCCCCTGACGAGATCGACGCTGCGGCTCCGCTCTTCGGCGAGGGGCTCGGGCTCGACTCGATCGATGCCCTCGAGATCGTACTGGCCCTCGAACAGACCTATGGGCTGGCGATCGAGGATGAGCAAGTCGGGGCGGAGGCATTGTCGTCGGTCGACGCCATCGTCAGCTTCATCATCGAGCAGGGCGCCAACAAGCCGGCATGAGCGCGTGCGCCGCCGCGCCGAACGCAGCAGGCCAGCAGCTTCCTGTGCCACGCCTTCCCGATGGCCTCTCACGCACTCCGGGTCGCTAGACCGTTGCGGCAACGCGGAAGCGTGGCTAAAGCGAGCACGGCATCGGAGGAGCTGTCGCCGGGCGTGCTCGGTCAGCGATCGCTCATGGCTCCGTGGTCCATGACCCTCGTCAAGGAATCCAGGCGCACAAAGGCGCGAGACGCGATGCTGAGATGGAGAGGGAGGGTGGTGCGAAAGGGGGGACTCGAACCCCCACGACCTTGCGGCCACTAGATCCTGAATCTAGCGCGTCTACCAATTCCGCCACTTTCGCAGGTACGGATCTGCAGTGTCGGCCAAGCCGTCATCGCAGAGCGCGGATTGTAGAGAACCCGTCGAGGACTGTCAATCGTGGGAACGCTGTCACGGTGGAGCATCGGTGATCGTGCGCGGGTCTGCCGACTGCGGTCGATGGGGAACTGGCGTCCGCGTGGTACGGTCGAAGATGGTATGACGCTGCTACACTCCGCGCCCATGCCTGGCCCACGATCCAATTCGAAGGTTTCACGCACCCGAGCCCTGACCTGGTCCGCGCTCGCGCTGCTGCTGCTGCTCCTGAACGGCTGCGAAGGCCCTGTTGGCCTCAACGTCGAGGAGGTTCGGGTCGAGGTCCGGGCGGCGCTCGACGCGTACCTTCCTCAGCTCGCACTGGCCTATGACGACATGGACCCTTCTCACCTCGCTGATGTCGCAGTCCCCAAGGAGCTGGCTCACGTCCAGTTGCGCGTCAACGAGATGGCGGCGCGCGGCGAGCGGATTGTCTCGGCCATTCAACAACTCACCCTCGACGATATTCGCCTTGCCCGCAGCACGGCTTATGTGCTCACCACGGAAGTCTGGGACATCGAGCTGCGCACCATCGGGTCCGATCACGTGCTGTACAGCTATCCGAACACCCAGTACCGCGTTCGCTACCAGCTCAAGCTGGATGGTGGGCAGTGGCGGATCGTCTTCCGGCAGCTCACCGAGACAGAACAGCAATGACGGAACATCAATGAGCGGCGCACGATGAGTGAACGACCTTCTATCGACGATGCGGGCACTGCGTCTGCAGACCACTCTTCGTCGGAAACCGAGGCCGCGGCCGAGCGTCTGACGCCGACCCCCGAGGCACTCGAGGCGCTGGCGCGTGAGGCGCAAGCCGAACACGATCGGCAGGTGGCCGAGGCGCCTCGTCTCGCCCAACTCGGGACCGTAGCGGTGATCGGCCGGCCAAACGTTGGCAAGTCGACGCTGTTCAATCGGCTGGTCGGTCGTCGCCAGGCCATTGTGCACGATCTTCCCGGCGTCACCCGCGACCGCATCTCCGCACCCTTCACGCTGCCGGATGCCGGCCAGGTCGAGCTGGTGGATACCGGAGGCCTGGTGCCCGGTGACGATCCGCTCGGGCTGAGCGACCAGGTCATGCTTGCCGTCGATGCCGCGGATGCACTGCTGCTCGTGGTCGACGGCCGCGAAGGTTTGACGACTGCTGACGAGCGCGTGTGGGACGCGATCCGTCCACTCGGCAAGCCGACCATCGTGGCGGTCAACAAAGGCGACACCCACGCGGCGCAACAAGGATGGGGTGAGTTCTATCAACTCGGCCTCGGCGCCGTGGTCGTCGTCTCGGCCGAGCATGGGCTTGGGTTTTCGGAGCTCCACGATGCTCTGCGCGACGCCTTGCCATCCCCGGACGAGGTACCCGCAATCGACGACGACCTGCCGGCGATCGCCATCGTCGGCCGACCGAATGTCGGTAAGTCTTCCTTGGTCAACGGTTTGCTCGGCGCGCCGCGGGTGCTTGTTTCACCGGTCGCTGGCACGACGCGTGATCCTATCGACTCGGTTCTCACCCATGGTGATCGCCAGTATCGACTGATCGATACTGCGGGCATTCGCCGGCGCAGCCAGGTGTCGGGGGCGGCCGAAGGGCTGGCCGTGATGTTCGCCCGCCGACAGATGGAGCGCGCCGACCTGGTGGTCTTGGTGGTGGATGCCGCGCAGGGCATCCGAACCGGCGACATGGCCATTGCCGGGGAGGCGTGGCGGCTCGGCCGGGCCGTCGTGGTGGTGTGCAACAAGTGGGATCTGATGAGCGATGACGCCCGGGAGCACCTGGAGAAGAGCTGGGAGCGGCTGGCCATCCTGTGCGCCAATCCGCCGCGGGTCAATCTCTCGGCCTTGACCCGGCGCCACATCGACAAGCTGCTGCCCTGGATCGAAGAGGGACTGGTGCGCTTGCGGACGCAGATCACCACCGGTGAGCTCAATCGGGTTCTCGAGCGAGCCGTTCGGGCCCACTCACCACCGACCAAGAAACATCGGCACTGGAAGCTCTTCTACGCCACCCAGGTGGCGACTGGGCCACCGACCTTCATTCTCTTCGCCAACCGCACCCTCGACCGTACGGACTCCTATCGGCGCTACTTGGAGAATCGGCTGCGCGAGGTGCTGGATGTCGAAGGGGTGCCGATCCGCCTGATCATCCGGCCTCGTAAGTGAGCTGGTCAGCGCGCCGGCGACTTGTCGCTCTGGTGGCTATCTCCTATACTGCCCACGGTTTCGGAGCTCTCTGATCGGTCTCGAGACCGGTCACATCCGCCCCGTCTTCAGCATGGCCAAGAAGCGCAGCATCAAGCAGAACGAGGTTTGTCGGCAGCTCGACATCCAGCCGTACGTCCTTCGCTATTGGGAGACGGAGTTCCCGTTTCTCAAGTCGTCCAAGGCGAGCGGTGCGCAACGTTCCTTCTCGCCTGAGGAAGTCGAGCTCCTGGGACGGATCCGCACGCTTCTCTACGACGAGGGGTACACCATCGCGGGGGCCCGCAAGCGGATCGAGGCGGAGCGCGCGGGCACGGCAGAACCAGCCTCTGCGGCGGCTCCCGCGGCAGCGCCAGCATCGAAGCGCGGCAAGGCAGGGGCAAAAAGCGCAGCCGCTGCTGCCCAGACGAAGAAGCTTCGCACGGGCATCGTCGATGCCCTGGCCCAGGCCCGGGCGATTCTCGCCTCTCTCGAGTCTTCCTGAACGCTTTCCGCCTACTTTTCCAGTCGACACCAGCGGGAGACGCAGGTACAATGCGCGGCGGTCGGGACGTGGCGCAGTCTGGTAGCGTACCTGAATGGGGTTCAGGGGGTCGCGAGTTCGAATCTCGCCGTCCCGACCAAAATCTCTGTAGCCCGAGCGAGTCATGCATCGGGTACCCCAAGCGCCAGGATCTCTGTGCTTCACCGATACAGCATCGCAGGTGCTCACCCTGCGGATCTCACGCAGGTTGTCCGACGCTCCGGTGTACCGCACCAGCAAGCGTTCGGCAACGACTCCTGCTGCTGACGAGCAATCGAGGCCATGATGACCGAAGTCTCGCGAATCGAGGGCACGCTCGACGCCTCTGGAAGGCGCGTCGGGATCGTCGCTGCCCGCTTCAACGAACGGATCGCTGATCGACTGCTCGCCGGCGCCATCGACTGCCTGGTGCGGCACGGTGGTAGCCACGAGGCCATTCAGGTGGTGCGGGTGCCGGGCGCCTGGGAAGTGCCCCAGGCCCTCGACTTGCTTGCCAGAACCGGTACGTTCGATGCGCTGATCGCGCTCGGAGTCGTGATCCGAGGCGGTACGCCGCATTTCGAATTCATCTGTGCGGGCTGCACCCAGGGCGTCGGCCGCGTGGCCGCCGAGCACCGCGTGCCAGTGGCCTACGGTGTGCTGACCTGCGACACCTCCGAGCAGGCCGAAGAGCGAGCGGGCGGCAAGGCTGGCAACAAAGGTTGGGAAGCAGCCCTCGCGGCGATCGAGATGAGCAGTGTCTTCGCCCAGATTCATGACAGTGCCCAGACCGCTGAGGGCGCTCCGATCCCTGAAGGCACTGAGACCCCTCAAGGTAAAAGCGCGCGAGCATGATGGCCGAAAGTACTGCCGGCGCGAAGCGCAAGGCTCCGAACAAGCCGCCAGGCAAGCGGCGTCGCGCCCGCGAGATGGCGGTCCAGATGCTCTACCAGCTCGAGGTCGGTCGTGCCGAGCGCGACGAGATCTTTGGTAGCTTCGATCTCGATGACTACCTGCGCGAGACCGAGTCGCCGCCGGCCGATGACGACGAATCGCCGCCGCACGTGACGCCGAACCTGCGTGCCGAGGGAGAGGCAGCCTTCGGCTATGCCACCAAGTTGGTGGAAGGCGTTCTCGGAAACAGCGACGAGATCAACGACCGGATCCGGTTTCACGCCGAGAACTGGCGCCTCGAGCGCATGCCGACCATCGACCGCAACATTCTGCGGGTCGCGATCTACGAGATGCTTCACGGCGCTGGCGTCCCCAAGGTGGTCATCGTCGACGAGGCGATCGAGTTGGCCAAGAAGTTCGGGGCCGAGAACTCGAGCCGTTTCATCAACGGCCTGCTCGACGGTGTGCTCAAGGCCGCGCGCGAGGCAGCCAAGCAGGACAAGGCGCAGCCCGTTGTCGGAGGCGATTCGTGAACCCAGGCTGGTTTGCTACGCGCGACGCCAGCGTAGGAGCCGAAGAGCGAATCCCCCTACGGCTACCGCGGTTGGCGCTCGGATGCGTCCTGATGGTCCTGACGGCGCTTGCCTGGAGCGATACGGCGGTTGCTTCCTTGGCCGCGGACCGACCAGGTGTCGCGGTGGAGGGTGGCGACCGGGCGCGGATCCTGGCCCCGGCTGGCGCGCAGGTCGAGCCCTACCAGAATGTCGGCTACCGCTTGCGGGTCGATGAGAACGGCGAGGTCGAAGTGACCAGCCATCTCGACCCGATTGCCAGTCGAGCGCCATTTCGCACGCCCCGTGAGGTCGCCGAACCGACGCCAGTCTCTCGCGTGGCCCGCTCGGTCACGGTCGGTGCGGAGACGGAGTACGAAGCGGTTTCGCGCATCCTGGGTTGGATGGCGCGCCACCTCGACTACGCCCTGGATCGCAGCCAGTCCCAGGAACCGGAAGCCGTGCTCGAGCGCCGTTCCGGCTACTGCACCGGGATCGCACGTTTGGCGGTTGCCCTGATCTCCTCGGTGGGCATTCCCGCTCGAGAGGTGGCCGGCTACGTGGTCGAACCTGCCGCGGGCGATGGATCGGTCCGGGGATTCCACCGATGGATCGAGGTCGAGCTCGCGGACCGGGGTTGGATCTACAGCGACCCGCTGGCCAGCCATCACTATGTTCCGGCAAGCTACGTTCGCCTCGCCAGTGAGCTGGTTGCGCCGTCGGTGGGGCTCGAGGGGCTGCTACTCGAGCGGGAGGATCGTCGTACGCCCGTCGATCATTTTCCGCCGGCGCCTGTGGGTGTGACGGCGCGCCGAAACACCGATCGCCAGCAGGCGGCAGCCTTGCGTGTGAAGGTGCAGGACCAGCATGCCGGCACTGCCATTCTGGAAAGCGACCGGCGACGGTTGGTCCATTCCCTGAACCACGGGGCCGTCACCTTCATCGGCCTCGACCCGGGCCGCTATACTCTGCGTTTGATGCTCCCCGGCCTGCCAGTCGTGGAGCGGGTGGTCGAGCTCGCCGGGCCGGTCCGCAAGGCGTTGTACTTGCCGGCGCCCACGACGCGCACCCGTCTAGAACCGCCTGTGACTCGGAAAGGATCGCCGTGAACTGTTGTTCCCTACCAAGCTCCATCCGTCGCTTCGCCCCGCTGCTATTTTCCTTGTCGCTGGCGCTGTTGGTCAGCGCCTGTGGGTACAACCTGGTCGGCCGTAGCAGCAACATTCCCGACGACATCCGTACGATTCACGTCGCCACGCTCGAGAACCAGACGCAGCGGGCGCAGGTCGAGCAGATCCTGACCCAAGCCCTGGTCGATGAGTTGGTGACCCGTCGGCGGTTCCAGGTGGTCAACGATGAGGCGGAGGCTGATGCCGTGCTGCGGGGCAAGGTCGTATCCTTCCGGCTGCGTCCGGTAACCTTCGACAATACGGGCTTGGCGGACAACTTCGAGGTCGAGATCACGGCGGACATGATCTTCCAGCGCCGGCCGAAGGATGGTGAGCTGCCAGAAGACGCCGAAATCGTCTGGCAGAACAGTCGCTACCTCTTCCGTCAAGACTATCCGGTGGAGCAGGCCGGGCTCGACTTCATTGATCGCGAGCTGCAGGCGATCGAGGAGACCTCGGGT
>CALFAM010000016.1 GCA_937948815.1 uncultured bacterium
TCGGTCGCTTGCGCGAGGCGCTCGGCGATCCGGCCACCAACCCGCGCTTCGTGGCCACCGTGCCGCGGCGTGGGTACCGCTTCATTGCACCGGTGGAGCAGGTGGAGCAGGTGGAGCAGGTGGATGATGCGGCGACCCCGGCGGACCTAGCGACCCCGGCGGCACCAGCCACGTCCGCGGCGGCGCGCACACCGAGCTCACGAAGCACGCGCGCGATGCTTGCCGCAGTAGCCCTCGGCCTGGTGTTGCTCGTCGCGTGGTTGGTCCTGCCCCACGCCTTCCCCCCGCGCGGCCGTATCGAAGCCGGACCGCCTCCGGTGTTGCGCCTCGCGGTGCTGCCCTTCACAGATCTGAGCGCGGATCCCACGGTGGGCACTGCCAGGCACGAGCATGTCTTTCTGGCGCCCGGGCTCACCGAGGAGCTGATTCTGCTGCTCGGCCGGTTGGCGCCCGATCGCCTCCGCGTGATCGCCCGCACGTCGGTGATGGCGTACCAGGCTGACGCCGCGGGTCGCGAGCAGGCGGTCGCCGAGATCGCCAAAGCGCTCGATGTCGACTACGTGCTCGAAGGTTCGGTGCAGCGAGAAGGCCGTGCGGTGCGCATCACGGTCGCGCTGGTCGAAACCGCCGGGCAGACGCGGCTGTGGGGTGCGGCCTACGACCGCGAGATGGGCTCGCTCATGGCACTCGAGCGGGAGATCTCCGAGGAAGTCGGTGCTGCGCTGGCGCTGCAACTGGTGCCAGCGCTGGCCAGCCAGGCTCCACAGCCGGCGTCGCAGCTGCTACCGCAGGGCCGAGCCCACGAGCGCCTTCTCGAGGGACACTATTTCTTGGGGCAGCGAACCGAGGTCGGGTTCCGCCGCGCCACCCAGGCGTTCGAGGCGGCGATCGTCGAAGCGCCTGATGTCGCAGCGGCCCATGCCGGCCTGGCATCGGCTTGGGCGCTTCTGGGCATCTACGACCACGCCAGCCGGGCCGATGCCTTGTCGCGCGCCACGATTGCCGCAGATCGTGCTTTGGCCCTCGACCCCGCTTCTGCCGAGGCCCATCTCGTCCGGGCTGCGCTGGCCTTCCACTACGAATGGCAGTTCGAAATGGCTGCCCGCGAGCTGGATCGATCCGTGGCGCTCAACCCGAGCTTGTCCCTGGCCCACCTGATGGCTGCCAGCCTCCATGCAAGCCAAGGTCGCGCCGCGGACACCGTGGCCGCCCTCGACCGAGCGTTGGCGCTCGATCCGCTGTCACCTTCTGTCCATGCGGATGCCTGCTGGCGGTTGTTCGTCGTCGGTCGCGAGGATGCGGCGCTGGCGCGTTGCCAACGGGCGCTCGACCTGAATCCCGACTTTCTGGATGCCTGGGACGTCCTCAAGTGGATCCACATCGTCCGCGGCGACGACGCCGAAGCGGCCGCCGCCTTCTTGCGCGTGGTCGCACTGGAGCGGCTGCACGCGACCGAGGTCGAAGCCCTGCGCGCCATTGCCGAGCAAGATGGGATCGACGGGCTGCTGCGCGCCTCCCTGGCGGATCCCGAGCAGAGGCTGGCGGAGAGCGGGCAATCGCCCTTCAATCTTGCGCTCGATCATGCCGTCCTCGGCAACACCGAATCTGCGCTCCACTATCTCGAGCGCGCCGCCGAAATTCGGGAAACCGACCTCGTGAGCCTGGCGGTCGACCCCCGGCTCGACGGCCTCCGCGACGAGCCACGCTTTCAGGCCGTGCTCGCCGTGGTCGGCCTGATCTAGAGCGAGCGGTCTCGAGGTCTGCCGTCGTCTGCGCGCGGCCTCCGCGCTCGACCGAGGGCACGCTGGGTCAGCCGAGGGGTAGGCGGTAGCAAACGGCTTCGCGCGTATTGCGGACGATCAGGTACGGACCTGCCAGCGCCGGTGTGTTCCAGGTGCGGCCATCGAGGGCGTCGAACCGTCCGAGCTCGTTGTAGGCCTCGGGCACGGCTTCGACCAGGGCCACGACGCCCTTCTCGGACAAGATCAGCAGCAGCTCGCCGCCGACCAGGAGGGTCTGGCCATGGCCGTAGCGGCCACGCTTCCAGGCGCGCTCGCCCGTCTCGGCGTCGACGCTGACGAGGATGCCGTCGTCCAGCCCGTACAGATAGCCGTCCCGGTAGACCACCTGGGTCAGCTTGGCCTTCAGACTGGTGTTCTCCCAGACCACTGGCGGCGCCCAGCTCTCGTCGCCTGCCGCCGCCTCCTGGCCAAAGGCCGCGAAGTCGAAGACCTTGGCGCCGGCGCCGTAGCCGCTGGAGACGAAGAGGCGATCGCCAGGCAGTGGTACCGGCTGAGAAGTCCGCTGGACCCGAGGCCACGACGCATGCCAGAGCGGTTGCCCATCCAGTGCATGTCCCGTGACATCGCGGGAGGGCGTGAGGTTCTCGCTCCCGCCGTGGAAGATCACGATCTGGTCGCGGCCGCCGAGAGTCATGAGCGTCGGCGAGGCGTAGCCCGCCCGGTAGTTGCCCGCTGCCCAGCGCGGGTCGCCGGTCGCCGCATCGTAGGCGACCAGGGACGCGTCACCGCCGGCACCGGTCACGACGACCACGGAGACTTCTGTGCGCTGCTCGCCTTCTGAATCGTCATCCGGCGACGCTTCCGTGACGTCTCGGACCACCAGGAGCGGCGACGTGCAGAGGCCATACTCGGGTTTCTTGGCCCCGGCCTCTTCGAGAACATTGCGCGTCCAGCGCGCGGTCCCCTGGTGGAGGTCGATGGCGGCGAGGTGACCGGTGGCGCCGAGGGTGTAGACCGTGCCGCCTTCGACCTGTGGGGCGACCAGCGGGGTGGCGCACGGCCCGTCGCCCGAGAGGGGGCTGACGTGTCGGGTGGCAGCGGCGTAGCTCCACCGAGGCTCGCCGGTCAGCAGGTCATAGGCGACGACCATCTCGTCGTCTCCGCGCTGTTCCTGGGTGATCGCCAGGCCACCGGCGACCACGAATCCGCTGTTGCCCGCGCCGACCTCGCGTCGCCAGACTTCCTCGGGCGGCTGCGTGCTCCAGTCACGCGCCAGCGTGACGCCGGGCACAGTCGCATTGCGATGAGGACCGAGAAACTGCGGGAAGTCGTTGCCGGTCGTCGCGGTCGTGTCGGCTGATCCGGCAGGCTGTGCCGCTGCGGTCGAGGCCGTCGGCAGGTCCTGGGCAAGACGCTCGTCCGGGCGCTTGGTCCACTTGAACGACAGGTGCGGAACCACGTCGCCGGACACCTCACGAACTTCGAGGGAGAGCGCCAGGCCCACGATCGCGGCGATGGCGGCCGCGAAGAGGGCAAGCCGCTGCCACCAGCGCAGCCCGGAGACAAATAGCATCCATGCGATCAGCAGCAGGAAGGTGACGGCCCCGACCATCATCGACGACATCACGCGAACCTGTCGACTGTCGGCGGGCGAAATCCAGACCCAGGCCAGCGCGCTCACCGCCAGCAGCAAGACGAGCACGGCCGGCCACCAGCGAATGCGGCGGGGCGATTGAGAAGGTTGCATCGAGGGCATTGTAGTCGCTGATCTCCGTTGCTGGGTGAGCGTTGGTGATTGGTAGCATGACGTCATCATGACGATGACATTGGAACAAACGATTTACCGAGGGTGTTTCTTACCGCCGCGGTCTGCCCAATCCATGGCGGGCATCTCCTTCTCGGCCCTGCTCCTGGTCCCGGTTCTGCTGCTCGGCTTGCTGGCCGCACCGGCCATGGCTGAGGTCGACCTGGTCGTGGTGGCCGGCGGCGGTTGGACCGGCGATCCCGACGCGCCGACGGCTGCGGCCGTGGCTGTCGACGGTGCTTCCATCTTGGCGGTCGGCGATGCCGATGCCGTCGTGGCCCTCGGCACCGCGACGTCCGTCCGACGTCTGCCGAGCGGCTTCTTGGTGCCGGGGCTGATCGACAACCACACCCACTTCAACCGGGCCGGTGCATTGCTCCTCGGCGTGAATCTGCTCGCAGCGTCCGACGCGGTCTCCTTTGTCGAAGCGGTGGCAGCCGCCCACGAACGCCTGCCCGCGGGCGCTTGGATGCTCGACGGCGATTGGGGGGCCTACGAATCCTGGGCCCAGAATTCGACCGGAACGGACGCCGGCACGCACGACGCGCGCTTCATGCCGGATCGCACGTTGATCGACGACGTGCTCATTGACCGCCCGGCCCTGCTGTCGCGTTTTGACGGCGAAGTCTTTCTGGCCAATGGCGCGGCCTTGGCCGCATCCGGCGCGCAATGTGGCTGGCCCGGTGTCGACTGTGTCGACGGACGCTTGACCGGTCGTCTGACGGCAGAAGCCGCAGAGCGGGTGCGCGCGGTGGTACCGGCGAAATCATTCGCGCAGCGCCTGGCCGAGGCGCGCTTGGCGCTCGAGCGGCTGGCCGGATTCGGCGTCACGTCGATTCACGACATCACCACGCCCGAGCAGATGCGCGTCTTCCAGCACCTGCGCGCCCATGACGAGCTGACCGTGCGGGTCCATGCCCGGCCAACCCTCGACAAGTGGTCCGAGCTCGATGCCGTCGGCATCCCGCGAGGCTTCGGCGACGACTGGCTGGAGATCGGCGGTCTCAAGGGCTTCGTCGACGGCATCATGG
>CALFAM010000017.1 GCA_937948815.1 uncultured bacterium
CGATCAGGCTGCCATCTCTCGACAAGGCGCTTCGCGGGGCAGAATGGTCCCGATGTCAGACCGGCTTCGGGAGTCTCGAGTGGGTCCGCCGCTCTGATCCGTTGCCCGTCCGGCCGTAGAAGCGCTGAATGCGGATGGCCGTGGCGTTTTTGCGAGACTTCGGAGAAGTGGGCAGTGTTGTGGAAGGCGACTTCGACGCGGATGCGCGGGCACCGTTTGGCGTGCCAGAATGCGGCGGTCAGCGAACAACCAACGGAGTGAGGGAGTGCCGATGCGAATCTGGAGTTTGACCGTCGTGGGTCTCGGTCTATGGATGCTCGGAGTCAGCAGCCCGGGGATGGCCGCGCCAACTGTGGAAGTGGCTCAGGGAGGCGTTGGGTATTGGCCCGGAGAAGGCTGCACGCGCTGCTATCTCTATGGCCGGTCGTGGGATGCCATCGAGGGATCTTGCTTCTTTCCGGTCGACATGGACCGGCGGCCGGACAGCTACGAGATTGCCCGCAGCTGCGGTGGGAGCCTCGAGAAGGGTTGGATGGTCGTGACGGAGAAGGCGTGTGTTCAAGAGGACATCGAGTTCCCGGACACCCGCTACGTCGAGCTCTCGGCCGAGGATCTCGCGCGGCACCACCAGGAGCAGGCTGGGATCAAGCCGATCTACCGGCGTCGCGACACGGAAACCCACTTTACCCTGCCACTGGCCAAGCCCGCAGAGCCGCTTCCCGCGAGCGACAACTTCGGCGCCTGCCGGACCTTCAACGGCAAGCCCAAGAACCGGCACACGGGTGCGGACTATGCCATCTCGGGCACTGCGCGCGCCGTGGCCCCCGGAACGGTGGTCATCGCTGACGAGCACTTCTTCGCCGGCAAGTCGGTCTATCTCGACCATGGCAACGGCTTGATCTCGATGGTCTTCCACCTGGCCGAGATCAGCGTCGAGATCGGGCAGGAGGTCGACACGGGGGCCGCGCTGGGCCAGATCGGATCCACCGGGCGTTCGACCGGCGTGCACCTGCATCTCGGCACCCGCTGGCATCGCGAGCGCATCGACCCAGCCGTCCTGCTCGCCAGCCCTTCAGAGCTGCCCCAAGTCACCGAGTAGCCGTATCGGTCTGGCCCGAGGCGAGGATGAACATGGCTCAACCGCGGCGGGAGATCTCGCCACAGTAGAGCGGGCGCGGGCGTGCCGCTCGTGGCGGACGTTGCGCATCTGCAGTGCCGAATCGAAGCGGACGGCCGACGCTGGGAAGGTCCGGGGATCTTGGAAGCAGTCCGAGTAGACCTTCACGACCGTCAGGAAGGCACACGGCGATGCCGTGGGTGGCGTTTTCGGAACGAATGCCGAGGCCGCGCGGAGTCCATTTCGGTCTGATCTCGCGAAGGCGAATGAGGCAGATGCCGGCGATGCCCTTGCCGCCGATGAGCTTGGGCATGAGAGGCGCGGGCAGGCGACGCTTACTCGCAGTACTTATTGCCTTTGTCGAAGACGATGCGCCAAACGCCAGGCTCTTCTTGGCGCCAGATCGACGTGTAGGTCGACGTACGCTTGCCCTTGGCGTTCCATACGGGGCCAGTGCTGATTGCCAGGTTCCCGGAGTCGAGGACCGAGACGGTCTCGGGTTCCCAGGAGAAAGGCGCTTCAGCCTCGGTGAAGAAGCGCTTCCAGTGGTCGGCCACAGCCTGCTTGCCGCGCCGGGCCGTGGTGCCGGCGAGGAAGACGGTCTCTTCGGAAAGAAACGACGCGAAGGCGGCGTGGTCACGGTCGGCCATTGTTTTGGCAAACGCCCGCTCGACTTCCTCGATCTGCGCTTCGAGCGTAGCGGTGTCGACCTCCGCCGCTGCTGGCCACGCGAACGTCAGGAACGTCGAGGTCAGGAGGACAAGGGTTGTGACAGTGGCTCGGTTGACGGACTTCATTCGCTACCTCCGGAGACGGTCTCGTGTGAGCGGAGCCCTTTTGACGGAGGATCAGGGTTTCACACTTTCCCGCTTCCCTCTAGCGGGTGGAAGACGAACGACCGCGAGACGACCTGCTTCGGTTGCGGCGACTCCGTAGAGCTCCCAGGCAGATGGGTCGTCGGCACGGATCACCGTGCGGACGCGCCCCTTCGGCCCGAGCTGCGCGTCGGCCGTGAAGAGCAAGGCCCGGCTCTCTGGATCGGGCGCTGGCAACGGTTCGGGAAAGTGGAAGACACGCGTGTCGTAGGGCGGAGAGTAGCTACCGAAAGCGCAGTCTTCCTCGGCAGGCGTGCTCATCGTGATTTCGAGCGCGGTATTGCGTCCTTCCCGCATTCTGACCATCGGGTACTGGACGGTCTGGAACCCCGGCAGGTGGACTTCGAATGTGTAGTCACCTGGGGCGAGCGCCAGCAGACGTCCGAGCCCGTTGCGATCCGAGATTGCCAGGCGTACGGTGTCATCGCCGCCGCCGACCGGTCGGACTTCGACGCGCGTTGCCGCGAGCTGCTTGCCGTTGACGTCGACCGTCGACCAATAGAGGTTGCCCTGCCCACTCTGGGAGTTCGATGTCCGGCGTCGTTCACGGAGAGCCTTGTCGACCCAGTCGCGCGGGAGATGGCTGATGACCTTGCGGCGCGGAGGCAGCCGGTCGGGCGACTCCTTGTGGGTCCAGAGAACAATGGCCTGTCCTGCGTCGCTCTGCTCGACCGTGAAGTGGATCGCCTTCCCGTGAGGGTCTTGCCACTGCTCGAGGTCGATGCCGGCCTTGCCGAGCGCCTCTTCGATGCCTGCCGTGGTCCAAGGCTGATGTCTTGGATGGGTGCGGGCGTAAGCGTTCATCAGGTCGACCGCATAGCGCCACCCATAGGGGATTCGGGTCTTCCAAACGACCACCGGACTGGCATCGGGAGCAGTCTTGCCCAGAACCAACAGCGTGAAAATGCCGTCCGAGGTCGACGTGGCGACCGTGTAGGCATGACCGGACGGGTCCTTCTCTTGGTACCAGTCGAAGCCGTCTTTTGCCAGCCGCAGTGCCAGCTTGTCGGTGCTGTCGAGGAAGGGGCGCTGATTCTGGAATTCATCCTCGACGGCTGCGCTGACGTACTGACCCGCACGGGAGAAGTATGGCCACCAGGTCTGCCGAATGGTCTGATCATCGGGCGTGCCGAGCTGGCCATCCATGCCAGCACTGACCAGATGGGCGAAGCGGTTGGCACCTTTGACTTCCAATCTGAGCTGATAGGGCTGGCCCCATGGGTCGCGGAGCATGTCGAGGTCAATGTCGTGCTCTCCGAGCAAGGACCTCACAGCTGGGGCATCGGCGGGGTCAGGAAACGGCGAATTGCGGGTGGCCTTGGAGAGGGCTGATGAGACGGGCCCCAGCTCTTTCTCGAGCGCGGGCAGGATCTTCTTCCAAGTATCGTCGACCAGTCGATTGCTCCCGACTCCGAACCGGAACAGTTGCGAATCCATTGTCGCTACACCGACCAGGGCTTCGACACCGGCGGGCACGGGCGCGTGAGGGTCGAGAGCAGCGATCTTCTCGAGCCACGGATCGTCGGCCTGATCGAAGCCGACGGCGGGTTCGATGATCTGTTCGATCGGGCTCGGGCCTCCATGGCGCGAGCTGTAGTCGCGCTCGATCGCGATGATGCCGAGTGTTGCGCGGCGCGCACGATCTGGGGCCGAGACCACGGGGCGCCGATCGTTCCAAGCCAGCTCGATCGTTCGCGCATTCCCCCGCTGGCGATCGCTGGTCGCGCGAAGCCGAACGTCTCGTCCGTGGCGGTAGATCACGATGGCTTCGTCGCGCGCACGCTCATTGCCGCCGGAGCCCGTTGGTGTCTCGGTCGCGATGGCATAGGCCGAGACACTGCCGGTCATCGTGGGTCGGTAGGGGATCACCAGCCGCGCGGGGGCGTTGACCTCATCTTGGAAGGTGTAGTGTCCTCCTGCGAGGACAGCCACTTTCACGGCGCGTCCAGGTGGCTCGGCATCGACATGGAGCACCATCGGGGCGCCTGGAGCCAGCACCAGACGTTCGGGGGTGAGGGTGACCTGTCGTTGACCGTCGTTGATTGGAAGGGAGCTGAGCTCGGCCTCACCGCGCTGTCCAGCGCGATCGATCGCAACGATTCGCAGGCGCCCTGCGGCGTTCAGAAGACGTCGCTCTGCGGATGAGACGTGGAGGCGCACGAGGCCCGCCTGGCCGGTCGACGCCCGGAGGAGGGGTGTGGGGTCATCCAGGGCGGTGATCGTTACCGCTGCGTTGGCGTGCGACGCGTCGGCATACGATGTGCCGAGATAGAGCGTCATGGCACCGTCGGTACCGAGCACATGGTCGGTGCGCGCGAAGAGCAGGATCGGATGGCGCACGGCGCGCAGCGGTATCTTGGTGACTCCCTGAAGCGCCTCGCCCGTGTCGCTGCGAGCTTTCGCGTGAACTGCTACCTCGACATTCGAGTCGAGGTACTGCTCGCCTTGGTAGGGCAGCAAGGAGTCGATCTGGACCTTCGAGAGCGCGATATGGGCCGAGCCCTGGGCATCCGTTCTCACGACGGTTTGCGGACGTTCGTAGGGCCAGCGAACGGTCACCTCGGCGTCAACCACCGGCTGCCCGGATCGGTTCCGGGCAACGACATCGAGGGCCAAGGTTTCGCCAGCGATCAGGATGCGCGCGCTTGCCTCGGCGGTGACCATCAGCCCTTCGTCTGACGCGGAAGGTCCGAAGGGCGCGGGGGCCAGAGGCTTGTCGTCGATCTCGACGTGGAGGTTCGGGTTCTCCGCGATTCCACCGAGCTGGTAGCTGTGCTCGGCCAGGATCGCCAGGTCTTGGGGTACCCGGTCGAGGTTGGCCTGCAATGCCTCGACGAGCACTGCCCTGGGTCCGGGAGCGGCACGCTTGCGCTGCGCATGGGGATCGGTTTGGAAGCCGACTCGGGAAGTCGCCGAGCGGTGCCGGCCACCATGCTCGGTCGATACGCGAATCCAGAAGTTCCCGGCCAAGGGGAGAGGTTTGAAGCGGAAGGGTGCCTGGCCGTTCGAGCCGGTGGTGGCGATTTGCGAAGCATGCTCCTCGAGCTCGTTGGCGTAGCGACCTTGGGCGAGCGCGATGTCGAGCTTCATGCCGGCCACGGGCTCGCCGTGATTCGACCGGGTCGCCGATACCCATCCGACGATCTCGTCGCCGTCCGGGGGCGCGACGACGACCCTCAGATCGAAGCTCGTCTCTTCCGTCGGAATGAGAAGGGCCGCGTCGATCTCGGCCGCGCTCGTTGCTGTCGGCCAAGACGCCAAGGCGCTGGCGAGTGCGAGACCGAGCGCGCATCGGCGCACTGTTTGGTTGCTGTGCATGCCGTAGCAGACAGCAAGAGCGGTGCCATGCCTAGGGCTCGCGTTCGAGGCGAGAGCTCACGCGGTAGCCAACAGGTCGCGGAATCGCCACTCCAGCAACGCAAGCCCGCCGACGAAAACGCCCTCGCCGATCAGGTGTGCGAGACCGAAGAGGGTTGCTTCGTGGCGGAAGTGGAATGCCAGACCGAAGCAGACCAGGGTCCAGCCGAGATTGGCGGCTACCAAGAACACAATCATGCCGAGCGGGCGCCGCCGTCGCCGCGCCAAGGGCAGCGAGTAGGAGCCGTAGGCGAGATTGACCACGCCGGTGAAGAGCAGCAGCTTCGTCGGCAAGCCATACCAGCTGCTCAACCAACCGCTGGCGAGCACCATCACGACACCGGCACTGAGACCGGCCAGGCCGTCGATCCACAACAAACGGTGACGAAGATTCATGGGTTCTGGGGTTCTCGTGAGAAGGACCCGCTCGCGCAGTGGCACGTGCGGGCTCGGAGGGCGGTTCGCTAGCGATTCCCGGTTTCGGCTTGGATCGCAGCAGGGGCTTCGTCAGACGACGCCCGGTCAGGGCCGAAGCTGTAGAGGTGATTGGTACCGCGGATGAAGATCGCGTCGCCGGCGATGGCGGGCGATGCGTCGATGCCTTCTTCGAGCTCGTTGCTGGCCAGGACCTGGTAGGTGTCGCCGTGCGCGAGAACCAGAACGGTGCCATCGCGGCCCGCGAAGTACACCCGGTCCGCGGCCGCCACGGGGGAGGCGTAGATGTTCTCGATGCCGTCGAGACGTTGTCGGTGGTAAACCACCTCACCGGTTTTGGCATCGAGCACGGAGAGGATGCCGGAGTTGACCTTCAGGAAGTAGAGCCGGTTGCCGTAGAGCAACGGCGACGGCACGTAGGGCGTGTCGTGATGGTAGGACCAGGCCACCGCAGCGGTATCGGTGAGCTCGCCGCGTGCGCCGCGAAGACGAACGGCCTGGAGGGCCGCGCCGCGAAAGCCGCTCATCAGGTACAACAACCCTTCGGAGTAGACAGGTGACGGCACCACGTTGGTGGTCATGCCTTCGACCTGCCAGATGATCTCACCGTTGCGGGCATCGTAGGCACGACTTCGACCGGTCGCGGCGACGATCACCTGGGGGATGCCGTCGACTTCGACCAGCAGGGGCGTTGCCCAGGAGGTGACTTCGTCGCGCTCCTTTCGCCACACCGGCCTGCCAGACCGCTTGTCGAGGGCAATGATGAAGGAGGCGTCCTCGTGATCCCAGTTGACGATCAGCAGCTCGCCCGCGACCACAGGCGAGGAGCCTTCGCCGAAGCCGTTGCGCGTGCGCATGTCGCCGAGGTCGCGCTGCCATACCAAGTCGCCTTCCACGGTATAGGCGAAGAGCCCTTGGGAGCCGAACTGCGCAAACACGTAGTCGCCATCGGTCACGGGTGAGGCGGAAGCCCAGGTGGCGTCGTGATGGGTCGGCCCCGCGGGAACTGCCTCGGTGGAGGTGCGCTGCCAGATCAAGCTGCCGTCGTGGCGGCTGTAGGCGAGCACCAGAAAGCGTAGCTCGATCGGGTGCACGGCTCGCTCGAATCGGCGCCGCGTCCGCTCGTCGGCGTCGGGCGGCAGCTCGGGCGGTGGCACGGGGCGCCCGGTGGGTACGGCCGAGAGCAGGAAGACGTGGTCGCCATGAACGATCGGAGAAGCGTGGCCACGGCCGGGAACCGGCACTTTGAAACGGAGATTCTCGGTGTCACTGAACCGCACGGGCGGATCGGCGTCGCGTGCCACACCCGTGTTGTCCGGGCCGCGCCACTGTGGCCAGTCCGTGGCCACTGCGGGTGCCGTCAGCAATACGGCGCCGACCAGGAGCAGTCGACGAAGGCTCGATCGGTTTCTCATCGTGCTTCCCTTCGTGTTCAGAGATCCGGGGAGAAACCCGATCGCGTTGAAAGAATGCCTCGAGAGGTCTCCCCTGGGGTAGATGCTATCGCGCGGCGAGTGCGGCAACGGCCAGCGAGCCGGAAGTGATGGCAGCTGGGTTACGATCGTCATGCGACACGCACGACACGATCGAGGAACGATGGACCGAGAGCGACCGGAGGGCAGCCCGAGTCGGGCGACCCAGGCGGATCCTGTGGATGGTGATGGCGATATCACCCAGCTCTTGCGTGCCTGGCAGGACGGGGACGAGCAAGCGGCCGACCGCCTGGCGACGCTGGTTTATCCCGAGCTGCACAAGATGGCGCGCGGGCTGCTGTCGGTCGAGCGACCGGACCACACGCTCCAGCCGACGGCTCTGCTCCACGAGGCCTATCTTCGGCTGGTGGCGCAGAATCGCCTGACTTGGCACGATCGCCACCACTTCTTCGCGCTCGCCGCGCGGATGATTCAGCGCGTCTTGGTCGACCATGCGCGACGTCGCGTGGCGAACAAACGCGGCGGTGACCTGCGGCGGGTTCCGCTCGATGACGTTGCGGATCTGGCCACCGAGCGTCCCGACCTGCTGATCGCGCTCGACACGGCGCTCGAAGCCCTCGAGCAGCAGGATCCACGCCTCGCCGTCATCGTGCGCAGCAAGTTCTTCGGCGGCCTCACCAGTGAGCAGATCGCCGAGACGCTCGGCTGCTCGACGCGGACAGTCAAGCGTCAGTGGCGGGTCGCCAAAGCCTGGCTCTACAGCGTATTGAGCGTCCCCGATAACGCATGAGCTGCGCATGCTGAGCGATCGTTGGAACGAGATCAAAGCCTTGGTCGATGGTGCCCTCGACCAGCCGCCCGCCGTTCGCAGGGCATGGCTGACCGAAGCCGCGACCGAGCCGACCCTGCGCGACGAAGCGCTGGCCATCCTCGACGCCGATGCGCGCAGCAACGACTTTCTCGAGCGCCCGGCGCTCGGCCCCGGCCTTGCTGCCCTGCGTGCGTCTGCAGAGGTTCCGGGTACGGGGGCTCGGGTCGGTCCCTACGAGGTCGTGCGGCAGCTCGGGTCGGGAGGTATGGGGCATGTGCTGCTCGCCAGGCGAGCTGACGACGTCTACCGTCACCACGTTGCCATCAAGCTCGTCGACCGGGCTACGGACCCGTCGTCATTGCGGCGATTTCGCGCCGAGAGACAGATTCTCGCCGGACTCGAGCATCCCCAGATTGCCCGGCTCTACGACGGTGGCACGACCGACGATGGTTGTCCGTACCTGGTCATGGAGCACGTGGAGGGCGAGCGGATCGATCGCTACGTCGCGGCGCACGATCTGTCGGTGCGCGCGCGGATCGTCCTTTTTCGCAAGGTGCTGGCGGCCGTGGCCTTCGCCCACCGCTCATTGGTCGTCCATCTCGACCTCAAGCCGGCCAACATCCTGGTCGACGCGCAAGGCGAGCCCAAGCTGCTCGACTTCGGCATTGCGCGGTTGCTGTCCTCGGACGAGGGGGAGACCGCGACCCTCGGCTGGCGACCCATGACCCGCGACTACGCCAGTCCAGAGCAGCTCGTTGGCGGACGGTTGACCACGGCCAGCGACGTCTACTCCCTCGGAGTTGTGCTCCACGAGCTGCTCGCTGGCCGTCGACCGCATTCGCGGGGTGAGGCTCGGGCGGTCGATCTCGAAGCGGAAGCAGCGCCCGTGCCGCCGAGCGGCAGCGCACTCCCCGACGATCGTGCTTCCGATGGAGCGGCCAGCCTGGCACGGCAGCTTCGTGGCGACCTCGATGCCATCGTGCTGAAGGCGTTACGCCGCGAGCCCGCGGCGCGATATGCCTCGGTCGAGCAGCTCGACGAGGATCTCCGCCGCTACTTGGCAGGTTTGCCGGTCCTGGCGCGGCGCGGTACATGGCGCTATCGGAGCGGGCGCTTCCTGCGCCGGCACGGGCTGGCGGCAAGCCTGGCTGCTGCCTTGGTTGCGGCGATGCTTGCCGGCACCGTGACCGTGTTGCTGCAGGCTCGTCGTCTGGCGGTCGAGCGTGATCGCGCATCGTTGGCCCAGGCTGATGCAGAGAAAGTGAGTGGCTTCCTGACTTCCTTGCTCGGTCGCTTCGATCCGGGCACGGTGGAAGGGGATCAGATCACGGTGCCCGAGCTCCTCGACCGTGGCACCGTAGCGCTCGAGGATGCCGAGACACCGCCTGCGGTGCGGGCTCGCTTGCTCAATGCGCTGGGCGTTGCGTACCAGGTTTGGGGGCGCTATGACGACGCCGAGCGGCTCTTGCGCGAGGCTTTGGGGTTGCGGCGTGGCGAGAACGATTCGGCTCATGCCGAAGTCGCCGCGTCGCTCCATGCACTCGGCGAGATCGAGCGGCGCCGAGGCAATCATCCGGCAGCGATCGCCCGTCATCGCGAAGCACTGGCCTGGATCGGCCGGCAGGACAGTGGGGCGCCCGCGGAGCTGGCCACGGCCCATGCGCGCCTCGGCTATGCCCTTTCGGAGGCCGGCGACCTGCATGCCGCCGAGGACCACCTCGGCCAAGCGTGCGCACTGCGGCTGGAGCTCTTCGGCCCAGAGCATCTCGCCTCGGTCCGGTGCCGGATTTGGCTCGCCGACGTACGCAGCCAGCTCGACGAACCGGAGCGCGCCGCGATTTTGGCGCTCGAAGCGATTGCGGCCCTCGAGCGGCTACGACCAGAAGGGCACCCGGACCTTGCCGATGCCTGGACCGCGGTTGCCAGGGCACGGCTCGCCTCGGGTGCGACCGCAGATGCCGGGGAGCCCCTGCGTCGGGTGCTCGACGTGCGTCGCGCCACCCTGCCGACCGGGCATGTCGAGATCGCCGAGTCGCTGAATAACCTGGCCGTATGGCACAACGAAACCGGCTCTCCCGAGCAGGCCGTTCCGCTGCTGGAGGAAGCCCTGGCGATTGTCCGCGAGCAGCTCGGCGCCGAGAACGACCGCGCTGCGGCGCTGTTCCACAATCTGGCACATGCCAACCGCCTGGCCGGTCGATTCGATGCGGCCGCCGCGGCCTGGCATCGTTCGATCGGCATCTTGCGCCGCTCCCAGCCCGACAGCCACCGCCTGATGTACCCGCTCGGGGAGTTGGCTGGGATGTTGCTCGAGCAGGGGCGAAGCGGCGAGGCCCTCGTGGCAGCGCGCGAAGCACTGGCCCGTTCCAGGCAAGCCCTCGGGCCCGATCACGAGCGTGTGAAGCGGCTCGAGGATCTGGCCGCACGCGCCCAGGCCGCCAGCGACTCCGATTACACGCCGGCCCCTGACTCCGACCCCTGAGACCTGCGGCGGGCCCTCGATCCACCGGCGTCTCCCGTCATCTTTTCGAAGTCTGTCCCCTTTTCTCGAACCGATGCGCGTGTCGGGCAGAACGCCTCGAACTGCCTCCCGTGACTCGGTCGCGCCACAGCGCCTGCACGGGCGGCCCATGTAGGTCACCGTGCTCGCCTCGGTGACGAAAGGAGATTGGGGACATGTTTGGACAGATCTTGATGACCAAGCTGGTGAGTGTCGCGACGCTTTTGATGTGGATGTTCACCCTTGCCTTGCCACCGGCAACCTGGGCGCAACCGGGCGGTGGTCCGGCTGGACCACCAGCAGGCGGATCTGCTTCGACGCCGCTGGCGTTTGCCGAGGTCAACGGGCAGCCCGAGGGGACGTACTCCCGCTTCTACATCGCGGTCTATCCGTCACCGGACGGTACGAATACGATGGATATTGCCGTTCCGAGCTCGATGCCCGATCTCGAAGTGTCTGCCTATGTCCAACAGCCTTGGGGCGAAGAGCTGGCCCTCAGCCTTCAGGTCGAGACACCAGCGTGGACTGCGATGAGTGTCATGCACGAGACCCTCGAACCCTTCACGACGCTCGATTTCGAGAATCTGACGCCTGCCGAGGAACAGAGCCTGGGCAGTGCCGTCGAAAGCATGCTCGCCTCGCTGGATACGTCGGTTTTCAACCTGGCTCCTGGGGCTTCCGACATGCTGAGCGAGCTGGTGGCTGCTGCGCAGGTCAACGGTCTCGTGGCGGCAGGCGGAGCATGGGCGTCTGCCGGTTGTGCGAGTCTGCTCGTGATGACTGCGGTCTCTTTGGGCATTGTAGTCATGACCCAGTACGATCTCATCCGTACCATTTTCACGAGCCCGATCACCTGTGTGGCTCCGGAACCCACTGGGCTTACCAAGATCATCTGTGGTGTACAGGTCGGATTGTGGGGTACCAGCATGGCGGGAACCGGGAAGGCGCTCTTCTATCTCGCGGGTATGGGAGTGAGCTTTCTCCAGTTCAGCACCGATATCGCTCAGGATCAGGTTGGCGAGTCGATCGACGCTGGGCAAGCGAATGCGGCGCGGATCGCGAGGTCGGCGAAAGACGTCGAGTCTTCGGCACGGGAGGTGTGGGAAGGGCTCGGCGTCGCGGGCGGCGCCTTTGGAACGCTGGCAATGTTGTCGTTCGCTGCGGCCGATGTCTTCGTCGGCGCCCATGCGACGTTCTCGGGTGTTGTTCTCGGGCTCGCTTCGACCAGCTTCGGCTTGACCCATGGCTGCGTGCGAAACGTCATCCCACCGCGTTTGCAAGCAAGCGTCATTCGCAACCGGATGTTCCTGCAGACCGACAACGGTCTGGTCGATCTGCCAGTGAATGGCGCCAATGTGATCACTGCACTGCCGCGACACCTGGCGAAGAATCAGGTGATCGAGATCGATGCCGATGTCCTGCTGGCGCAGAATCCAGCGTGGTTGCCTGCATTCGACGAGCTCAACCAGCGTCAGGATCTCGAGGTCCTGATCTGTGAAGGTGTGGTCATCGGCGCCGATCCCGATCCGCTCGCTCAACCGCCCCAACAGCCAGGAACCGACTACTGGATCGGTGATCTTGGTTCCGGGGGAAGCTGTCTGAGCAAGTGGTGGCTGGGCTTGGCGCCGACGCGAACCAACATGGGGCGCAAGCACCATGCCGCAACAGTTCATCGAGCATGCGAAAGCGGTGGCCTCATCGACAACAACAACGACAGTTGGGCCGACGCCTCTGCGACCGAATACTGCACGGTCGTTCAGAGCCAGCCACCGGGTGAGATCGAAGAAGACCTTGCGCGCGTGCCGGTAAACGTCGACATCCACGGTCCGACGATGTGGTCGACGGTCGGTGGCGACATGTTGTGCAATGCGGGCACGCTCTCGCTCGTCTCGCGCGACGGTTCGGCGGGCAGGTCGGTTCGGCAGGAGTATGTGGCCAACACCGCATCGTGCTGGACGGACGAGGGCGGTACCCAGGTGAGCGCGTACCACCCCCATGATTCCACCCAGATTCGATTTGCCCTGTCGGACAGCGATTGGGGCGAGCCGCGGCCGCGTGGCTGCTTCGATTGGGATGCGGTGGGCCAGCGCTGGGAGTGCAATGGCAACGCAGGCTGTCCCTGCAATGGAAACGGCAACGGGCCGGGTGCGCCGCCGATGCCGTAGCGTAACGTCGGTTGGCCGACTGCTCAGGTCGAGCGGTCGGCCGCCGCGCGCTCGCGCAGCGCGCGCCGAACCATCGTGCGTGCGGTCGTGTACTGGCGCGCCGTGTTGATCGAGATCCAGCGCGCGATCGGGTATCTGCCGGCCCAGGCGAAGACGCCGGCTTCGAGAAGCTCGCGGTCGTCGAGCTGCTCGATGGTCGTCAGCACGTTCAGAAATCCCTGCTCCAGACGCGCGCGAACGGAGGCATACGTCTCGCCACGCGCCGCTTGAACGATCTCGGCATTGAGGCGTGGCGTGTCCCGCCAACGAAAGCCCTCGGCAGGCGTGGCCGGCACCTCGCCGCGGCGCCCTGCCTCGATCCACGCAATGACCTGCTCGCTCCACCAGGACCGCACGGCCAGTAGGTCCTTGACGGTCCAGTCGTCGACGCAGGGCAAGCTGCCAACATCCGGCCTTGCTTCGTCCAACTCGGCCCGCAGTTTGTCGAAGGCCGTGCGGGTCGAGTCGGTCAACTCAACACGTGTCGTTGGGATGGGCATGGCGTTTCGTTGGGCGCCCCAGGACATTCGCCGGTGGCAGGAGTCTTCGGCCACAGCGACGGAAAGGGCGCTCGTCGCGATATCCAGCTAATCCTCGTCGCCCATCCAGAGGATGCCGACGCGTGCGCGATCTCGCAGGAGAAATCCGAGCTCGAAGCTGTTGCCAAGGAGCGATACGCCCATCATTGTATAGGTGCCTTTCTCGTGGTCGATCGAGATTTCATAGGTCGATTGGCATACCACGCTGTCGTCAAATCGATCAATGAACGTGCGGGCGTCGCGCTCTGCAATGGACCTTGCTACGACCGGCGGCCCCCATGCAGGGCCGCGCAGAAGCTCCGTTGCGATGAACACAGCCTCTTCGCGAGAAAGTGACCGCAAGCTGTCGGGCCCAATGTGTAGGCCATACGTTTGGGCCACGAAGCTCCGAAGAGGTTCCGCGAGATCGACATTGGGGATACTCGCAATGTCTTGCACGGCGCAGAGCACCTTCCCCTCCTCGCGATCGTTCAGGTTGGCGACGAGTTTGTCGTGGATGTCCTTCATGTGGTGTCGACCATGAGAGAGAAAGTCCTTGGTTCAACTGGGAGAATGGTTGTCTTGCGAGCGCCTACGGAGCTGAACCGTCTGTGACGATCTTCGTGACGAGTACGCGATCACGTTGGCGATCTGTGCCGACCAAGAACTCGGTGGCACCCACGTCTACGAATCCAACTTTTCGGTAGAAGGCGAGAGCCCTTGGGTTCCGTTCCCAGGCGGTCAACCACAGATGCTGGCCGCCCAGTCGACAGGCAGCTTGATAGACGGCTGTCATGAGGCGCTGGGCAACGCCTTGTCCCTGTGCTGGCCGGTCAACGTAGAAACGCAAGAGCTGAACGGGATCGTTTGACGCCACGCACGAGGGGGGCTTGTGGAGCCGGACTTGTGCATAGGCAACGAGCGTATCGGCGCGGTGGGCGAGCAGTGTCGATACGTTGGGATCCTCGAGCTCGCGCGACTGCTGGTGAACGCCGTACGATGCTTGCAAGTGAGCGCGCAGATCGTCCGGTTGGTTGTCAGCGCCGAACGATTCGGCGAATGTCCGCGCCGCAAACGCCGCCAAAGCGGGTGCGTCTTCGACGACTCCAGGGCGGATGCATAGTGGAGGAGAAAGCATCGACTGTGCGTTCGAAACGGCGGCACGGTCCCTTCCTTGACCGCCGACGACCCCGTAGTAGAGCACAAGCCTCGCCGAGGAGTCCCGTCCAAGCGCGCTGTTGGGAACTTCCCGCTCCGTGGCCACGTAGAGAGAGTTGATGCGCAACAAACTTCTCTCTTTGTCCGGATTCGTCGGCTCGTTGAGCCTGCTGATCATGCTCGGCGTTCTGGCGAGCGGCCCACTTGCAGCGCAGCTTTCCGAAGCGCCCGCGCCAACGGCCAAGCAGCGGGCCAAGATGGTGAAGCAGATCACGCGTTGTCTGGACACGAAAGCGTATGCCTACGCTGTGGATTTTGGTGATTGGCCACAGCGCATCGCCGCGGAGAGCGAAGCCCTCGACTCTGCGCAGACCGCGGGTGACTTCACACGAGTGATCAATCGCGCGCTGGCGGGCTACGGCATCTCGCACCTCTTTCTGCTCGATCCGCTCCTGACTGAGCTCAAGGAGCAAGGGGCCGAGGTCGGTGCTGGCTTTCGCACGGTTCCCGATCCGGATGGTCTGGGCCGTTTGGTCAACGTGGTGATTCCGGGCGGGCCGGCCGAGCGGATCGGCTTGCGCAAGGGTGACTTGATCGTCGCGGTCGATGGAGAGCCGCTCGATGCAGACGCGCTGCGCTACCCCTTCTCGCCAGGTGGACGACTGCTCGGACGCGCCGAGAAGCCTCGCTTGCTGCGGTGGCAGCGTGATGGTGCGATCGAGGAAGCGTCCGTTGGATTCGAGCGCCATGCCAAGGCCCTACCCCTATCACTCACCTGGCCCGAGACCGATACCGCCTGGATGACGGTCAACTCCTTCTCCGCCGCCAGCTACGATCCAAACGTCATTGAACGCTTCTTCGCCGAGGTTCGGGCGCGCAACGCCGAGTACCTGGTGCTCGATCTACGTGGCAACGGTGGAGGGCGGACCACGAACACCGATCACTTGGCCTCATTCTTGGTCGAGCCGGATACGGTCATGACGCGCATTTTCTCCGCGGACCCGGGGATCCCGCCTGGCGAGTCTCTGGCGTTGGCTGGCAAGGAAGAGCGGCTCGATATCGACCGTGGTGCCCAGCGTTTCGAGGGAAAGCTGGCCATCCTGACCGACCAGGGCAGTGGCAGCGGTGGTGATGCCTTCCCCGGGATCATGCGGCAAGTGCGTGGCGCCCTGTTGGTCGGCGAGCGCACGGCGGGCCGCCTGATCGGTGGCAGCTTGCTCGAGATCGGCAAGGGCTATCAGCTGGTCTACCCCCTCCAAGAACGCCTGCTCCCGGACGGTACGCGCGTGGAAGGCGTGGGAGTCGCCCCCGATATCGCGCTCGGTCCGGCCAAGACGCTCGACGACGCCTACATTGCACGCGTCACCCTCGAAGCTCTGCGGGCAGGCAAGCGATAGGGCTTCCTCTCTGTGGCTTCTGAGAGTTGCCGCGCTCGACAGGCATCGATCAAGACGGGGTCGGCCATCTGGTGAGCACGGACTGTCCCTGAAGGTGGCGAGGCCGAGATCGTTCTCGAGCGGTTGACCTTCGAAGGTGATCGTAGGGAACTGGAACCACACCGTGCCACTTGCACGCCCGTCAGGTTCAGGGAGTCGACATGGACCACGCGCTGGTGTCACCGGTTTCGAAACCGTCCGAAAAGACCGGCATGGTGAGAAATCGAAGGAGGCGACGCAGCGCTTCGGGGGGATTCTGAGGTTCGCTGCCGCTGATTTGATCGGCCGTGTTGAGGCCGTGGCACGAGGCGCAGACGCGGATCTCCCCGGGCTGAAAGGTGAGCCAGTAGCGCTCGCGGACGACCGGTGTGCCATCGGGCTCGGTGAGCTGCCAGGTCAAGGCGCGCTCGGCCGGAACGACTGCGGCGACCGAGCCATCTGCTTCGACCACGACGCTGCCGGCTGGGCCGGCTGGGTTCGGTGGATTGATGGCACGCGAATCGTGCATGGGACGCGCTAGCACACGCCTTCCGGGTCGTGGCGTGTCGATTCCTCCGATTCCGCGTAGCTGATCGCCCTGGAAAATCTGCAGGTGGCCGACATCATAGACGCGGCCGACACCCGTGGTCGTTTCGACACCGCCCGGGACGCGCAGGTTGAATGGTTGTTGGAGATCGGCGGCATCGCGAGAGGTGACGTTGCGACTCACGATCAAAGCCAGGCCACGATCCGCGAGGTCGGCGCGCAGCGCGACGGGATCGATGCCTTCTTGCTCGAAGATCGCGGCTTCGGGGGCAGGCAGCGATACGGGTGTCACGATCGGCATCGGGCGTGCACGCACTTCGACCGGCGACAGCTCCCACATCGGTCCGTTGTACGTGATCAGTCGGTCAGGGTCCCAGTAGGTGATGTTGCGTACGATGCCGCTGGTGAGCGCTCC
>CALFAM010000018.1 GCA_937948815.1 uncultured bacterium
GCCAATACGACACCGCCAATAATGCCGATAGCAGCAAGGCGAAGGCTATGCCCGAGGACCAGTCCACGAAGGCTCTCGGGGGTGGCGCCGAGCGCTCCGCGCAGCCCGATCTCCTGGCGTCGCTGGGCGACGGAGTAGGCCATGACGCTGTAAACCCCGATTGCGGTCAGCAGGAGCGCGGCACCGCCGAAGAGCGAGAACATCAGACGATTGAACTTGCGTCGATCCAGCGAGGTTTCGATCAACGAGGTCATCGACGCGACGCGGGCGACCGGTAGATCTCGGTCAGCGACACGGGTCGCAGCACGGACCAGGTCGGCAGCCGATTCCGGCTCGCCGCGAACCCGCATGACAACGGCAAAGCCTGGAGTCGGCTTCTGATCAAAGGGGATGTAGAGAAGCTCGCCGGCAGTTTCGAGGTTGAGCTCGTTGATCGAGCTGGTAATGCCCACGACCGTCCGCTCCGGATCACCGCCAAAGGCGCCGATGAGCTGAATTCGCTGGCCGATCGCATCGCCCTCGGGCCACAGGCGATCGGCCAGATTGCGATCCAGGATGACCACCGGGGTGCCTTCGGCGTGGTCGAGATCGGTGAACGCGCGGCCCCGCAGCATCGGGATGCCGAGGGTTTCGAGGTAGCCGGGGCTCACCATCCGCCAACCGACCTGCGGGCTCGCCTGGTTCTCCTCCTTGGAGCGACCAATGACCGCGATCTCACCCTTTTGGATGACGCCGGAGAAGGGGAGGAGCGACACCGTGCCGACCGATTCGATATTCGGAGCCCGCCGAAGCTCGGCGAGCAACCGATTCGTGAAGTCGACTCGCTGCGGGGGGCGTGGATAGCGCTGCAGTGGCAACGCGTAGCTGGCGGTCAGGACGCCTTCGGGTCGGAACCCAGGGTCGACCTGTTTGATGCGTTGATAGCTCCGGATGACCAGGCCGGAGCCGATCAGGACGATCAGCGCGAGGGCAATCTGGGCGATCACCAAGACGCTGCGGAGGCCGTGGCGGCGGGCGCCGCCCGAAGACCGACCCTCTTCCTTGAGTACCTCGAACAGGCGTACCTGGGAGCTCTTGATCGCCGGTACGATGCCGAAGATGACACCGGTGGCGACCGAGACGGCCAGTGCGAAGAGCAGGATGCGGCCATCGACCGCGACCTCACTCAGCCGCGGCAAGCCACCGAGGCCGATCCGCACAGCGGTACCCGTACCAAGGTAGGCGAGACCGACGCCGAGGGCGCCGCCAACCATGGCCAAGAGCATGCTCTCGGTCAGCAACTGGCGCACCAGGCGGCCCCGCCCGGCGCCGACCGCCGCACGCAACGAGATCTCTCTCTCGCGGGTCGTCGCCTGGGTGAGCAGCAGGTTGGCCACGTTGGAGCAGCCAATAAGCAGCACCAACAGCACGGCGGCGAGGAGGGTCCAAAGCAAGGGCCGAACGTCACCGACGATGATTTCTTGGAGCGAAATCATGCGGATACCGAAGCTCGACTCCGGCGGATAGAAGTTGGGATAGGCCTCGGCGAGGCGGGCGGCGACGCCATCGACCTCGGCCTGCGCCTGCTCCAGAGTGACGCCATCCGCGAGCCGTCCGACGATGCGCATGCCGCGCTGGTCGCGGCGAATGCGCGGATTGATCTCGAGGGGAACCCATACCTGGGTGGTGGAGCTGAGGAATTGAAAGTCCGCCGGCATCACGCCGATGACCGTGTACGGGATCTTCTCGAAGTTGACTGTCCGTCCGACGATCGACGGATCGGCACCAAACCGCCGCTCGAACAAGGGGTGGCTGATGATCGCGACCCGTTCCTCGCGCTTTTCCTCATCGGGGCCGAAAACCCGCCCCACCGCTGGCGTGCTGCCCAGCATGCGGAAGAGCTCGCTCGATACCCGCGCCCCGGCGAGACGCTCGGGTTCCTCGCCACCCGTGAGGTTGAATGCCCACGGGATGTAGCCGACCACGTATTCGAGGCTCTTCACCTGCTCGCGGAAGTCCAGGTACTCGGGGCCTGAGGACGGCGAACGCGCGATGTTCTGGCCAGGGAACTCGGTCCACAAGGTCACCAGCTCGTCGGAGTCTTCGTAGGGCAAGGGACGCAGGAGCGTGTTGTCCACCAGACTGAACATCATGGTGGTGGCGCCGATGCCCACCGCGAGGCATGCAATGGCAGCCGAAGTCGTCAGCAGGCGCTTGCGCCACAGTCGGACGGCGAAACGAAGGTCGCGAAAAAGCTGGCTCATTCAGAAGATCCTCGTGACGAAGATTGGGGCAGCCGCTCAAGGGCGTTGCGCAGCCGTGCGGCGAGGGTCTGGAGGTTTGGTGGGTGATGCATGGTCAGGTGATCACCCGGAACGACATGGATTTCCATGCCGCCGCCCGCGATATCGATCCATGGCTGTTCGGGCTTCGGCGGATCCCACCGCCGGCGCTCGGCCGCACGCAGGTACAGGATGCCGCCTTCGTAGGAGCCGTACTCGTAGTCGAAAAGGGCCTCGAGGTGACTCTTGACCATGGTCAGAACACGTTTGGCGCCATCGCGACCGAGATCCGGTGGCAGGCCGCCGGCGCTCTCGGCCGCGTCGAGCACGGCCTGGATGCGCGCCTCGTCGTCGAGGGCGCGGAGTTTCTCGACCGAGAGCGGCAGCCGGTCGCGGAGCAGGAAGTCGAGCAGGGCGGCATCGTCCTCGGGACGCGGGGGCATCTGCCCCGGGCCGACGGCGTCGAGTAGGGCCAGCAGCTCGACTTTCTCACCGGCGGCTTCGAGCTGGCGGGCCATTTCGAACGCCACGTTGCCGCCCATCGAGCTGCCGCCGAGGCGGTAGGGCCCGTGGGGCTGGTGAATGCGGATCTGGGCGACGTAGCGTGCCGCCATGGCCACCATGTCGTCGAGGGGTGTTTCACCCGCCTCGGTTCCCTGTGCGCGCAACGCGAAGACCGTCCACTTCGGGCCGAGTGCGCGGGCGACGCCGCTGTACATGAAGGCGTGCCCACCGACCGCGTGCACCATGTAGAGCGGCGGCGTGGAACCGCGCTGGATGGGCACCAGGTTCGGCGTCTGGCTGTGGGCGCTGCGCTCATCCTGGCTGCTGCCATCGCCCTGAGCATCGCCATCGGACGATGGTGAAGCCGTCTCGCCGTCTAGGCCGACCCCCATCTCGACGAGGGCGGTGGCGAGACCGGCGATGGTCGGCGCTTCCAGCAGGAGGTGAGGCGGCACGTCGCGACCGAGAGCCTGACTCAGGGTGCTGCGCATGCGCACCGCCATCAGCGAGCTGCCGCCGAGCTCGAAGAAGTCGTCGAAGACACCGACCTGTTCGACACCGAGGAGCTGTTGCCAGACGACGGCCAGCTTCTCCTCGAGCGGGTTGCGCGGCGGCGTGTGAGCGAGGCCGTCCTGGTGGGTGTCACCGGCGGGCGGATCGAGCTGGGCCGAGAGTAGACCGTCGTCCGGTGTACCGGTACCGGCCACGGTCCCGGCTCCCGCTTCGGCAGCAGCAAGGGTGCCGGCCTGCTGGGCCTGCTCCGAACGCTCGGGCCGGTCGACCCAGTAGCGCTTGCGCTCGAACGGATAGGTGGGTAGGGCGACGCGCCGATGCTTGCGCGAAGGTTCGGCGGCCGTCGGGCGCGCGTGGAAGCGGTCCCAATCGACCGCTGCACCCGCCAGCCAGCTGCGACCCAAGGTGTCGAGCAGGTAACGCAGATCCGAGGTGCTCTCCTTGGGATGGCGCAAGGACGTGAGAATGGCGCCGGCCTTCTTGCTTGCCGGATGCTGCCGCGCGAGGGTCGCGAGGGTACGTCCCGGACCGACCTCCAGGAGCATGGGCTCGGCGCCGATCGGTCCGTCCGGAGCGAACAGAGCGTCGAGGCCGTCGGCATAGCGGACGGTTGCGCGCAGGTGGCGCGGCCAGTAGCCCGGATCGCGGGCTTCGTCATCCGTCATCCAGGTGCCGCTGACATTCGAGATCAGCGGCAGGCGTGGCGCCGATGGCGTGGTCTTCGCCGCGACCGTGGCAAAGCGCTCGAGGATGTCATCGACCATGGGCGAGTGCGCGGCGATGTCGATGCGCATCCGCGTGACGTCGGTTCCCAGGCCCTCGAGCTCGCGTGCGAGATGCTCGACCGCGTCGCGCGGCCCCGAGGCGAGGGACAGCTCCGGGGTGTTGACGGCGCCGACCGCGAGCGTGTCGTGTCCGTGCTCGCGCAGGTGGCGTTCGAGCGCCTCGGCGCTCATGCCGACCCCGAGCATCGAGCCGGGCGGGAGCTGCTCGAACAAGGTGCCGCGTTCGGCCACCAGCGCGATCGCGTCTTCGACCTCGAGCACGCCGGAGACTGCCGCGGCCGCGTACTCACCCAGGCTGTGACCGATCACCGCGGCCGGTTCGATGCCCCAGGCGCGCCACAGCATGGCGAGCGCGTAGTCCGTGGCGAAGAGAGACGGCATGGCGTACGAGGCCCGGAGAAGCTCGGTATGCGCTGCTTCCGTCGCCGCCTCGCCCTGTGGGAAGAGGACGTCGCGGATGTCGTGGCCGAGGTGGCCGGTGAACACCTCGGCGATGCGGTCGATCTCGTGGCGGTAGACCGGTTCGTGGAGGTAGAGATCGCGGCCCATGCCCGCATATTGGGCGCCACTTCCCGGGAACAAGAAGACGACCGGCCGGCGGTCCGTCGGCTGGTGGCGCGAAGCGTACTGGCTCGGATCGCGGAGCGCTTCGGTCGCCGAGCTCAGGTCGTCGGCAACGAGGGTTCGGCGGTACGGGAAGGCGCGGCGGCCGGCCTGGAGCGTGAATGCGACGTCGCTGAGCGGCAATGCCCGGTCACTCGAGCCCTCGGAGCCACGCGCCTCGAGTGCGTCTGCGAGGTTTGCAGTCGCCGCGTCGAGCGCTGTGGCCGAACGTGCCGAGAGCACCAGCAGCTCGGGACCGCTCGCGTGTTCTTCGGCCGTCGCGCCGCCCTCGACACCTCGGGTCAACGTTGGCGGTTCCTCGAGCACCACGTGGGCGTTGGTGCCACCGATGCCGAGGGAGCTGACCCCGGCTCGGCGTGGACCACCGGTCGCCGGGAAGGGCTGCAGGCGGTCGGCCACGAAGAAGGGGCTGTTGGCGAAGTCGATCTTTGGATTCGGCGTCTCGAAGAAGAGGCTGGGCGGGATCTCGCCGTGCTCGAGGGCCAATACGGTCTTGATCAGCCCGGTCACGCCCGCGGCGGCATCGGTGTGGCCCAGGTTGGACTTGATCGAGCCGATGGCGCAGGAATGTGCGTTCCCCATCTCGCCTTCTGCTTCGACCTTGCTTCCCCGGTCGCCGGACGCGAACGTCTGGGCCTTGAATGCTCGCGTGAGGGCCGCCATCTCGATCGGATCGCCGAGCGGGGTTCCCGTACCGTGTGCCTCCACATAGCCGATCGAGTCGGGCGAGATTCCCGCGACCGACAGCGCTTCGGTGATGACGTCGGCCTGGCCGGTAACGCTCGGCGCCGTAAAGCCAATCTTGTCGGAGCCATCGTTGTTGACCGCCCAACCCTTGATCACCGCGCGAACCGTGTCGCCGTCGGCGATGGCGTCTTCCAGGCGTTTGAGTAGCACGATGCCCGCGCCGTTGGAGGACACCGTGCCCTTGGAGGCGGCGTCGAAGGTCCGTGTTCGGCCGTCGGCCGACACGATGCCGCCTTCCTCGTAGAAGTAGCCCATCGGCTTGATGGCGCTTTCGCGGAGGGTCACACCGCCGGCGAGCGCCATGTCGGCGCGATCTTCGGCGAGGGCATCGCAAGCCATCGAGATGGCAACCAGCGAGGTCGAGCAAGCAGTCTGAACGTTGACACTCGGGCCGGTCAGGCCGAGCTTGTAGGACAGCCGGGTCGGCAGGAAGTCCTTGTCGTTCGAGATCATCACCTGGAAGCGACCGACTGTGTCGAGCAGGGCCGGACGCGAGAACAGGTTGAACAGGTAGGTGTTCATGCCCATGCCGGCGTAGACGCCGATGCGGCCGGGGTAGCGGCTGCTGTCGTAGCCAGCACGCTCGAGGGCCTCCCATGCGCACTCGAGGAAGACGCGTTGCTGTGGATCGATCACCTGCGCTTCGCGCGGCGAGTAGCCGAAGAAGCCAGCATCGAATTGGTCGATGCCCTCGACCAGCGCTCCCGCCTTGACGTAGCGCGGATTGGCGAGCACCGACGGATGGACCCCGGCTTCGAGCAAGGTCTGGTCGTCGAAGCGGGTGAGCAGATCGTCGCCCGCGCGAAGCCGGCGCCACAGGGTGTCGACGTCGGGGGCACCCGGGAAACGTCCCGTCATCTCGACGACCGCGATGTCGCGGCTGATCTCGTCCGCGGAGCCCCGCCGCTGTCGGCGTGCCGCTCTCGCTTCCAGGCGTGCTTCCTTTCTGGCGTCCTCGAGCGAAACCAGCGGATCCGGCCGGCGCAGACCGTCGAGATGTTGGGCCAGGCCACGGACCGTGGGGAAACGGAAAAGGTCGACCATGGGCAGCACTTCATCGCTTTCCGATGGATTCGATTCCTCGCCCGCCTCCGCGGACAGCCACGCGCGCAGCCGTGTGTGGACCTGCGCCAACAGCAGGGAGTGGCCGCCGAGCTCGAAGAAGCTCTCGTCGACACCGACTTCGTCGAGATCCAGCACATCGGCCCAGATGGCGGCCACCTGGCGTTCGGTCGCGGTGCTGGCGAGGGTCCGAACGGACGTACCCTCGCCGTCGGTCTCACCTGCCGACGTGGCAGCCTGCTTGCCGATCGGCTGCTCGGCGAGCGCCTTTCGGTCGACCTTCTCGTTCGGGGTCAGCGGCAGGGCCTCGAGCACCTCGAAGGCCGACGGCACCATGTACTCCGGGAGATCGCCGCGCAGCTGCTTGCGAATCTCCTTGAGATCGATGCTGTGGCCGTCTTCGCTGTTGGGCACCAGGAAGGCGACCAGTCTGCGGTCACCACCCCCGTGGTCCTGCGCCACCACGGCGGCCTGTCGAACAGTGGGCACGGCGACCAAGGCGGTCTCGATCTCGCCCGGCTCGATGCGGAAGCCGCGAATCTTGAGCTGATGGTCGATGCGCCCGAGGCAGTCCAGATCGCCGTCGCCGCGCCAGCGTGCCAGGTCGCCGGTGCGGTAGAGGCGCGCGCCCGGCGTGGTTGCATACGGGTCGGGCACGAAGCGTTCGGCGGTGAGCGCGGGGCGTCCAGCGTAGCCACGCGCCACACCGGCACCGCCGATCAACAGCTCGCCAGGCACACCGACCGGGGCGAGCTCGCCGCCAGCGTCGAGCACCACGATGTCGGTGGCACGAATCGGCCGGCCAATGGTGACCGGCGCGTCTGGCAGGACCGGGGCCGCGGTCGACCACACCGTGGTCTCGGTCGGGCCGTAGAGATTCCACAGCGGCTCGTCGAATGCGAGCAGGGTCTGCGCCAGATCGATCGGTAGCGGCTCACCGCCACACAGCATGCGCAAGCCGGCGCGTCCTTGCCAGCCGGTGGCGAGCAGCAGACGCCAGGTCGCCGGCGTCGCCTGCATGACGTCGACCGCGTGCTCGTCGAGCAGGGCCGCGAGGCGAGGCCCGTCGATGGCGTCGGCGCGGCTGGCGATGACCGACGTGGCTCCGACCACCAGCGGCAGGTAGAGCTCGAGGGTGGCGATGTCGAAGGACAGCGTGGTCACCGCCATCAGCCGCTCGCCCGCCACCAGTCCCGGCTCGCTCGCCATGGCGTGCAGGAAGTTGGCCAGCGCGCCATGGGAGATGGTCACGCCCTTGGGACGGCCGGTCGAACCCGAGGTGTAGATCTGGTACGCGGCTGCACGGGCGTCGGGCATCGGCGGCAGCGGAACGGCGGCAGCCGCGGTGGCCACATCGTCCGATTCGTCGTCGACCAGCAGGATGGGCGTCGCGTCGGTCGGCACGGCCGGGGCGAGCGCGCCACCGGTGATCACCAGGCGCATGCCGGCGTCCTCGCCGATGTAGGCCAGGCGATCGCGCGGGAAGGCCGGATCGAGGGGCACGTAGGTGGCGCCGGCGCGCAGGATCGCGAGCGCCGCGACCACCATGTCGATGCCGCGTTCGAGGAAGATGCCGATGCGTGCCTCGGATCCCAGGCCACGGACCACCAGCCGCTGGGCGAGCTGCTCGACGCGACGGTCGAGCACGCCATAGGTGATGCCCGTGCCGTTGGTCTCACGGATCGCCTCGGCATCGGGGGTGCGGGCGACCTGGGCGGCGAGCATGGCGGGCAGGCTCTGCGATTCGGCCTCGGTTGCCTCTTCGAGGAGCTGCTCGCGCGGACCTTGGCCGTGCGCGAGCTGCAGGCCGCGCGCCTCGGGTGTCATCAGCGGCAGGTGTGCGACCGGCAGCTCGGGCGTGCGGAGCCCGGCGGTGAGCAACGCGATGAGCTGGTCGAGCATGCCGCGGGCCGTCTCGGGCGCCAGCAGGTCGCGGTTGTACTCGAGCCCGAGCTTCATCTCGTCGCCCTTCTGCACCACGCCCAGGCTGAGCTCGAACTTGGCCGCGCTTTCGGAGCGGGCCAGGGTCTCGATCGACAGATTGGTGAACGCCATCGGCTCACCCTTGCTCTCCGGCAGCACGGTGAGCAGCGCCTGGAAGATGGGCGACCGGCCGAGGTCGCGACTCGGAGCCAGCTCGTGGACCAGCTTCTCGAACGGCAGATCCTGGTGAGCGGCGGCACCCAGGAAGCTCTCGCGGGCCTGGGTGACGAGCGACTCGAACGACGCTGCCTTGCCGAGATCGAGGCGCAGAGGCAGGGTGTTGAGCAGGAAGCCGATCAGGTTCTCGAGCTCGCTGCGGTCGCGGTTGGCGATCGGCGTTCCGATCACCACCGTCTCCTGGCGACTCTGGCGCCCGAGCAGCGCGCCGAAGGCCGCGAGGAAGATCATGAAGCGGGTGGCGCCGACCCGTTGCGCCAGAGCGTCGAGGGCTGCGGTGTCGGCGGCGGAGAGCCGGGCGTGGACACTGGCACCGCGGTGGGTCTCGATGGCCCGGCGCGGATAGTCCGTGGCCAGCTCGAGCGCGGCCGGCGCACCTTCGAGGCGATCACGCCAGTAGCCCAGCTGGGCGTCGAGCACGTCGCCGCTGAGGAATTCGCGCTGCCAGCGGGCGAAGTCGACGGCGCGCACGGGCAGCTCGGGAAGCTGGGGCGTGGTGCCTTCGAGGGCAGCGCCATAGGCCACGGACAGTTCCCGCGAGAAGACCCGCATCGACCATTCGTCCGCGATGATGTGGTGCAGCGTCAGGCTGACGATGCAGTCATCGTCCGCGATGCGGATGACCCGGACGCGCAGCAAGGGGCCGCGGGCCAGGTCGAATGGCTTGCGCACGTCCGCTTCGAACACGGCCCGGGCCCGTCCGACCGCATCCTCGCCGTCTCTCGCGGGCACATTGCGCAGGTCGACGATCGGCATGGGCACGGCGGCCGGCGGCAGGACCTTCTGCACCGGCTCGCTGTCCGTGGCCACGAAGATCACGCGCAGGGCGTCGTGACGGTGCACCACGATCTCGAGGGCCCGCTGCAGCGCTGGCAGATCGAGCGGACCGCGCAGGCGCCGTAGCAGCGGCACGTTGTAGAGATCGAGCCCCGGCGTCAGGCGGTCGAGGAACCACAGCCGGCTCTGGGCGAACGACAGTGGGATGGCGTCGTCGTCCTCGTAGCGCACGAGTGGCGGCGCACTCAGGCCCGCCTGCTCGGCGCGCAGCACGTCGACCCGCTGGGCGAGGGCGGCCAGCGAAGGCGCTTCGAACAGCGTGCGCAACGGCGTGTCGATGGTGAAGACGTCGCGCAGGCGCGCCATGACGCGGGTGGCGAGGAGGGAGTGACCGCCGAGAGCGAAGAAGTTGTCGTCGCGGCTGACCTCGTCGATCTGAAGCAGCTCGCTCCAGATTCCCGCGATGATCGTCTCGGTGGCAGTGCGCGGGGCCTCGCCCGTCTGCTGGCGCAGGGTCTCGGGCACGTCTTGCTGGCGGAGCGCCTTGCGGTCGATCTTGCCGGTGGCGCTGGTCGGCAGGGCGTCGAGCACGACGAATGCGGACGGCACCATGTAGTTGGGGAGGCGGCTGGAGAGGTAGCTGCCGAGCGCGGCACGCAAGGCGTCGTGCTCCGCCGACTTCTCGGGCGAGTCGTCTCCTTCGTCCTCTGCCGGGTGGACGGCATGGGGCGCGACATAGGCGACCAGCCGGCGTTCGCCGGACGCGGTGGTCGGCGCCACGACCGCGGCCTGGGCCAGATCCTCGTGGTCGGCGAGCAAGGCTTCGATCTCGCCGAGCTCGATGCGGAAGCCGCGAATCTTGACCTGGTCGTCGATCCGCTCCAGGAACGCGATGCGTCCGTCAGCCAGGAAACGCACCCGATCACCCGTGCGGTAGAGGCGGTCGCCCGTGGCGGCATCGCCTGACCCGGCAGCAAAGGGATTGGGCACGAAGCGCTCGGCGGTCTGTGCGGGGCGGCCCAGGTAGCCGCGCGCCAGGCCGGCACCACCGACGTAGAGCTCGCCCGGGATGCCGGCGGGAAGCGGCTGGAGGGCGTCGTCGAGCACGTAGGCCGTGAGATTGTCGATCGGCCGGCCGATGGGCGGCAGCGCCGCGTTGATCGGGCCGCCGACATCGCGCGTGGCGTCGTCGGCCGCTTCGGACGATCCTTCGGCGAGCGGATCACCTGCGACGAGATCCAGCGGGACGAGATCTGCTGTCGAGACCACGGACGACTCGGTGGGTCCGTAGTGGTTGATCAGCTCGAAACGGTGTTCCGGGCGGGGCTGCCGGCTGAGACGATCGCCGCCCACCAAGAGCGCACGCAGCGTCAGCTCGGTACTCGCCGGCACATCGAGCAGCGCCTCGGCGAGCGGTGTCGGCAAGAAGCAGAGGTCGATCGCGCGCTCGGCGAGCCAGGGCGCGAGGACCTGCGGGTCGCTGCTGACCTCGGCGTCCGGAATGTGGATCGCGGCACCGGCGGCCAGGTAAGGCCAGAGCTCCCAGACCGAGGCGTCGAAGCCCGTGGAAGCGACCAGGGTGGCGCGATCGTCGGCGGTGACCGCATAGGTCCGCCGGTGCCAGGCGACCAGGTTGGCCAGACCGCGATGCGGCACCGCGACACCCTTGGGCACGCCGGTGGAGCCGGAGGTGAAGATGACATAGGCCAACTGGTCGGCGTCGGCCACGACGCGCTCAGGCCCGACTTCCCGCCTCGCTGCCGCTTCGGTCTCGCCCGGCTCGAAGCGCGGACCCGCGGTCTCGCTGAAGGCGTCGAGGGTCCACACCGTGGCGTCGTCGAGCTCGGGGAGCTGCGGACGCAGTGCCTCGGTGGTGAGCACCAGGCGGCAGCCCGCGCTGGCCAGCATCTGCGCCATGCGTGCACTCGGGTTGTGCGGGTCGAGCGGCAGGTAGGCAGCACCCGCATCGAGCACGCCGAGGGCGCCGACCGCGAGCTCGGCGGAGCGGCCGATCAAGAGGGCGACCACGTCCTCCCGGCCGATGCCGGCGGCGTGCAGACGCTGGTGGAGCTCTCGTGCGCGAACCGCCAGCGCACCGTACGCGAGCGTCCGCCCGTCGGCATCGACGATCGCCGGGGATTCCGGGGCGTCGGCGGCGCGTGCGTGCACCGCGACGTTCAGCGGTACGAAGTCTTGTGCGTCGTGAGCACCGTGGCGGGGCCCCTGGACCCATTCGTCAAGCAGGACGGCGCGTACCGAATCGGCCATCATCGGCAACCGGGAGACGGCTTCGTCGGGGTTGGCGAGTGCCGCGCCGAGGAGCACACAGAGCTGATCGAGCATGGCGCGCGCGCTGGCGGGTGCCAGGAGATCCCGGTTGTACTCGAGGCTGATCCGCGTCTCGTCGCCCGCGCGGACCGCGCCCAGGCTGAGCTCGAACTTGGCATTGCTGCCGGCGCGGGTGATGGGCTCCATCGTCAGCTCGCTCGTGCCGACAGGCTGACGCCCGCTCTCGTTCTGCGTCTCGGCCTGCTCAGGCTCGGACAGAACGGTGAGCATCGCCTGGAAGATTGGAGAGCGTCCGAGGTCGCGATCATGCGCGATCTCCTGGACCAGCTTCTCGAAGGGCAAGTCCTGGTGCGCGGCGGCCCCCAAGAAGGTCTCGCGAGCCTGGGCGACCAGGGCGGCAAAGCTCGGATCGTCGTCGAAGTCCAGGCGGAGCGGCAGGGTGTTGAGCAGGAAACCGATCAGGTTCTCCAGCTCACTGCGGTCGCGGTTGGCGATCGGCGTGCCGATGACCACGGTCTTCTGGTGCGTGTGGCGCGAGAGCAGCACGCCGAAGGCCGCCAGGAAGACCATGAAGCGGGTGGCGCCGACCTCTTGGGCAAGCCGGTCAAGGGCCTCGGACTCGGCCGCGCCGAGCGTCGTGCCGACGCTGCTGCCGCGGTGGGTCTCGGTGGCCGGACGGGGATAGTCGGTGGCCAGCTCGAGGGCCGCGGGCGCGCCGCTGAGTCGGTCTCGCCAGTAGGTGAGTTGGGCGTCGAGGGCCTCGCCGCTCAGCACGTCCCGCTGCCAGCGCGCGAAGTCGACGGAGCGTACGGGCAGCGCCGGCAGGCGCGTCTCGGCACCGGCGCAGGCCGCCGCGTAGGCGGTCCACAGCTCGCGCGAGAAGACCTTCATCGACCATTCGTCGGCGATGATGTGGTGCAGCACCAGGCTGACGATGCAATCGTCCTCGGCAATGCGCAGGATGCGCATGCGCAGCAAGGGTCCACGGGCCAGATCGAAAGGCTGGCGCACGTCTTCGAGGGCCGCGGCACGGGCACGCTCGGCCGCGTCCGCCAGGCCGCTCAGGTCGACCACCGGCACGGGCACCGTGCTCTCCGGCAGCACCTCCTGACACGGCTCGCCTGCCTGCTCGACGAAGATCACGCGCAGCGCGTCGTGGCGGTGCACGATCGTTTCGAGCGCTTGCTGCAGCGCCGGCAGGTCGAGTGGGCCGCGCAAGCGGCGCACCATCGGAATGTTGTAGAGATCGAGCCCTGGCGTGAGGCGGTCGAGGAACCACAGGCGACTCTGGGAGAAGGACAGCGGAATCGGCCCGTCGTCTTCGTAGCGCACGAGGGGCACGGCGGCGAGGCCGGCCTGTTCGGCGCGGAGCTGGTCGACCCGATCGGCGAGCGCCGCGATGGTGGGCGCCTCGAAGAGGGTGCGGAGCGGGGTGTCGATTTCGAAGACGTCGCGCAGGCGAGCCATCACCCGCGTGGCGAGCAGGGAGTGGCCACCAAGGGCGAAGAAATCGTCGCGACGGCCGATCGCCGGGCGATGTAGCAGCTCCGTCCAGATGCCGGCGATGATCGTCTCGGTGGCGGTGCGCGGCTCCTCGACCACGCCATCCTTCGCGGTTGCGGGCATGCCGCGCTGGCGCAGCGCTTGCCGGTCGATCTTGCCCGTGGTGCTGGTCGGCAGGGCGTCGAGCACGACGAAGGCTGCCGGCACCTGGTGCGCCGGCAGGGTCAGGGCCACGATGGCCTGCAATGCGTCGATGTCGGTGACCTGGTCGCTGCTCTCGGTGGTGAAGTAGGCGACGAGCTGTCGATCGCCCGAACCCGCGGCGGCATCCGGGGATGCGCCAGTCGCCGCCACGTCGACCACGGCCACCTCACGCACGCCCTCGAGCACGGCGATGGCGGCCTCGACCTCGCCGAGCTCGACCCGGAAGCCGCGGATCTTGATCTGGGCATCGCGCCTGCCGATGAACTCGAGCGCGCCATCGACCCGCCAGCGGGCCAGGTCGCCACTGCGGTAGAGGCGGGCACCAGGGACCGCGCTGGTCGGGTCAGGGACGAAGGCTTCTGCCGTGCGTGCCGGGTGACCGAGGTAGCCGCGGGCCAGGCACGAGCCGCCGATCAGGATCTCGCCTGGGATGCCGACCGGCACCGGCTGACACTCGGTGTCCATCAGGTAGATCTCGGCCCCCGCGATCGGCCTGCCGATCGGCAGCGAGCGTTCGAGGCTTCCCGGATCACAATCCCAGGCGGTGACCGAGATGGTTGCCTCGGTCGGTCCGTAGCGGTTCTCGAGCACCACCTCGTCGCCCGCCTCACGGGCGAAGTGCTCGGCCACCCGTGCCGGTAGGGCGGGCGGCACCGTCTCACCGCCGGTGACGATCGACCGCAAGGAACGCGTTTGCTCGGCGAGCTCGGGCTCGTCGAGCAGGGCCGTGAGCAAGGTCGGCGGGAAGGAGGTGTGGGTGATGCCGTGGGTCTCGATCAGGCGCAGAAGCGAACGGGTGTCTTGGGTTGCGCCTGGCAACGGCAGCACCGTACGCCCGCCAGCGACCAGAGGCGCGAAGATCTCGGCCACGGACACATCGAAGCTGATGGTCGTCTTCTGCAGGAAGGCGCTGTGCTCGTCGAGGTCGGTGTCGCGGACCCAGGCGAGACGCTCGGCTACTGCCGCATGGCTGACCCCGACGCCCTTGGGCTGGCCGGTGGAACCCGAGGTGTAGATCACGTAGGCGAGGTTGGCGCCACTGGTCGCAGGGATCGAGGTGATCTCGTCAACCCGGGTCGCCGCCGCCGCGGCCGGCGAGAGATCGGACCACCATCCTGCATCACGATCGACGAGGACGATTTCGGGCACGATCTCGGCCCGCGCCTCCCGGGTGGGACCGCCTCGACCGTCGGATTCCGCGCCCGCGGATGCCACGCTGCGCGATTCCATGTCGAGCTGTGCGCTCGGAAGGTTCTCGAGATGCTGCTCGGCGGTGATCAGCACCGGTACCCGAGCGTCCTCGATCATGAAGGCGAGCCGTGCGGCCGGGTAGGCCGGATCGAGGGGCACGTAGGCGCCGCCCGCCTCGAGCACGGCGAGCAGGCTGGTTACGAGGTCGAGCGAGCGTTCGAGGGCCACGCCGACCACGACGTCCGGGCCGACACCAAGGCTGCGCAGATGCTGGGCCATGGCGCGCGCCCGCGTCACCAAGCTCCGGTAATCCAGGGTCTCGTCGCCGAACACCACGGCAACCGCATCGGGCGTGCGTGCGGCCTGCTCCGCGACCAGCACGTGCAGCAGCTCACGGTGCGGCTCGGGTGCGTCGTCCTCTGCTCGCGCCGCCGTGCGCCACGGTCCGAGGATGCGGCTGCGGTCGTCGGCCGTGAGGAGGTCGAGGCGGGCGACTGGCACGTCCGGCGCGTCGACAGCGGCTTCGAGCAGGGTCGTGAGCTGACCGAGCAGGCGTTCCGCGGTCGCCGTGGTGAACAGATCGCGCTTGAACGCGAGGCGCATGTGAATGGCTTCGCCAAGGTCCACGACCGACAGGGTGAGGTCGAATTTGGAGATGTCGACCGGCAGTGACTGCGACTCGATTTCGAGCCCGGGGAAACCGACGGCGTTGGCCCGCTCCGGGGTCTGCATCGCCAGCATCACCTGGAAGAGCGGGGTGTGGCCGAGGTCGCGCTCCGGCACCAGCTCCTGGACCAGACGCTCGAAAGGCAAATCCTGGTGTGCTTGGGCACCGAGCACGACATCGCGGGTGTGCCCGAGCAGGTCGCGGAAGGAGGCGCCCTCGGTGTCGATGCGCAGGGCCAGGGTGTTGAGCAAGAAACCAATCAGGTTCTGGGTTTCCAGCCGCTCGCGGTTGGCGGTCGGAGTGCCGATGACCACGGTCGCCTGGCCGCTGACGCGTGCCAGCAGCGTGCCCCAGGCCGCGAGCATGGTCATGAAGAGGGTCGCGTCGTGCTGGCGGGTGAAGGCCCGGAGCCGGTCGGCGAGCTCGGGTGCGCAGGCGTGGCTCGCGCCGCCGCCCGCGAAGCGCGGCTGTTGCGGGCGCACGAAGTCCGTGGGCAGCTCGATGCGCGGCGGTGCGCCGGTGAGCTGCTCGCGCCAGTAGCCGATCTGAGCATCGAAGACCGGGCTTTCCAGCAGCTCACGCTGCCAGTGCGCGTAGTCGACGTATTGCAGCGCCAAAGGTGGCAGTGCCGGTTGGGAGGACGTTTCGGCCGCCGCAAACGCGCCGTAGAGGGTGGCCAGCTCGCGAACGAAGACGCCCATCGACCACTCGTCGCCGACGATGTGGTGAATGGTGATCGCCACCAGGTGGAGCTCGTTTTCGAGGCGTAGGGCGCGCATGCGCAAGACCGGTCCATGCGCCAGATCGAAGGGTTGCCGGGCCTCCTCGGTGGTCAGGCGGGCGGCGATCGCCTCGGCATCCTCGATGCCGCGCAGGTCGATCACCGGCAAGACCACGGGCGCGGGCGGCAGCACGCGCTGGGCCGGGCGACCACCGACGTCGTCGAAAACGGTGCGCAGGGCATCGTGTCGGTGGATCACGCCTTCGAGCGCGCGCTGCAGGGCGACGATGTCGAGGACACCGCGCAGCCGCCGCAGCACCGGGATGTTGTAGAGGTAGAGCCCCGGCGTCAGGCGGTCGAGGAACCACATGCGCTCTTGAGCGTAGGACGCGGGAATCGGCCCTTCGAAGGTGGGGGCAGGCTGGATCGGCGCCGCGACTCCGCTGGCAGGCACCGCGGCTCCGGCCTCGCCTCGCTGGCGGTCGACTTCGGCGGCCAACAGGGCGACGGTCGGGGCTTCGAAGAGGTGGCGCAGCGGCAGGTCGACTCCGCAGGCCTCCCGCAAGCGGGCCATCACCCGGGTGGCGAGCAGGGAATGACCACCGAGGGCGAAGAAGTTGTCGTGGCGCGCGACGTCGTCGGTGCGCAGCAGCTCGGCCCAGATCGCCGCCAGGGCGTGCTCGGTCGGTGTCTGGGGCGGCTCGCGCTCCTCGCTCGCCGCGCTCGCCGGCAGGCCGAGACGACGCAGGGCGTCGCGGTCGACCTTGCCGGTGGCCGAGGTCGGCAGCGCGTCGACGACCACGAAGGCGGAGGGTAACTGGTGCGCGGGCAGGACATCTGCCGCGTCCGTGCGCAGGGCGTCGAGATCGAGGTCTGTCTCGGTCTCGGCCGTGAGGTAGGCGACCAGGCGGCGATCGCCGCTACCGGCGGCACTGCCCGCGGCGGCAATGTCGACCACGGCGGCCTCGCGTACCGTGTCGAGGGCGGCCAGGGCGGCATCGATCTCCCCGAGCTCGACCCGGAAGCCGCGAATCTTGATCTGGGCATCGCGCCGGCCGAGGAATTCGAGGGCTCCATCGGCGCGCCAGCGGCCGAGGTCGCCGGTGCAGTAGAGACGGCCACCCGGCTCGCTGCCGAGCGGGTCGGGAACGAAGGCTTCCGCAGTGCGTGCGGCATTGCCGAGGTAGCCCCGTGCCAGGCACGAACCGCCGATGACGATCTCGCCCGGCATGGCGATCGGCATGGGCTCGAGCGCTGGGCCGGCAACATAGATCTCCGCGCCCGCGATCGGTCGGCCGATCGGCAGGGCGCGCTCGTCGGCGTTGGGATCGCAGGGCCAGGCGGTGACCGAGATCGTGGCCTCGGTGGGTCCGTAACGATTCTCCAACACCACACCCGTGCCCGACGCGTCGGTGTTGCCGTGCAGACGATCCGCGACACGACCAGGGAGGGTCGGTGGCACGGTCTCGCCACCGGTGATGATCGACTTCAGCGAGCGCGTGCGGGTGGCGATCTCCGGCTCGTCGAGCAGGGCTGCGAGCAACGTGGGCGGGAAGGAGGTATGGGTGATGCCCTGCGTTTCGATCAGACGCAGCAGCGCGTCGGTGTCCTGGGTGGCGCCCGGCAGGGGCAGCACCGTGCGCCCGCCCGCGACCAAGGGTGCGAAGATCTCGGCCACCGACACGTCGAAGCTGATGGTGGTCTTCTGCAGGAACGTGCTCGTGGTGTCGAGGTCGTTCTCGCGCACCCACAGGAGCCGCTCGGCAACCGCGCGATGGCTGACCGCGACGCCCTTGGGCTTGCCGGTCGAGCCCGAGGTGTAGATGACGTAGGCCAGGTTGTCCGGGGTGACACCGGTTTCGAGCGAGCTGGTCGGCTGGCCGGCCCAGGTCTCGGCGTGGCGGTCGACCAGCACGATCTCGGGGCCCTTCTCGGGTCCGTTCTCTGCGTCAGTGTCTGGCGACAGGGTGTCGAGATGTGCCTGCGCGGTGAGGACCAGCCGGGCGCCTGCGTCCTCGAGCATGTAGGCGAGGCGGGCCGCTGGATAGCTCGGGTCGAGGGGCAGGTAGGCGGCGCCGGCCTCGAGTACGGCGAGCAGGCTGGTCACCAGGTCCAGCCTGCGTTCGAGGGCGACCGCGACGATCGAATCGGGCCCAACGCCGCGGCGGCGCAGATGATGGGCCAGCCGCCGGGCACGGGCCATCAGCTCTCGGTAGGAGAGCGTGGTCACGTCGCCAGCGAAAGGATCCGCGTTCGGATCGGCGAAGACGACGGCCGTGGCGTCGGGCGTACGTGCGGCCTGCTCGGCGACCAATGCGTGCAACAGCGATGGCGGAGCAGCCTCGGCCGGCTGGCTGGGGGCCGGGCGGAGATCGACTCTCTGGCCAGCCTGCGGCGCCCGCGCCCAGGCTTCCAGCATGGTGGCGCGTTCGGGTGCGTCGAGGGCCGGGTGATAGGCGATCGGCTGCGTCGGCGCGTCGAGCGCGGCGTCGAGGAAGCGGACGACCTGCGCGAGCACGCGCGCGGCGGTCGCTTCGTTGAAGAGGTCGGTCTGGTAGGCGAGACGCAGGCCGATCGCCTCGCGCTGGTCGGCCACCGAGAGGGTCATCTCGAACTTGGAGACCGCGAGTCCAATCGGTTGTGGCGCCAGGGTCAGGCCCGGGAAGGTCGTCGCCTCACCGCTGTTTGCGGTCTGCATGGCGAGCATGACCTGAAACACGGGGGCATGGCCGAGCTCACGCTGGTCAGCGACCTCTTGAACGATCCGCTCGAATGGCACGTGCTGGTGTCGCTGGGCGCCCAGCACGACCGTCCGCACCTGGTCGACGAGGTCCGCGAAACCCGACCACGGATCGACGTCGACCCGCAGCGGGAGGGTGTTGACCAGGAAGCCGATGAGTTGCTGGGTGGCGCCCTGCTCGCGGTTGGCGAGCGGCGTGCCGATGACCACCGTGCGCTGGCCGCTGGCCCGCGAGAGGACGGCGGACCAGGCGGCGATCATGGCCATGAACAAGGTCGCGCCCCGCTCCCGCGCGAAGGCGCGCACGTCCCGAGCGGTGGCCGCGGGAAGCATGTGGCCGAGTTGGGCGCCGCGCGAGCTGGGCTGACGCGGTCGGCCAAAGTCCGTGGCCAGCTCGATGCGTGGCGGAATCCCTTCGAGGTTGTCGCGCCAGTAGCCGATCTGTCGGTCGAGCACCTCGCCGGACAGCCAATCACGCTGCCAGTGGGCGAAGTCGCCGAGCTGAATGGGCAGCGTGGGCAATGCCAGCGATTCGGGTTCGGCGCCGATTGCGCTGTCGGATGCTCCGAGACTGGCATCGCGCCAGGCGACGTAGGCCGCGCCGAGCTCGCGAACCAACACACCCATCGACCACTCGTCCGCAATGATGTGGTGAAGCACCATCACCAGCACGTGGTGATCGGGGGCCAAGCGCAGCAGGCTGACCCGCAGCAGCGGACCACGGTCGAGGGCGAAGCCCTGGCGCGCGAGCCGGCCGACGGCCGCGGCGATTGCCGCCTCGGTCGGTTCGCCGTCCGCCAGCCCTTCCAGGTCGATGACGTGAAGCGGCACACGCGCGTCGGCCGCGTCCGCGGCTTGTGGCCGGGCGATCGGTGCACCTTCGTGCTCTGGGAAGACTGTTCGCAGGGATTCGTGCCGCGCCACCACCGTCGCCAACGCGTGCTGGAAGGCGCCAACGTGCAATCGGCCTTCCAATCGAACGGCTGCGGGCACGTTGTACCAGGGGTTGCCTGGCTCCAGCCGGTCGAGGAACCACAGGCGCTCCTGGGCGAACGACAGCGGCGCGGAGGCTCCCGGCTCGCGGGCGACCATTGGCGGCGGCGCGTCTGCCCCGGCCGTGTCGACACCTTCTGGCTGCGAAGCGTCTCGCCTGCCGGTAATCGCCGCGGCCAGGCCAGCGGCGGTTGGTGTCTCGAAGACCTGGGCAAGGGCGATCGCGACGCCAAACTCCTCCTGGAGTGACGAAACCAGGCGCGTGGCGAGGAGGGAGTGGCCGCCGAGCGTGAAGAAGTCGGCGTCGCGCGCCAGCCCGCCCGGCTCCATGTCGAGCACCAAGGCGATGGCGTCGGCGATTCGTTGCTCGGTTTCGTTGCGTGGCGCTTCGCCATCTTCCGCGCCTGCTGCCCAATCCGGGGCAGGCAGGGCACGGTGGTCGAGCTTACCGTTGGTGTTGAGCGGCAGCTCGTCGAGGACGACGAAGTGGGACGGCACCATGTACGGCGGCAGACCCTGGCCGATCTGGGCGGCCAGGTCGTCGCTGTCCACGGCCGCGCCTTCCTCGGCCGGCACGACATAGGCCACCAGGCGCAGCCCGCCGTCACCCGGCCCAGGAAGCGGGAGCACGGCCGCGTGTTTGACTTCGTCGAGCTGGGTCAGCGCGTGCTCGGTCTCGCCAGGCTCGATGCGGAAGCCGCGAATCTTGACCTGCCGGTCGCGACGACCTTGGAAGTCGATGGCGCCGTCCAGGCGAAAGCGACCGCGGTCGCCGGTGAGATACAGGCGCTCGCCTGGCTCAGTGGCGAATGGGTTGGGTACGAAGCGTTCGGCAGTCAGGGCCGGCCGGCCGACATAGCCGCGCGCCAATCCCTGCCCACCGGTGACCAGCTCTCCGGCCACGCCGGGTAGGGTCGGCTGGAAGGCGCTGTCGACGAAGTAGACCTCGCTACCGGCGATCGGGCGACCGATCGGAATCGGCCCCTCGGGATCGTGGTCGGTGTCGGTCGCGCGCACCAGGTGACAGGTGGTGAAGGTAGTGTTCTCGGTTGGGCCGTAGGCGTTGACCAGGAGTGCGTCCGGGGTCCGTCGGAGCGCGGCTTCGAACTTGGTGGGGGGCATCACCTCACCACCGGAGATCACCTGGCCAACCTCGGCGAGAACGTCGAGATGGGCGTCGACCATCTGACTGAACAGGCCGGTGGTCATGAACATGATCGAGATGTGGTGGGTGCGAATCAGCTCGACCACCCGATCGAGGTCGACCGGGCCGGGAGGTGCCAGCACCACCCGTGACCCGTTCAGCAAGGCACACCAGATCTCGAAGGTCGACGCATCGAAGGAGATTGGCGCCACCTGCAGGAAGACTTCGTCCGGCCCGAAGCGCGCATAGTGGTTCTCGCGCACCAGACGCAGCACGCCTCGGTGAGGAATCGCGACGCCCTTGGGCCGGCCGGTGGAGCCCGAGGTGTACATGATGTACACCAGCTGGTCGCCCGCCACCTCGCCGGCCTGGCCCGCGGTCAGGGGGCGGTCCGAGCACGCGGCGATGGCCTCGGCATCGGTCTGCAGACGGACCAGCCGGCGACCGTTGCCGGTCAAGACAGCCTCGAGCCGTTCCAGCGTGTCGTCGTTGCCCACTGCCAGCTCGACCCCCGCGTCGTCGAGGACGTAGGTCATCCGGTCGGTAGGCAGCTCTGGGTCGAGCGGCACGTAGGCGCCGCCGGCCTTGATCACGGCCAAGGTCGCGATGATCATCGTCCGGCTGCGCTCGGTCAACAGGGCGACGCGGGTTTCGGCACCGACACCCTGGTTGCGCAGGTGATGGGCAAGCTGGTTGGCGGCGTGGTCGAGCTGGGCGTAGGTGAGCCGCTCGTCGCCTTGCACCACGGCCACACGCTCGGGGAAGCGCTCGGCGACCGCTTCGAATCGCCGATGGATGTTCTCCGGAACGGTTTCCGGTACGCCCACGGAAGCGCGTTCTCCGCCTTCGGGCCGTGGTCCGCGGACCCAGTTGTCGAGCAGCAGCCGGCGATCCGTTTCAGCCAGCATCGGCAAGCGCTCGATCGGCTGGTCTGGTGCTGCGACCAAGCCGGCCAGCAGGCGTGCGTAGGCGTCGGTCCAGCGCTCGATGGTGGCGGCTTCGATCAGGTCTGCGCGGTAGCTCCAGTCGATCCGGATGGCACCGCTGGGTACGAGCGTGGCAAAGGCTTCGACCTCGAAGCGGACGCTCGGGTCGGAGATCGCATAGGGCTTCCAGACCGCGGAATCGGCCGTGTCAGCCGAATCGGAATCGGCCGTGTCAGCCGAATCGGAATCGGCGGTGTCAGCCGATTCGGAATCGGCTCTTGCGGAATTGTCCTGGTCGTCCGACGCGGCTGGTGCGGTGCGCCCCGGCTTGATCTCGTGGCTCTGGAAGACCACCTGAACCAAGGGTTCGTGATCCAGACTCCGCTCGAGATCCAGGCTGTTCAGAATCCGTTCGAATGGGAGATCCTGATGGTCCAGGGCGGCGAGCGTGACATCGCGGGCTTGATCGACGATCTGGTGACCGGTCGCCCGGTTGTCGAGCTCGAGGCGCAGCGGCAGTAGGTTGACGAAGAAGCCGATCAGCGGCTCGAGCTCGCTCACCCTGCGGCCGGCCACTGGCGAGCCGACGACCACGTCGCGCTGATCAGAGACGCGGCTCATGAGGACGCCGAAGGCAGCCAGCATCACCATGAAGCGGGTCGCGCCGTGGGCCTCGGCCAGTTCGCCCAGCGCGAGACCTAGCTCGGCATCGAGGTGCTGGGCCAGGCGGCCGGCGCGCGCGCTTGCCTGGGCTCGTCGGGGCCGGTCGGTGGGTAGCTCGAGCAGGCTCGGCACGTCGGCCAGGCCGGTTTGCCAGAACTGGATCTGCTGTTCGAGCGCGTTGCCGGCCAGCCAGTTCCGCTGCCACAAGGTGTAGTCGCCATACTGGATGGGGAGAGGCGGCAAGGCCGGTTCCGTTCTCGCTGCGAAGGCACGATAGGCAGTGTCCAGCTCGTGGCTGAGAATGCGCATCGACATGCCGTCGATCACGACGTGGTGGACCGCCAACAGCAGGGCGTGGTCATCCGCGGCGATGGTCACGAGCGTCGGACGAATGAGCGGCCCGGCAGCCAGGTCGAAGGGACGGGATGCCGCCATGCGCAGCAGCGCTGGTGCGATGTCCTCGGCCGTTTCCTGCGGCTGGCCACTCAGGTCGATCTCCGGGATCGGCTGCGGCAGCGTCGGCAGGGTACGAACGACCTGCACCGGTGAACCGTCCTGCTCGACGAAGAACGTTCTCAGGACCTCGTGGCGTAGGAGCAGCCAGTGAAAGGCGCTTGCCAGCGCTGCGCGGTCGAGCCGGCCCGTCATCCGAACGGTCAGAGGCAACGTGTAGTTGCTCGATCCCGGCGCCAATCGGTCGACGACCCACAGCCGTTCCTGGGCGAAGGACAGCGGCTTGGGCTGGTCGCTCTCGGAGCGAGCAATCGGTGGCAGTGTCGTTCGGTTGGCGCCTTGGATCACGGCGGCGAGACCCGCCGAAGTGGGTGTCGCGAAGAACTCTGCGAGTGGGATCTCGATGCCGAACGCGTCACGGAGGCGCGCGATCAACCGGTTGGCGAGCAACGAGTGACCGCCCAGGGAGAAGAAGTCGGCATCGCGGGACAGGCTGCCCGGCTCGAGGTCGAGCACATCCGCGATGGCGTCGGCGACGCGTTGTTCGATCTCGTTGCGTGGTGCATCGCCGTCGAGACTTCCGGCGGTCCAGTCCGGGGTCGGCAAGGCCCGGCGGTCGAGTTTTCCGTTGGCGTTGAGCGGCAGCACGTCGAGGGCGACAAAGTGCGACGGCACCATGTAAGGCGGCAGGCTCTGGCCGAGCTTCGCCGCCAGCGCGGCGCTGTCCACGGCCGAGCCTTCTTCGGCCGGCACGACATAGGCGACCAGGAGTAGGCCGCCGTCAGCAGGCCCTGGCAGGGCGAGCACGGCCGCCTGCTCGATCTCGTCGCGCTGGGTCAGGGCAAACTCGGTCTCCCCCGGCTCGATGCGGAAGCCGCGAATCTTGACCTGTCGGTCGCGGCGACCGAGGAAGTCGATGGTGCCGTCCTGGCGGAAGCGGCCGCGATCGCCAGTGAGGTAGAGGCGCTCGCCCGGCTCGGTAGCGAACGGATTGGGCACGAAGCGCTCGGCGGTCAGGGCCGGTCGCCCGACATAGCCGCGCGCCAGTCCGAGCCCACCGGTGACCAGCTCTCCGGCCACACCGGGCAAGGTCGGCTGGAAGGCGCCGTCGACGAAGTAGACCTGGGTGCCGGCAATGGGCCGGCCTACCGAGACAGCGCCTTCGCCGGCACCGCGGGTACCGCGCATCGGGTGGCACGTGGTGAAGGTGGTGTTCTCGGTCGGGCCATAGCCGTTGACCACCAATGCACCCGGTGCCCGCCCGAGTGCGACGTCGACCTGGGCCGGCGCGAGCACGTCGCCGCCCGCGAGAAGCTGCTCGACGTTGGCGAGGTCCTCGACATGCGCATCGACCATCTGGCTGAAGAGGCCCGAGGTCAGCCACAAGGTCGAGACTTCGTGGGTGCGTAGCAGCTCGCCCAGACGATCGAGATCAACCGGTCCTGGCGGCGCCAGTGCCAGGCGCGCGCCGTGCAGGAGCGCGCCCCAGATCTCGAAGGTGGCGGCATCGAAGGAGACCGGTGCGAGCTGGAGGAAGACCTCGTCCGGCCCGAAGCGTACATAGGCGTTTTCGCGCACCAGGCGCAGCACGCCGCGGTGCGGAATCGCCACACCTTTGGGCCGGCCGGTCGAGCCCGAGGTGTACATGATGTAGATGAGCTGCTCGCCGAGCACTTCCTCGCGTACATCGCTGGCAAGCGGTCGGTCCGAGCAGGCGGCAATGGCTTCGGCGTCGGCCTGGAGGCGCACGAGCCGGCGGCCGTTCGTGGCCAAGATGTCGCCGAGCCGCTCGACGGTGTCGTCGTTACCCACCACCACCTCGACCGTCGCGTCGTCGAGCACGTAGGACAGGCGGTCGGTGGGCAGCTCGGGATCGAGCGGTACGTAGGCTCCGCCGGCCTTGATCACCGCCAGGGTGGCGACGATCATGGTCATGCTGCGCTCGGTCAGGAGGGCGACGCGGGTCTCGGTACCAACTCCCTGATCGCGCAGATGGCGGGCAAGCTGGTTGGCGGCGGCATCGAGCCGTCCGTAGGTGAGGCCCTCGGTGCCTTGTACCAGCGCCACGCGCTCGGGATCGCGTCGGGCAACCGCCTCGAAGCGCCGATGGACGCTCTCGGACGCAGGCTCCTGGTCTTCGCTGTCCGGTCCGCCGGCCCATTCGTCGAGCAGCAGGCTACGATCTGTGGCCGCCAGCATGGGCAGGCGTTCGATGGGTTGATCCGGCGCCTCGACCAGGCCGTTCAACAGACGGGCGTAGGCGTCGGTCCAGCGTTCGATGGTGGCCGCGTCGAAGAGATCGGCGCGGTAGTTCCAGTCGATGTGGATGCTGCCGTCGCCGAGCACCACGGCGCTCGCCTCGAGCTCGAAGCGGACGCTCGGCTCGGCTGCCGAATAGGCCTCCCAACCGCCGCCATCGGAACCGCTCGCGCGCTGCGCTTGTCGTTCCGTTTGCGGGGCGGCCTCACGACTTTGAAAGACTGCCTGGACCAGGGGCTCGTGATCGAGGCTGCGTTCCAGATCGAGGCTGTTGAGGATGCGCTCGAAGGGGAGATCCTGGTGATCGAGGGCATCGAGGGTGACGGTACGCGCCAGGTCGATCGCCTGGTGGCCGGTCATGCTGCCCTCGAGCTCGAAGCGTAGCGGCAGCAGATTGACGAAGAAGCCGATCAGCGGCTCCAGCTCATGGACGCGTCGCCCCCCGACCGGCGAGCCGACCACCACGTCGCGTTGGTCGGCAAGACGCGTCATGAGGGTGGAGAACGCGGCCAGCATCACCATGTAGCGGGTGGCGCCGTGAGACTCGGCAAGACGGCTCACGGCGTCGGCGAGGGAAGCCTCGAGCCGCTGCTGCACGCGTCCGGCACGATTCTGGGCCAGGGCCTTCCGTGGGCGATCGGTGGGCAGCTCGAGCAGCGATGGCGCATCGAGGAGGTGGTCCTGCCAGAAGCGCGTTTGCTCCTCGAGCACCGCGCCGGCCAGCCAGTTGCGCTGCCAGACCGCGAAGTCACCGTATTGGATCGCCAGCACGGGCAACGACGGCTGCGCGTCAGCCGCCAGGGCGCGATACACAGTATCCAGCTCGCGGCCGAGAATGCTCATCGAAAGACCATCGACCGCCACGTGATGGATCGCCAGCATCAGCACATGATCGTCATCGGCGATCCGGACCATCACGGGACGAACCAGGGGCCCCTTGGCAAAGTCGAAGGGAAGGCTGGCCACGGCGCGCAGGACCGCCCCGGCCCGCTCCTGGGCGATGCCATCCTCCAGCATACGCAGGTCGACCTCGGGCACCGGCGCTGGGCACGATGGCATCGGCTGGACGACTTGGTAGGGCGTGCCGTCGCGTTCGATGAAGACCGTCCGCAGGACCTCGTGACGGCTGAGCAGGGTGTGGATGGCGCCGGCGAGTGCCCGGCGGTCCACGCTGCCCCGCTTGCGAACGGTGAGCGGCAGGGCGTATGCCGACGAGCCCGGGTTGAGCCGGTCGATGAACCATAGACGCTCTTGCGCGAACGACAGGGGCTTGGGGCCATCGTCTGCTGCCGGTGTAATCGGCGGCATTGCGGTACCGCGTGCCGATGTCAGTGCCTCGGCGAGTCCGGCGACGGTCGGCGCGTTGAACAGGTCGACGAGCTTGATCTCGACGTCGAAGGTGCCGCGGAGCTGGGCGATCAAGCGGGTCGCGAGCAGCGAGTGGCCACCGAGGCCGAAGAAGTCCGCGTCACGCGCGATCGCATCGCCGGAAAGCTTGAGCACATCGGCCATCGCCTGCGCCACCAGCCGTTCGGTCTCGTCGCGGGGTGCCTCGCCTTCGGCACTGTCGCGGGACCAGTCGGGTGCCTTCAAGGCGCGGCGGTCGAGCTTGCCATTGGTGGTGAGCGGCAGTGCATCGAGGCTGACGAACGCGGCCGGCACCATGTAGTCCGGCAGGCGCGCGGCGAGCTGATCGCGCAGGGCATCCTCTTCATCGGTCGGACCGACCACGTAGCCGACGATGCGGCGATCACCCGCCGGGGCACGGTGGATCGCGACCGCCGCCTGGCTGACTTGGGGAAGGGCGGCCAAGGTGGCTTCGATCTCTCCCAACTCGATTCGGAAGCCGCGAATCTTGACTTGGGCGTCGATACGATCGAGGAAGGCGATACGGCCATCAGGGAGCCAGCTCACACGGTCGCCGGTGCGGTAGAGCCGGCCGCCGGGCTCGTCGCCGAAGGGATTGGGTACGAAGCGCTCGGCCGTCTGGGCGGGTCGGCCGAGGTAGCCACGGGCGAGGCCGGCACCACCGATCAGCAGCTCACCAGGTACGTTGGGAGGCTGGGGCTCGAGCGCGGAGTCGAGCACGTAGGCGGAGAGGTTGGTGATCGGCCGTCCGATCGGCGGCAGCCGGCGGCTCCTGGCGACCTGTTCGGGTGCTTCGGCGCCCACGGTATCGACCGTGGTCACGACAGAAGACTCGGTCGGTCCGTAGTGGTTGAGCAGCGCGAAACCATGCTCGGTGCTGGGGCGCCGGCTCAATCGGTCGCCGCCGACCAGTAGCGCGCGAAGTGCAGGCTTGGCGCTCCCAGAATGGCTCCATCGAGGCTCGTCCAACAAGGCTTCGGCGAGCGGCGTCGGCAAGAAGGTGACGTCGATCTCGCGCGCGTGAAGCCAGTCGGCAAGCGCGGCGGTCGAGGCCAGCACCTCGGGCGTCGGCACATGAATCGCCGCTCCGGAAGCGAGCGCGGGCCACAGTTCCCAGACCGAGGCGTCGAAACCGGTCGATGCGGTCAGGGTGACGCGGTCTGAAGCTTCGAGGTCGTAGGCGTCGCAGTGCCAGGCGATCAGGTTGGCGAGGCCGCCATGGGGCACGGCGACGCCTTTGGGCACGCCTGTCGACCCCGAGGTGAAGATCACGTAGGCAAGCTGCTCGGCGGTGACCGGGGCCGGAGGGTGCCACTCCGCTTCGGGCAGGGCCTCCAGATCGTCCAATTCCCAAACGGTCACCCCGGGCATTTCCGGAAGACGTGGGCGGAGGTCAGCCGTCGTGAGCAGCAGCCGGCAACCCGCATCCGCGATCATGCGGGCCATGCGCGCCGCTGGATTGTGCGGGTCGACCGGCAGGTAGGCAGCACCCGCATCCAGAACGCCGAGGGCGCCAACCGCCAGATGCGCTGAACGATCGAGCAGCAGCGCGACGAGCTCTTCCGGAGCAACGCCGGCAGCGCGCAGGCGGCGGGTCAGCTCTTGGGCTCGGCCGGCGAGATCCCGATAGGCCAAGTCCGCGCCGTCACCATCGACCAATGCCGTCGCTGCTGGGGCAGAAGCCGCATGGTGCCGGACCTGGTGGTGGGCGGGTTCGAACGACTGCTCGCGTACGGGACCCGGCGCCCAATGCTCGAGTGCCAGGCGACGCTCTTGCGCCGACTGGACGGGAAGCTCGAGAACCGGCCGTTCGGGCTCTTCGACGAAGGCGGTGAGCAAGGTCTCGTAAGCCTGCGCCCAGCGTCCGATCGTCTCGGCGTCGAAAAGGTCGGCTCGGTAGCTCCAGTCGACTCGGATGCGGCCCGTGGCGAGGATCGTTGCGTTCGCCTCGAGCTCGAATCGAACGCTTGGCTCGGCTGCCGAATAGGGCTCCCAGGCCGGCGTTCTCTCGTCCTGCTGCTCACGGGCGTCCACCGATTGCACCGTGGGCGGTGCTTCGCGACTCTGGAAGACCACCTGCACCAGGGGCTCGTGATCGAGGCTGCGTTCGACGCCAATGGCTTGCAGAATGCGCTCGAACGGAAGGTCTTGGTGGTCCATCGCGGCGAGCGTGGTGTCGCGCGCTTGGACCAGCGTTTGCGCTCCGGTCGGCGAATCTGCGAGATCGAGGCGGAGCGGAAGGAGGTTGACGAAGAGGCCGATGAGGGGCTCGAGCTCGCTCGCCCGCCGCCCGCCGACCGGGGTACCGATCACGAGGTCTCGCTGATCGGCCATGCGTGCCATGACCGCAGAGAAGCCGGCGAGAAGGACCATGAAGCGGGTGGCACCGTGCGCTTTGGCCAGGGCGCCGACCGCCGTGCCGAGCGCTGCCGGAAGCTCCGTGCGGAGGCTCCCTGCGCGCGACGGCGAGAGGGCGTCGCGACGACGGTCCGTGGGCAGCTCGAGCAGAGACGGTGCCCCGTCGAGTTGCTCCTGCCAGAAGCGAACCTGCTGATCGAGAGTGCTTCCCGCCAGCCATCGGCGTTGCCAAACGGCATAGTCGCCGTATTGGATGGTCAGGGGAGGGAAGCCAGGAGGCTTGCCCGCGATCGCGGCGCGGTACCCGACATCGAGCTCGGCACCGAGGACCCGCAGCGACAGGCCGTCGACCACGATGTGATGGACGTTCAAGAGCAGCACGTGCTCGTCGCGGTCGATGGTGACCAAGAGGCTGCGTAGGAGCGGCCCGCGCGCCAGGTCGAATGACTCCGCCGCCGCTTGCCGCACGAGCGTATTGGCCACCGCCTGGGCGCGTTCGCGTGGCAGAGCGCTCAAGTCGACGCTCGGAAGTCCGACCGTTGCCTTCTCTCGAGGCGTCACGATCTGCCGTGGCGTTCCGTCGGCCTCGGTGAAGACCGTGCGCAACGATTCGTGGCGCTCCACCATCCAACGCAGGGCTTGGTGCAACGCGGCGACATCCAGCGAACCGACTCGACGAGCCGTGAGCGGAAGGTGGTAGGACGTGCCACCCTGGGTCAGGCGGTCGATGAACCACAGGCGCTCTTGGGCGAACGAGAGCGGCAGCGGACGCTGACGGTCCGTCGGCTCGAGCTTCGGCATCCGCCGGCCTTCGGCGGCATCGACCGTGGCAGCCAGACCTGCGAGCGTGGGCGACGCGAAGAGGGCCCGCAAAGGGATCTCGGCGCCAAGCATGTCGCGCACGCGTACGATCACGCGGGTCGCCAGCAAGGAGTGGCCGCCGAGCTGGAAGAAGTCGTCGTGCAGTCCGATCCGCTCGACGCCGAGGAGTCGCTCCCAGATGTCGGCGATTGCCCGCTCGGTGGCGGTCGTCGGGGCCACGTAGGCCACCGTGTCGGGTGCCGGGTCCGGCAAGGCATGCTTGGCCAGCGTCCGGCGGTCGACCTTGCCGTTCGGCAAATGCGGCAGGGTCTGGAGCGGTACCAGGAAGGTCGGGACCATGTACGCAGGGAGCACCGAGCCGAGTTGCTCCCGGAGCCGGTCGGCGTCGACACTCGCCTCGGAGCTACTGGTGAAGAACCCGGCAAGCTGCGCGTCTCCGGGCACCGGCTCGCGTACGATCACCGCCGCATCGTCGATGCCGTCTTGCTCCGTGAGTCGAGCCTCGATCTCGCCCAGCTCGATGCGGAATCCACGTACCTTCACCTGGTGATCGGACCGGCCGAGGAAGAGCAGCTCGCCGTCGCGGCGGTAGCGAGCAAGGTCTCCCGTGCGGTAGAGCCGGCTGCCGGGTTGGCCAGAGAAGGGGTCGGGCACGAAACGTTCGGCTGTCAGGGCCGGCCGGCCCTGGTACCCGCGCGATACGCCACGGCCGCTCAGGTAGAGGTCGCCCTGGACCCCGACGGGCACGGGCTCGAGAGCTACATCGAGCAGGTACGCACCGGTGCCGGCGATCGGGCGGCCGATGGTGGGCGTACCGCCCGTCCGCGGCACCTCGGTGAAGGTCGAGTAGGTCGTGTCCTCACTCGGGCCGTAGAGGTTCAGCACGCGCTCGACCGTCGGTACGGCGTAGAGCGCGTCGACCAGGTTGCGATGCAGTGGCTCTCCGGCCAGGCAGATGGTCGCCGCGGAAGCGGGCAAGGCACCGGCTGCCACGAGCTCGGTTGCCGCGGAGGGTACGGTGTTGACCAGGGTGACTTCGTGGGCGGCCGGGGCGCTTTCCAGGGCCAGAGCATCGGCACCCATCACCACGGTGCCTCCGCGGGCGAGGGTGACGAAGAGCTCGAAAACCGAAAGATCGAAGTTGATCGAGGTGGCGGCGAATGTGCGGTTGAAAATGGCCGCGTCGAGATCCCGACAGGCCCAGGCGACCAGGTCGGCTGCATTGCCGTGGGTGATGGCCACGCCCTTGGGTCTGCCGGTGGAGCCCGAGGTGTAGATCAGGTAGGCCAGATGGTCTGGGTGCCCCGTGTCATGGCCGATTCCCGTGCTGGCCGGCGCCTGGACGGTCAGACCGCCGCGGGTCGAGCCCGGCTCCCTCTCGGTCGTCCGAGCACCCTCGCGTGGCTCGTCGAGCACGATCCGAGAGACCGACTCCGCTGCCACGTCGATGACGGCAGTGGTCGCAGCCTCGGTGATGATCGCGACGGCCTGGGCATTCTCGACGATGAAGGCCAACCGGTCGGCGGGATAGCTCGGGTCGAGGGGGACGTAGGCGCCCCCGGCGCGGTGGATGGCGAGCAGAGAGACCACGAGGTCGAACGACCGTCCGAGACAAACGCCAACCGTACGCTCGGTGCTGACACCGAGACCACGCAGCCGTGCAGCAAGCCTGCTCACCGACTCGTCGAGCTGCGCGTAGGTATGCCGCTTCTCGCCATCGATCACAGCAACCGCCTCTGGCGTGCGAGCACACTGTGCTGCGACGAGTGCCGTCAGAGTCGTGCGTGGGCTTTCGAGGCGGGGGCCGGCGAAGACCTTGGCGACGGTCATGGCCCGCTCGGTCTCGTCCATCAGCGGCAACGCGGCGATCACCATCTCGGGAGCTCGGGCAGCCGCTCGCAGCACCGTCTCGTAGCGAGAGAGCAGGCTCTGTGCCGTGGCTGCGTCGAAGAGATCCGTGGCGTACTCGAGCAGCAAGCTGACGGCGCCGCCCGGGGCTTCGACCGCGGTGAGCGCGAGATCGAGCTTGGCAACGTGCGACTCGTCCTGTTGCAGCGCTTCGAAGACCACACCTTCTTGGGCTGCAGTCGCCCGAGGCGTGTTCTGGAGTACGAACATGACCTGGAAGACCGGCGTCGTCGCCAGGTCTCGTGGCACCCCCAGATCGTCCACCAGACGTTCGAACGGAACGTCTTGGTTCTCGAAGGCTTCGAGCGTGGTGGCGCGTACCTGTTGCAGGAAGTCGACGAATCGAGCCGTCTTCTCGAAGCTGCCACGCAGGGCCAGGGTGTTGACGAAGAAGCCGATCAGCGGCTCGACCTCGGCGCGTGTGCGCCCCGCGATCGGCGATCCGACGACGATGTCTTCGGCACCCGTCAGGCGATGCAACAGAGACTGGAAGCCGGCCAGCAGCACCATGAAGAGGGTGGCTGACTGCCCTCGGCCGAGCGCTTCGAGATGGGTCACGAGCTCGGCGTCGAGCGTATGCCGGATCAGGGCGCCGCGATGGCTCGGCTGGGCCGGGCGTGGGCGGTCGGTGGGCAGCTCGAGCTGCGGCGGCGCGCCAGCGAGCTTGTCGCGCCAGTAGCCGAGCTGCTGCTCGAGACGCTCACCCTCCAACCACCGGCGCTGCCATTCAGCGAAGTCCGGGTACTGAATCGGTAGGGCCGCGAGCGGAGACGGCTCGTCGTTCGTGGACGCGCGATAGAGCGCAGCGACTTCGCGAACGAGGATCGTGCTCGACCAGCCGTCGGAGACGATGTGGTGCAGCACCACGCTGAGCAGGTGTTCGTCGTCGCCGGTTCGCAGCAGGCAGATGCGAATCAGCGGACCGGCGGTGAGGTCGAAGGGGCGTTGCGCGCACGCGTGGACAATGCCGAGCGCCGTCCGCTCGCGCAAGGCATCCTCGAGCCCGCGCAGGTCGACGAAGGGAATGAGCGGCGGCTCGGGCGGACAGACCACCTGGCGCGGTTCGCCATCGACGTTGACGAAGATCGTGCGCAGAGCGTCATGACGCGTGATGACGGATTCGAATGCGGCGGCCAATCGAGCCTGCGAGATCTGCCCGCGGACACGGAGCGCGGTGGGAATGTGGTACGCCGCGTTGCCCGGATCCAGCTGCTCGAGGAACCACATGCGTTCCTGGGCAAAGGAGAGCATCATGGGCGCGTCGTGGTCGGTGAGGGCGATCGTCTGCTTCGAGCGCGCGCCCGTGCGCGAAACCGTGTCGGCGATGCGCGCGGCGGTCGGGGCCTCGAAGATGGTGCGGAGCGAAATCTCGACACCGAAGGCTTCGCGCAGGCGCGACACGAGCTGTGTGGCGCGCAAGGAATGACCGCCGAGGGCGAAGAAGTCGTCGTCGACGCCGAAGGCGGGGTCGCCGTCCTTGGTTTCGAGGTCGATGCCGAGCACCGACGCCATGATCGACACCACCTGCGTTTCCATCAGCGAACGCGGCGCGCGATAGGTGGCGGTCGATTCCGTGGGTTGCTCACGGGCCAGGGCTTCGAGAGCCCGTCGGTCGATCTTGCCGTTGGGAGTCAGCGGCAGGTTGTCGAGGACCGCGAAGGTCGCCGGCACCATGTAAGCGGGGAGGCGCTCTTGCAGCGCGGTACGCAGGTCGCCCGACTCGGGGCGCGGTGCCGCGGGATCGGCCGCCACGAAGGCGGCCAGGTAGCGATCCTGTGTGCCACCGTCGGCATGTTCACCGGCAACGGCGAGCACGGCCGCTTCGGCGACGCCAGCAAGGGGCTCGAGCTGCGCCTCGATCTCGCCCAGCTCGATGCGGTAGCCGCGAATCTGTACCTGGCGATCGGCGCGCCCGGCAAAGACGACCTCGCCGTTCGGCAGGTAGCGTCCGAGATCACCCGTACGGTAGACCCGATCATCGGGGTCCGCGGGAGCCGCGGGATCGGCGAGGGGGTTGACGGTGAATCGATCGTTCGTGCGCGCCGGATCGCCGAGGTAGCCGCGCGCCAGGTGGGGGCTGCGGATGACGATCTCGCCCAGCTCGCCGACCGTGGCCAGGGCGCCCGTCGGGTTGAGCACCAGGAGCTGAGCGTCGGGCATGCCGGTACCCAGGGGGAGGGCTTCGCTGATGGGCCTGTCTCGCTCAGCCGCATCGTCGGCCGCCGTCGACGAGGGGGGACACAGGTGGTAGCCCACGGCGCGCTGGGTCTCGGTCGATCCGAAGAGGTTGACGACCTGAGCGTTCGGTGCGATGCGGTGGAGGCGATCGACGTCCCGGCGGGTCAGCACGTCGCCGACCAGCTGGATCAGCCGCACACTGGAAGCGGTTTCCGGTTTCGCGTCGGTGGTGGCCACCACCTGGCCCATCGCGGGCGTCAGGTGGGCGACGGTGATGGCCTGCTCGTGCATCCAGTGCGCCAGGAAGCCCGGCTCGAGCATGCGCTCACCATCGGGAATCACCACCCGCGCGCCGGTGCACAGCGCGGTAAAGAGGTCGCGCTGCAGCGGATCGTGCGCCAAGCCGGAGAGCAGGCTGTAGCGGTCGTCGGGGCCGAGCCCGAAGCGATCCTGCTGCCAGGGCAGGAAGTGGGTGAGGGGACCATGGCGGCCCTCGATGCCCTTGGGCTCACCGGTCGATCCCGACGTGAAGCCGAGCACCGCGCGATCATCGGGGCGGATCTCGATCGCCAGATCATCCGTCGGGTAGGCAGCCAGCGCATGCCAACCACGATCTTCGTTCACACCGGTCTCGGCGACCCAAGGCGGCAGATCGAGGCGCGCGGCACCGAGCTCGGTACAGGCTTCGAGCAGCTCAGTGGGAGGCGTGTCGGCCGCGTCGAGGGCGATCCAGGCGACGGGACGCGCGGCGCGTACGATGCTGGCGAGGCGGTGACCCGGATAGGCCGGGTCGAGCATCAGGAAGGCGCCGCCGCAGCCGAGCGCGCCGAGCACGGCGGGCACGACCGCTGCGCTGCGGTGTGCGTAGATGGCGACCGCGTCCTCGTGCTCGACGCCGTGATCGCGCAGCCAGTGGGCAATGCGATTGCTGTGGGCGACGAGGGCGGCGTAGGTGTAGGTACCGTCGGCATCGACCACCGCGACCGCATCGGGCGACTCAGCAGCATGCGCGGCCACGAGCGAAGGCACCGAGCCGCGCCACGTGGCGTCGAGGGGTGCGCGGGGATCGGGCAGTGTGCTGCCGGAAAGGCCGAGGGCCGCAAGGCCGATGGCAGCAAGGGGCCGATCCGGTTCCGCGGCCGCGACTTCCAGCAGATGCTGGTAGGCGGCGACCAGCGCCTCCATGCGCTCCGGCGCGAAAAGGTCCGCGTTGTAGACGAAATTGAGGCTGATGCCGCCCGCCTGGCTACCCGCTTCGTCTCCTTCACGGTTCAGCGCTTGGGCATAGACCGTGATCTCGAATTTCGACGGCGCCTCGGGCAAGCTCAATCCCTCGGCTTCGAGGCCCGGCAGGTCGAGCGCTGCCTGGGGCAGGTTGAGCATGTTGAAGTAGACCTGGAACAGCGGCGTTCGCGTCAGGTCACGGGGTGTGCCGAGGGCGTCGAGCAAGGCTTCGAAGGGCACGTCTTGGTGCGCGTAGGCGCCGACGGCCACGGCGCGGGTCTGGGTGATCAGCTCGCGCAGGCTCGGTCCTTGCTCGAGAGCGAAGCGCAGAACCAGGTGGTTGAGGAAGATGCCGACCAGGTCTTCCGTCTCGTGCTGGCCGCGGCCAGCGATCGGCGTACCGACCGCCAGATCATCCTGGCCTGCGAGCCGACCCATCAGGGACGCGAAGACGCCGACCAGCGGCATGAAGAGGGTGGCGCCCTGGGCCTGGGCCTGCGCTTCGAGCGCCTCGCGCAGGGCCGCCGGCAGGACGCAGTGCACCCGGCCGCCACGGTAGCTGTGCGCCGTGCCGCGGGGGCGGTCGGTCGGCAGATCGAGATAGGGAGGAAGATCGCCGAGCGTTTCGGTCCAGTAGCCGAGCTGCGCTTGGTAGCGGTCTCCGGCCATCCATTCGCGCTGCCAGGCCGCGAAGTCCGCGTACTGGACGGGCAGTGCCGGCAAGGCATCGGTGATGGCCGACAGCCCGCGGTCTTCTTGAGCTGAGTCTTCCTGGGCCCGGTCTTCCTGGGCCCGGTCTTCTTGGGCCTGGGCGACCGCGGCCTGGTAGAGGGTGCCGATCTCGCGCGCCAGCACGCCCATCGACCAGCCGTCCGCGATGATGTGGTGCAGTGTGAGCTGGAAGGCATGCCCACCGTTGGCCAGCCGGACGAGGACGAAGCGCACGACCGGGCCGGTCATCAAGTCGAACGCCCGCGTGGCCTCGTGGGTGAGCAGACGCTCGAGCGCCGGCTCGCGGGCCGCATCCGGCAGGTCCCGGTGATCGACCAGGGTGAGCGGCAAGGGCGGGGCACCCTGGCGACCCGGTGCGTCGTGTAGCCGCTGCACCGGCTGCTCGTCGATCACATCGAAGGTCGTTCGCAGGCTGGCGTGGCGGGCAACCAGGGCGCCGATCGTGGCCTGAAAGGCCGCAACGTCGAGGTCGCCCGTAATGCGCAGGGCGAAGGGCATGTTGAAGGCATTGGTGCCCGGATCGAAGCGATCGAGGAACCACAGGCGCTCCTGGGCGAACGACAGCGGCAGCCAGTCCCGCGTATGGCTGATCGCCGGGATCGCGGACAGCGCCTCACTCTCGCTGCTGGCACGAATCTCCGCGGCCAGGCCGGCGGCGGTCGGACGCTCGAAGATCTTGGCCAGGGCGAGGTCGGTGCCAAATGCCTTGCGCAGCCGCGCCACCAGACGGGTGGCGAGCAATGAGTGGCCGCCCAACGCGAAGAAGCTGTCGTCGGCACCCACCGTGGCGACGCCGAGGATCTCGGCCATGATGCCGGCGATCCAGGCAGCCTCGGGGTCGTCGCTCAGGCTGACCGCTGATGCCCCCGTTCCGGGCTCGATGCGGGTTTCGGGCGGCTGCCGCGCGGCCAGCGCCTTGCGGTCGACCTTGCCAGTGGCGGCGGTCGGCAGCTCGTCCAGCACACCAAAGGCCGACGGCACCATGTAGACCGGCAGGCGCTCGGCGAGGAAGGTGCGGAGGGCCGCGAGCGGGATCGCCTCGGATTCGGCATCTGTGGCGTCGGATTCGGTCGACTCGGCCGGCGTCAGCCATGCAACCAGGCGCGGCTCGCTGTTCGCCTCGTCGCGGCCGAGCACCACGGCAGCGTCACCAACCGCCGGATGGGCGCGTACCGCGGCTTCGATCTCGCCGAGCTCGATACGGAAGCCCCGCAGCTTGATCTGGTCGTCGAAGCGGCCCATGAACAGGACGTTGCCGTCGGCCAGAAAGCGCACCTTGTCACCGGTGCGGTAGAGGCGCCCGCCTGCCGAATCGCCAAAGGGATCCGGGACGAAGCGGCCGGCCGTCAACCCCGGTCGGCCGACATAGCCACGGCCCACGCCCGGTCCACCGATGCACAGCTCACCCGGGACGCCGGGTGGCGTCATACGGCCACGGGCATCGAGCACGTAGATGCGGTTCTCCGCCGAGGCGCGACCGATCGGAATGGCGGCTGGCTCGCTGCTGTCTCGGCGCGCCACCAGCTCGGCTCCGGTGCCGATGTCGAAAATCGTGCTGTTGATCGTCGCTTCGGTCGGCCCGTAGCCATTCCAGAAGCGCGTACGGTCCCCCGTGGCGCGCGCCAGGGTCGCCACCAGCTCGGTGTCCAAGGCCTCGCCACCGAGGTGGAGGACGCGCAGGTCCGGCAGCGTGGCACCGCCGAGCGCGAGCTCGCGGAAGAAGGCCGGCGTCGTATGGATGGTGTCGATGCGCCAGTCCTGGGCAGCTTGCTCGTAGCGTGCCGGATCGCTGCGCTCGGCCCGCGGCAGCGCGAACAGCGTGCCGCCGGAAAGGGCCGTCGTCAGCAGCTCGAAGACACCGAAATCGAAGCCGTAGGAGAGGCTCTGGAGTGCCCGGGTATGGTCGCCGAGGCCGAGCCGATCGACCGCCCAGGCCAGCATCGGTGCCAGATTGCGGCGGCTGATCGTGACGCCCTTGGGCAACCCCGTGGAACCCGAGGTATAGATGACGTAGGCGACCTGGTCGGGGTCGAAGAGGCCATCACGGCTTCCGTTGCCGTTCCCGTGTTCCGCGGCGACACTGCCTGGTTCGTGGCCATTCGTCCCGTGGCCATTCGCGCCGTGGGCACCCGTGCTGGTGTCCTGGGGCTCGCCCTCTGCTGGGGGGCCGGCGGCTGGCAGCTCCTCGAGCACGATGACTTCGACCGGCTGGGGCAGGCGCGCCACCAGGGTTTCGGCGCGCGCACGGTGAGCCGTGTCGGTCACCAGCGCGGCGACCGCGCAGTCCTCGAGCATGAAGGCCAGGCGGTCCTCGGGGTGCTGCGGATCGAGTGGCAAGAAGCCATAGCCCGAGCCGAGGATGCCGAGCATCCCCTCGAGGGCCGCGCCACCAGGCTCGACCAGCAGACCGATCAACCGGTCAGGCTGCATAGCTGGCGAAGGCTCCGGCATGTTTGCGCGCTCCGCGCCGGTTGGGGCGCAAGGTGTCAAAGGGGCGGTCGATGCTGTCGAGGGCGATGCCGTTTCGCAGCGCCAGGATGACGCCCGCGGCCTCGGCGTAGTTGCGCGCGGGGATCACGTTGTCGAGGCCGAGGGCCGCGGCCGAGACATCGAGAATGGTCTTGTTGGCCGCCACCGCGATCACCGGGATGCCGGCCTGCCGGGCAGCAAGAACCGGAATGCCGCCCAGGCAGCCAGCCGGTGCGACCACCGCCAGCACGTCGGAGAGACTGAGCGCGTCACGGGTACCGCGCGCCCGCTCACGGGTGATCTGTGGTGCGCGCGCCAGGCCGATCAGCACGCAGGCGAGGCCACTTTCCGACGCCAGCTCGCCGCCGCCGCGGGCATCGACCACCGGGTCGACCAGGTCGAGATCCTTCCAGTTGATCATTGGCGCATGGGCGGCGGGCAGACGCAAACGGTCAACCAGCAGGTGCGACATGATCGCCTCGACCCCGCCCATTGGATTGGGGTAGTCGCCGGTGAAGTGCTTGACGTACGCGTCGTGCGGCAGGTCCTGGATGTTGGTGGTCACACCGAGGGCACGGGCGCCGCGTTCGACCAGACGTTCGGCCGCGGCAAGCAGCACCTGCGGACGGTCGACGGTGCCGACGTAGGCGCCGGAGGCGTTCTCCCGGCAGTGGCTGCCGATGCGCTCGGGCGTGATCTCGCAGTCGATGTCGATGCCGTGGACGGCACGCACGGCGTTGACCACGTTGAAGACTGTGTCGAGCGCGCTGTCCGGCGCCTTCTCGACGATCAGCCCGACGCGGTTGCCGCGCGGCAGCCACAGATTGACCTCGCCCTTCATCAACTGGTCGATGCACAGTCCTTCGGTGTAGAGCACATTGCTGTCGAGCCGGACGAAGCTCGATGCGTTGACCGCGTTCGGATTGGTCACCACGTAGTCGGCCGCCGTGGCCAAGAGCGCGGTCGCGGGCGCGGCGTCGCCCGCGTAGCCGCCGAGCTCGCAGCCGACGCCGGTGGGCACGATGCTCACCACCGCGGCATGACCGCGTGGCTCGATCGGCGTCTCTGCCACGGTGGCGTGCGTGCGTGCGCGGTCGAAAGTCACCTCGATCACCAGCTCGTCACCATCGATTTGGGCGATATACCAGCGCAGGGCTTCGATACCGAGCTGCGCCTCGATGGCCTCGATCGGTGAGGCCGCCGCGAAGATGTCGGCCTTGGGCAAGCGGATCTGGACGTTCTCGACCGTGTTGCTCGTCTTGGATTGGCTCATGTCGGAATGGCCTCTGCTGGTAGTGCTCATGAGGGGAGCTTCGGTAGTGTTCGCGCCAGGCGCCGTAGCTCTCGCGACAGAGAGTCGGCGCGTTGGCTCAGTTCGCGATAGGTCACGGTGCCGGCGTGGGTGACCACGGCGGGCTGATCGGGGCTGTGCTCGGCCAGGCGTCGGACCGACGGCACGACGTCCGGCGCGTCGAGCCAGCACGTCGCGTTGGCGGCGCCAGCATCGGCCGCATCGCTCGTCTCGCTTCGCGACCAGCGGACGAGCAGGGCGTAGTCGTCGTCGCTCAGCCAGGGCAGGTCGACGATCGGTGTATCGGGTGCGTGGGTGGCAATGGCGAGGAAACGGACCAGTCGCGCCCCCATGCCCTCGACGCTCTCGGCATCGAAGAGATCTCGGTTGTACTCGATCGCGCCCGCCAGATCGCCGGCGCGCGGAACCTCTCGGGGCACCTCGGACTGCTCGGTGGCCGACGGCTCGGAGACTGGTGCAGACACCGGCGCCAGGGTGAGCGCGATATCGAGCTTGGCAGTCGTGAGCGGAATCGGGTGCCCGGTCAACCTCAGGTTTCCGAGGCGTGCCTCGGCGCTCACTTCGGCGGTCGCCTGATTCTGCAAGGTGAGCAGTACCTGGATCAGTGCCGGCGTGCTCGGGTCGCGCTCGGGCACGAGGGCTTCGACCAGCCGCTCGAAGGGCACGTCCTGGTGCGCATAGGCATCGAGCGCCGTTTCGCGGCAGCGCTCGAGGAGCTGGCGAAAGCTCGGTGAGCCGGAGAGGTCGGCGCGGAGCGCGAGGGTGTTGATGAAGCAACCGACCATCGGCTCGATCTCCGCCCGGGTGCGGTTGGCGATCGGCGAGCCGATGGCGAACTGGTCTTGCCCCGACCACTGGCCGAGAACGGCCTGGAAGCCTGCAAGCAGGGCCATGAACAGGGTCGCGCCCTCCTCGCGAGCGAGGGACTCCAACGCTTCGACCGTCGCGGCCGGAATCGCCAGACGGCTGGCGGCACCGCGTGTCGTTTGGAAGGCGGGGCGCGGCCGGTCTGTGGGCAGGCCGAGGGGCTCGATGCCGTCCAGCTTCGCGCGCCAGTGCTCCGTCTCCGCGTCGAGGAAGGCTTCGGTGAGGTGACGGCGCTGCCAGGCGGCAAAATCTTGGTACTGGCAGGAGAGTGCTGGCAACTGCGGACACGGGTTGCCATCCGCACCCTGGCCGACGTCTTCGGCCTGCTGGTACGCCTGGTCGAGATCGCTGATCAAGATCGGCATTGACCAACCATCGGAGATGATGTGGTGCATCACCAGGATCAGATGGTGCCGGTCGGCGGCGGTGCGCAGGACGCGCAGGCGCAGCGGGGGCCCTTGGGCGAGATCGAACGGTCGACGCGTTTCGGTGCGCGCGATGGCCATCGCGCGTGCCTGCGCGCGGTCGGGAGCGAGGTGGGTGAGGTCGGTCACGGGCAGGTCGACCGGACCGGGCGGCGCAATGACGATCCGGGGCTCGCCCGCGAAGCCAGAGACATCCTCGGCCACGGTCACGAAGCTGGTGCGCAATGCGTCGTGGCGTGCCGTCACCGCGCTGAACGCTCGCGCAAGCCGCGCGAGGTCCAAGGCGCCGTCGATCTCGACATGGTTGAAAACGTTGTAGGCAGCGCTCTGGGGTGCAAGCTGGTGCAGCAGCCACATGCGCTGCTGGGCGAACGACAGCACGGTGGCCTGGTCTGCCGGCAGCGCGACGATCGGTGGCAGGTCGAGCTGCTTCGTGCCTTGGTCGATCGCCGCGGCAAGCTTGGCGGCAGTCGGTGACTCGAAGAGGGTGCGCAGCGGAATCTCGGTTTCGAGGCGGCTGCGGATCCGTGCCATGACCCGGGTGGCGAGCAGCGAGTGGCCACCGAGGTCGAAGAAATCGTCGTGGATGCCGATCGACTCGACCCCGAGCAGTTCCTGCCAGATGCTGACCACCGCGTGCTCGGTGGCCGTCTCCGGGGCCACGTACTCGCCTTTCGGCACCTGCGGCGCCAGGGCGTCCGTGGCCACGAGGCGAGCCGCCAACGCCCGCCGATCGATCTTGCCGTTCGGGGTGCGCGGCATGGAATCGACGGTGAGGAAGCGGTCCGGAACCATGTGGGCCGGCAAGCGGGCCGCGAGGTGCTCCTCGAGCGATGCCGAATCGATCTCGTCGCCGGTCACATAGGCGACGAGATCCTGCGCAGCGTCGCTGACCAGCACGGCGGCTTCCCGCACGCTGGACAGACGCGTGAGCTGATGCTCGATCTCGCCGAGCTCGATGCGGAAACCGCGGACCTTGACCTGGTTGTCGATCCGTCCCAGATACTCGAGGGTGCCGTCGGTCCGCCAGCGTGCGCGATCGCCGGTGGCGTAGAGGCGCGCACCTGGCGTGCTGCCATGCGGGTTCGGCACGAAGCGCTCGGCGGTCAGACCCGGGCGGTCACGGTAGCCACGCGCGAGTTGGCGTCCACCGATGAACAGCTCGCCAGCCACGCCCACCGGGGTGGCTTCGAGGTTGGCATCCAGGATCGTGACTTCCGTGTTGGCCACCGGCTTGCCGATCGGCACCACAGCATGCGCCTGCTCGACGCTCGACGCTGCAACGTCTTTCACGGCCGGCGCCATGTCGGGGAGGATCGGCCAAGCCGTGGCCTCGACGGTGGCCTCGGTGGGGCCGTAGAAGTTGATCAGCGCGCGGTCGGGGAACAGGGCACGGAACCGATCGACGACGCCTGGACCGAGGGCTTCGCCGCCGCAGTAGACCCGGCGCAGCGTCCGGCACTGGTCGAGCCCGGGCTCTTCCAAGAAGGCCGCGAGCAGGGAAGGGACGAACTGCACGGTGGTGATCCGCTGACGGACGATCGCCTCCCGCATGTAGCCAGTGTCCTTGTGCCCCTCGGGCTGGGCGAGGACCAGGGTGACGCCGCGGGTGAGCGGCCAGAACAACTCCCAGACCGAGGCGTCGAAGCTGGTCGGCGTCTTCTGCAGGACGCGATCATCCGCGCCGAGCGGGAACGCGTCCTGCAGCCAGTGCAGGTGGTTGGCGATCGCGCCGTGGCTGACCATCACTCCCTTCGGCCGGCCGGTGGAGCCGGAGGTGAAGATGATGTAAGCCAGGTGCTCGGGCTCGGGCGCGCCGCCGTCGAGGGTCAGCGCACCGTCTTCGTCGAGGCTGTCTTCGTCAAGCGTGGGCTCCGCTTCGTCAGCAGCCTGCGCGTTCAGGGGCAGCGTGACCTGATCCGCCGGCAGGCGGTCGGCGACTTGGGGCTGTGCGAGCACGACCACGGCCCGGGCGTCCTCGATCATCACCGCGAGGCGTTCGGCTGGATACGTCGGGTCGAGGGGCAGGTAGGCACCCCCGGCGCGCAGAATGGCCACCAGCCCGACCATCAGCTCCGGCGAGCGTTCCGCGCACAGGCCGACCACCGTGTCGGGGCCGACGCCCTGTTGCCGGAGCGTGTGGGCGAGGTGACCGGCGCGGCGCCACAGGGCGCGGTAGGTGAGTTCGGGCGCCTTGCGCGCGCGCTCGGACGGATCCGGACGATCGAAGACCACCGCGACGCCATCCGGCGTGCGCGCCGCCTGTTCCGCGAGCATCGACAGCAGCGTGGCGTGCCGTGGATAGGGAACCGCGGTCTGATTCCACGCCCGGATGGCCTCCTGCTCGGCGCGCGTGATCACCGGCAGCTGGTCGAGGCGCGTCAGCGGATCGGCGACGATGGCGCGGAGGAAGGTCTCGAAGCGGGCCAGAAGGCGCTCGGCGGTGACCGCTTCGAAGAGGTCCGTGCCGTATTCGAGGCTCAAGCGCAGCACGTCGGCGCCGCCCTGCGGATGCGGCGCGGCGTGGCTGCTCGCCCGACTCTTGCCCTGGCGGGCCGGCACCTCGACGGCCGTCAGGTTGAGGTCGAACTTGGCGCTGCCCGTTCTGGCGGCCACGCTCTCGAGCACCAAGTCGCCCAATTCGATGCTGGCGCGTGGCGCGTTCTGCACCGCGAACATCACCTGGAAGAGGGGCGTCGTGGCGAGATTGCGGGGCACCTCGAGCCGTTCGACCAGGCGTTCGAAAGGCACGTCCTGGTGCGCGTAGGCATCGAGGGTGGTGCCGCGCACCTGTTCGAGCAGGTCGACGAAGCGGGCCGCGCCTTCGAGCTTCGCGCGCAGCACCAGGGTGTTGACGAAGAACCCGACCAGCGGCTCCAGCTCGGTGCGCGTGCGGCCGGCGATCGGCGAGCCGACCAGAATGTCCTCTTGCTCGGTGTGGCGGTAGAGGAAGGCTTGGAAGGCGGCGAGCAGCAGCATGAAGAGCGTCACACTGTTGCCGGATCGCGCGTCGGCTGCCTCGCCCGCAGCTCGGCCGGAGGGTGGCGCCGCAGCCAGCGCCTGAAGGCGGGCGACCAGGTCGGCGTCGAGCACCGCTTCGACGCTGGCACCCCGGTCGCTGCGACGGGCCGGGCGCGGATGATCGGTGGGGAGCGCCAGCTCGGTCGGGGCGTCGGCGAGCTTCGCCTGCCAGTAGTCGAGCTGCTGCTCGAGCACCGGTCCCGCCAGATGCTCGTGCTGCCAGATGGCGTAGTCGGGCACCTGCACCGAGAGCGGCGGCAAAATCGAAGATGGTGGCGACGTTTGGTCCGCTGCGAAGGCGCGGTAGAGCACCGTCAGCTCGCGGATCAGCACACCGACCGACCAGCCGTCCGACACGATGTGATGCATGGAGAGCGCGATCACGTGATCGTCGTCTGCCAGGCGAATCAGGGTCGTACGCAGCAGCGGACCGTTTTCGAGGTCGAAGGGGCGAAGTGCCTGCTCGCGGACGATGCGGTTGATGTGCTCGTCGGCGACGCGGGAGCCGCTCAGGTCTTGACGGCGCTTCGCAGGCTCGCTGTCCGTCCGCCGTGCGCTTGGACGGCCGATCACGACCGGATCGACGGCCTCGGCTTCGTCATCGGCCACGCTCGCTGCCGTGGCCGGAGCGATGAACGGTCCCAAATCGATGACCGGGAGCGGCACCGGCATCTCGTCACGAACGAACTGTCGGGGCTCCTCGTCGCGGGTCGCGAAGATCGTTCGTAGCGAGGCATGCCGCGCCACGATGGAGGCGAAGGCGCGCTGCAGCAGGTCGGGCTGGAGGTGACCGTGGAGACGGACTGCGCTGGGAATGTGGTACGCCGCGCTCGTCGGCTCGAGTTGATGCAAGAACCAGAGGCGTTCCTGGGCGAACGACAGCGGTGCACCGTCCCGGGCCAGGTCGGCTGGCACGGCGCTCGCGACGATCGGTGGCAGCAAGCTCGGAGTACCGGCTGCGTCTTCTCCCGCTGCTTGGAGGCTGGCGCGTTCTGCCTCGCGCGCGGCGTCGATCGCATCGGCGATTCCGGCCGGGGTCGGTGCCTCGAAGACCTGTGTCAGCGATATGGGGACCCCAAAACGGTCTTGGAGCGCGGAAACGAGGCGTGTCGCAAGAAGAGAGTGGCCGCCGAGCGCGAAGAAGTCGACGTCGCGCGCCAGGCTTCCGGTCTCCAGCTCGAGCACGGAGGCGATGGCATCTGCTACGTGCTGCTCGGTCTCGTTCCGTGGTGCCTCACCGTCCTCGGCACCAGCGCCCCAGTCCGGCGCCGGCAGCGCCCGGCGATCGAGCTTGCCGTTGGCGTTGAGCGGCAGCTGATCGAGGAACACGAAGTGCGCCGGCACCATGTAGGGCGGCAGCTCGCGACCGAGTTGCGTGGCCAGCTCCGATCCATCGGGCGCGGCATCGCCGGCCGGCACCACGTAGGCAACCAACTGCAGGCCACCGCCGCCGGGGCCGGGCAGGGGGAGCACGGCGGCTTGCTCGACGGTGTCGACCTGGGTAAGCGCGTGCTCGGTCTCGCCGGGCTCGATGCGGAAGCCGCGAATCTTGACCTGGCGGTCGCGACGGCCGAGGAACTCGATGGTTCCGTCGAGCCGGAAACGGCCGCGGTCGCCGGTGAGATAGAGCCGCTCGCCGGGCTCGTCGCTGAAGGGGTTGGGTACGAACCGCTCGGCGGTGAGCGCGGGCCGTCCGATGTAGCCGCGCGCCAGTCCCATGCCGCCAGTGACCAGCTCACCCGCGACGCCCGGCAGGGTCGGCAGGAAGGCCGGGTCGACGAAGTAGACCTGGGTACCGGCGATCGGCTTGCCGACCGGCACCGTACCTCGGATCGAATGGGTTCCACCCTCCGCCGTCAGATCATGAGCCCCCTGCATCGGATGGCAGGCCGTGAACGTCGTGTTCTCGGTCGGGCCGTAGCCATTGATGACGATCGCGCCCGGTGCGCGCCCGAGCGCCGCCTCGACCTGCGCCGGTGGCAAGACGTCGCCTCCCGCCAGGAGCTGCGACACGCTGGCGAGATCCTCGACGTGGGCATCGACCATCTGGCTGAAGAGACCGGAGGTGAGCCACAGCGTCGTGACTTCGTGCGCGCGGAGAAGCGCGCCCAGGCGATCGAGATCGACCTGTCCTGGGGGTGCCAACGCCAGACGCGAGCCGTGGAGCAGAGCACACCAGATTTCGAAGGTGGCGGCATCGAAAGAGATCGGCGCCAGTTGCAGGAAGACCTCGTCGGGTCCCAAGCGAACGTAGTGGTTCTCGCGCGCGAGACGGAGAACACCCTGGTGCGCAGTGGCGACACCCTTGGGCCGGCCCGTGGAGCCGGAGGTGTACATGATGTAGATGAGCTGGTTGCTCTCGACGTTCCCCGGCAGTGTCTGATCGGAGCAGGCGGCGATGGCTTCAGCAGCGGCTGCGAGCGGTACGAGCACGCGTTCGTTCTGGGCGAGAACGTGGTCGAGACGCTCGAGCACGTCATCGTCGCCGAGCACGACCTCGACAGAGGCGTCGTCGAGCACGTAGGCAAGCCGCTCGGTGGGCAGCTCGGGATCGAGGGGGACGTAGGCGCCACCCGCCTTGGTCACCGCCAGGGTGGCAATGACCATCGCCATGCTGCGCTCGGTGAGCAGGGCGACCCGGGTTTCCTGTCCCACACCGCAAGCACGCAGATGGTGGCCAAGACGGTTGGCCGCAGCCTCCAGCTCGGCGTAGGTGAGCTGGTCTTGTCCCTCGACCAACGCGACGCGCTCGGAGAAGCGCCGAGCGGTCTGCTCGAAACGCCGGTGCACACTGTCGGTGAGGGCCACCTGATCGCCGGCGCCGCCTTGCTGCTCGTCGCCCGCCCAGGCTCCGAGCAGCAACTGCTGATCGGCTTCGGCAACCATCGGCAAGCACTCGATCGCGGCATCGGGTTGGGCCACTAGCCCATGGAGCAGACGCGCGTAGGCGTCGGCCCAGCGGGCGACGGTGGCGGCGCTGAAGAGGTCGGCGCGGTAGGACCAGTAGATGTGGATCTCGCCATCGGGCAGGATCGTGGCGTTCGCTTCGAGCTCGAAGCGGACGCTCGCCGCCGCCGCGGCATATGGCTCCCAGGCCGCGCCTGACGTCGCCTCGTCTGCCTTTTGGGGGGCCGCCGCCGACTCGGTGGCCATGGCCGCGTCGCCGCCGATGATCGCGTTCGTTTGCCCGGCCTGCTGGGGTGATTCGTTGCTCTGGAAGACCGCCTGGACGAGGGGCTCGTGGTCGATGCTTCGTTCGACGCCGATCGCCTGAAGAATGTGCTCGAAGGGAAGATCCTGGTTGTCCAACGCGGCAAGCGTGGTGTCGCGTGCCAGGTCGAGGAGCGCGTTGCCGGTGAGCTGTTCGGGCGCCTGCTCCCGGAAATCGAAGCGCAAGGGGAGCAAATTGACGAAGAGGCCGATCAGCGGTTCCAGCTCGACACTGCGCCGGCCAGCAGTCGGTGTTCCGATGACGACGTCTCGCTGATCGGCAAGACGCGCCATGAGGGCGGCGAAACCAGCGAGAAGGAGCATGAAGCGGGTGGCGCCGTGGTCCTTGGCCAGACGGCCGAGCTCGATTCCGAGCGATGCCGGCAGCGTTGTCCGCAGGTTGCCGGCGCGTCCGGACGTCAGCGCGTCGCGCCGGTGGTCTGTGGGCAGCTCGAGCAGCGATGGAGCATCTTCGAGCTGCTCCTGCCAGAAGCGCGTCTGCCGCGCGAGCATGGAACCTTCGAGCCACCGGCGTTGCCAGACCGCGTAGTCGGCGTATTGGATGCGAAGCGGTGGTCGCTCGAGCTTGCGGCCCGCGCTCGCGGAGCGGTAGCCGGCGTCGAGCTCGGCGATCAGCACGCCCATGGACTGGCCATCGATCACGATGTGGTGCACGCACAGCAGCAGTACGTGCTCGTCGTCGTCGATCGACACCAGCAGGCTGTGCAGCAAGGGGCCCCGGGCGAGGTCGAAAGGCTGAGCCGCCCGCTGGCGCACGAGGGCGCGTGCCACACGTCGAGCGCGCTCCCGTGGCAGGTGACCGAGATCGACGATCGGCAGCGCGACGGTTGCCTGCTCGCTCGGTGTCACGATTTGCTGCGGCGTGCCGTCGATCGTGACGAACACGGTGCGCAGCGACTCGTGGCGCACGATCAGGCCGTGAAGCGCCTGGTGCAGGGCCGCGACATCCAGCGAGCCGCGGCGTCGCGCGGTGAGCGGTATGCGGTAGGAAGCCCTGCCGCTGGTCAAGCGGTCGACGAACCAGAGGCGCTCCTGGGCAAAGGAGAGGGGCAAGAAGCCTTCGGCCCGTTGGCGCGTGGCGGGCTCGATGTCGGGTAGCACGGCAAGCGCATCGTCGATGCCCGCGCCGGCGGCCCGGCCCTGGCTGCGGTGCTGCGAAGGCACGGCCGCCGCGAGCCCTGCGACCGTGGGCGTGGCGAAGAACGTGCGCAAAGGAATCTCGACGCCGAAGGCCTCGCGCACCCGCGCCATCATGCGGGTGGCGAGCAGTGAATGGCCGCCGAGGTCGAAGAAGACGTCGTCCAGACCGACCGTTTCGACGTCGAGCAGGTCCTGCCAGATCGCCGCGATGATCCGCTCGGTGCCGGTGGTCGGTTCGCGGAACGCCACCTGACTGGCGGCCTGGAGACCCGCCGCCCGAGAGGCCAGATCCTTGCGGTCGACCTTGCCACTGGGCAGCATCGGCAGGTGGTCGAGGGCGATGAAGGCCGCGGGCACCATGTAGTCCGGGAGACGCGCCTCGAGATGGGCGCGAAGGCGCGCTTCCCAATCGCCTTCGCGATTCTCTTCCTCGGCTGATTCGCCGGCTCCGGGACGCTCGCGGGTCACGAAGGCGACCAGCCGCTGGTCGTCGTGCAACACCGCGGCCTCGAGGATCTCGGCAAGCTCGATCAGGGCAAGCTCGATCTCGCCCAGCTCGATGCGGAAGCCACGCACCTTGACCTGGTTGTCGACGCGTCCCAGGAATTCGAGGGTGCCGTCGGTGCGCCAGCGCGCGCGGTCGCCGGTGGCGTAGAGGCGGGCACCAGGCTGGTCGCTGTGCGGGTGAGGAATGAAGCGCTCGGCGGTCAGCGCCGGCTGCTGTTGGTAGCCCCGGGCGAGCTGGACGCCGCCGATGTAGAGCTCGCCAGCAACGCCGACCGGCACCGGGCGGGCCTGGCGGTCGAGCACGCAGGCATCGGTATTGGCCACGGGCCGGCCGATCGGCACGACCGCTGTGTGCCGGCCAGCGGCATGATCATCGGTGGCCTCGAACGCGTGGAAGTCGACCGGCCATGCCGTCGCCTCCACGGCTGCTTCAGTGGGACCGTAAAAGTTGACGAGGCGGGCATTCGGAATCGTCGCCCGGAAGCGCCGAATTACCTCTGGCGACAGGGCCTCACCGCCCGCGCCGACCGTTCGGAGCGTCGACCGGTCGCCAAGACCTTCCTCTTCGAGCAACGCGCCCAGCAAGGACGGCACGAAGGTGGCGGTGGTGACCGCATGGCGGACGATCACGTCGCGCAGGTAGGCGGTGTCGCGGTGGCCCTCAGGCTGGGCAAGCACCACGGCCGCGCCATGGGTGAGCGGCCAAAGAAGCTCCCACAGCGAGGCATCGAAGCTGGTCGGAGTCTTGTGGAGGACCCGGTCGTCAGCCTGCAAGGGGAAGGCGTCTTGAAGCCACTGGAGGTGGTTGGCGATCGCCTTCTGGCTGACCATCACACCCTTGGGGCGGCCGGTGGAGCCCGAGGTGAAGATGGTGTACGCCAACGAATCGGGTCGGGGCGCTTGCAGGTGGCGAAGACCCTCGTCCTCACGCTCTGCGGCGGCGTCGTTGTCCGTTGCACGCTCGCGCACCGGTTCGAGGAAGATTCGCGCCACGTTCGCGCCCGGCCCAGGCTCGGGCAAGCGATCCGCGAGAGCCTGCTGGACCAGGATGACCCGTGTGCCAGCGTCCTCGACCATGGTGGCGAGGCGTTCCGACGGGTAGCTGGGATCGAGGGGTAGGTAGGCACCGCCAGCGCGCAGGATGGCGACCATGCCAACCATCAGCTCCAGCGAACGCTCGGCACACAGACCCACCAGCACGTCGGGGCCCACCCCGTGCGCGCGCAGCGTGCTCGCCAGGTGGCCCGCACGCTTCCACAGCTCCCTGTAGGTCAGGGCGCTATCGGTCAGGGTTCTGCCGGCCAGGGCGTCCGCGCTCGAGGCGATGGTGCCATCGCCATCGAAGACGACCGCGGTCCGCTCGGGGGTACGCGCGACCTGGTCGGCAAGCAGGGAAGGCAGGGTCGCACCGGAGATGTAGGGGACCTGCGTACGGTTCCAGCCCGTGATCGCCTGCTGCTCTGCTTGGGTTGTCACCGGCAACGCGGCGATGCGGGTCTCGGGCTGCGCGATGATCGCACGCAGCATCACTTCGAAGCGCGCCAGCAGGCGCTGGGCGGTGGCGGCTTCGAAGATGTCGGTAGCGTACTCGAGGCTCAGCCGCAGCCTCGGACCATCCCCTGTCCCAGACTCGGCGTCTTGGGATGCGGCATCGTGGGCAAGCTCGATCGCGGTCAGCGAAAGATCGAACTTGGCGCTGTCGGTGCGCGACGCCACCGGCTCGAGCACCACGTCGCCGAGATCGATGGTGCTGCGCGGCGCGTTCTGGAGCGCGAACATGGCCTGGAAGAGCGGCGTCGAGGCCAGGTTGCGTGGCACGTCCAGGGCTTCGACCAGGCGCTCGAACGGAAGGTCCTGGTTCGCGTGGGCGTCGAGGGTGGTGCCCCGAACCTGGTCCAGGAGGTCGACGAAACGTGGGTTCTCAGTGAAGTCCGCGCGCAGCACCAAGGTGTTGACGAAGAAGCCGACCAGGGGCTCGAGCTCGGTGCGCGTGCGTCCGGCCACCGGTGAGCCGACCAGGACGTCCCGCTGATCGGTGTGGCGATGCAGAAGTGCCTGGAAGGCTGCGAGCAGCACCATGAAGAGGGTGGCGTCCTGGCCATCGGTCCCCGCGCTGCCGAGCGCGCGCAGTCCGGCGACCAGGTCGCCATCGAGCATGGCTTCGACGGTCGCCCCTTCACCGGTTCGATGGGCCGGTCGCGGACGATCGGTCGGCAGGGCCAGCTCGGTGTCGGCACCGGCGAGCTGGCCCTGCCAGTAGCCGAGCTGTCGGTCGAGCGCCGGGCCGGCCAGATGCTGGTGCTGCCAGTGCGCGTAGTCGTGAACCTGGATCTCGATCGGCGCGAGGGGAACGGGCTGATCGGTGGCAAAGGCGCGGTAGAGGGCCGAGAGCTCGCGGATCAGGATGCCCACCGACCAGCCATCGGAGACGATGTGGTGCATCGCGAAGGCCACCACGTGATCGTCGTCGTCGAGTCGGATCAGGACCGCGTGCAGCAGCGGGCCACAGTGGAGATCGAAAGGCTGACGAACGTGCTCGGCGACGATCTTGCGCACCCGCGCGTCGACCGCTGGCGCGTCGGCGTGCGAGACCTGATCCGGCCGGTCGTTCTGGTCGCTGAGTGGCCGCAAGTCGACGACCGGCAGCAGGGCGTGGTCCTTTTCGCTTGCTGCCCCTTCTCGCGACGGATGGACGACTTGCCACGGCACGCCATCGCTCTCGACGAACGTCGTGCGCAGGGATGCGTGGCGCTCGACGATGGCCGCGAAGGCACGTTCCAGAGCGACGGCCTGGAGCGCGCCGCGCAAGCGGAAGGCGCCGGGCATGTGGTAGGCGGCGCTGTCGGGGTCGAGCTGGTGTAGGAACCACAGCCGTTCCTGCGCGAAGGAAAGCCGGAGTGGCTCCGACGTCGCCACGGGCGTGATCGGCGGCAGGCTGTCGAAGCCACGGCCGCTTTGTTGCGCCATGTCGCGGATCCGCTCGGCAGCCGCGGCGAGGGCGGCCGGGGTCGGCGCTTCGAAGAGCGCACGCAAAGGCAGCTCGGTGCCGAGCGCGTTGCGGATGCGCGACATCACGCGGGTGGCGAGCAAGGAGTGGCCGCCGAGCGCGAAGAAGTTGTCGTGGATCCCGATCTGCTCGACGCCGAGCAGCTCTTGCCAGATCGCCACCAGGACACGCTGGGTGTCGGTTTCGGGCGCGGCGTAGGCTGCTTGGGCCGGCAAGGCTTCCCGCTGCGAACGCTCGGCGAGGGCGAGCCGGTCGATCTTGCCGCTGGGTGTCAACGGCAGGCGGTCGAGCACCACGAACGCCGCCGGCACCATGTAGTCGGGCAGGCGCGCGGCCGCATGTGTGGAGAGGTCTTCCGCCTCTGGAGCGTCGCCGGCCACGAAGGCGACCAGGCGGTCGTCGCTGAGCAGCACCGATGCTTCGCGCAGGGACGAATGTTCGAGCAGGTGGTGCTCGATCTCGCCGAGCTCGACTCGGAAGCCGCGGAGCTTGACCTGGTCATCGATACGGCCGAGGAACTCGAGGGCGCCGTTGGTGCGCCAGCGGGCCAGATCGCCCGTGGCGTAGAGGCGCGTACCAGGCTTGTTGCTATCGAGGTGGGGAATGAAACGCTCGGCGGTCCGTGCCGGCTGCCCGCGGTAGCCGCGGGCGAGCTGCACGCCACCAATGTAGAGCTCACCGGGCACGCCAATCGGGGCCGGACGCAGATTGCGGTCCAGGATGCGGATCTCGGTGTTGGCCAGTGGCTTGCCGATCGGGATCGTCGCATCCTGGAGGGTGTCGCCTTCGGAGGGGCGGGCGGAGCCTACGGATGCCTCGGGTGCGACTGGCCAGGCCGTGGCCACCACGGTCGCCTCGGTCGGACCGTAGGTGTTGACCAGCCGGCTCCGCGGCAAGCGCTCGTGGGTTCGGCTGGCAAGCTCGGGGCTCATCGCTTCGCCGCCGCAGCCCACGAAGCGCAGGTCTTTGAACGACTCGATCGCCGATTCTTCGAGCAGGGCACCGAGCAGCGAGGGCACGAACTGCGTGATCGAAATGCTGTGGCGCGCGATCACGTCGCGAAGATAGGCGGTGTCCTTGTGACGCTCGGGTGGCGTCACGACCAGGGTGGCGCCAGAGACCAGAGGCAGGAACAGCTCGCGAATCGAAGCGTCGAAGCTGATCGGCGTCTTTTGCAGCGCCCGATCGTCTTCCGACAACGCGCAGGTGTCCTGCAGCCAGTGCAGCAGATTGGCTACTGAGCGGTGGCTGACCATCACACCCTTGGGCCGGCCCGTCGATCCCGAGGTGAAGATGGTGTAAGCCAGATCATCTGGATCCACCGCCCGCCATGCGGACGCCCGCCGCGTCGACCCATCACTGCCGGGCATCGGGGCGGCTGCGACGCCAGCGTCCGGAGCGAGCAGCACGACCTCGCGTGCAGCCTCCAGCGGCAGGCGGTCGCGGAGGTGGGGCTGGACGAGGAGCACGCTGGCCTCGGCGTCCTCGAGCATCATGGCCAGCCGGTCGCGCGGATAGCCCGGATCGAGGGGCACGTAGGCACCGCCAGCGCGCAAGATCGCAACCAGGGCGACCATCATCTCGACCGAGCGCTCGGCGCACAGACCGACCAGGACATTCGGACCGACCCCGTGGTCCGCGAGCTGGTCGGCCAGGTGGCCTGCTCGTGTCCAAAGCTCGTGGTAGCTGAGCTGGGTCGGGGCACCGTCCTCGGAGTGGGCGCCATCGTCGCTGCCGTCGAAGATCAGGGCGATCGCTTCCGGCGTGCGTGTCGCCTGCTTCTCGAGCATCGAGACCAGGGTGGCACCAACTGGGTAGTCCGCTTCGGTGCGATTCCAGCGTGCGATCGTCTGATGCTCTTCCTGCGCCATGACCGGCAGCGCTGAGACGGTCGTCTCGGGTGCCTCGACCGCAGCGCGCAGCAGGGTCTCGAAGCGCGTGAGGAGGAGGTCTGCGGTTTCCGCGGCGAAGAGGTCGGTGGCGTAGGTCAGGTTGAGGTGCAGGTGTTCGCCTTCGGACGCGCCCGCGGCTGCAGGCACTTCCGCTGCGGTCAGCGAGAGATCGAACTTGGCGCTGCCGGCGTCAGTTCGCAGGGTGTCGAGCTCCAGGTCACCGAGATCGATCGCCGCGCGCGGGGCGTTCTGCATCGCGAACATGGCTTGGAACAGCGGTGTCGAAGCCAGGTTGCGGGGGATGTCGAGGGCTTCGACCAGCTTCTCGAAGGGCACATCCTGGTTGGCGTGCGCATCGAGGGTTGTGACGCGGACCTGATCGAGGAGGTCGGTGAAGCGCGGATCGCCACGGAGATCGGCGCGCAACACCAGGGTGCCGACAAAGAAGCCGATCAGTGCTTCGAGCTCGGTCTGGGTGCGCCCAGCGATTGGCGAGCCGACGAGGATGTCTCGTTGTCCCGTATGACGGTGGAGCAGCGCCTGGAAGGCGGCCAGCAGCACCATGAAAAGGGTCGCGCCGCGCGCATTGGCCAGCGTATGGAGCTGCTGCAAGAGGTCGGCGTCGAGCCGGCGAACGGCGATCGCGCCGCGGCCGGTGCGTCGCACAGGCCGCGCGTAGTCGGTCGCCAGCTCGAGCTGGTTGGGGGCATCGGCGAGCTGACGCTGCCAGTAGGCGAGCTGTTGCTCGACCACGTCGCCGGTAAGCACGCGATGCTGCCAGTGCGCGTAGTCGGGCACCTGGATGCCGAGGGGCGGAAGGGACACGTCATCGCCCTGGGCAAAGCAACGGTAGAGCACCGACAGCTCGCGTACCAAGACGCCCACGGACCAGCCGTCGGAGATGATGTGGTGCATCACGACCACGAGCACGTGGTCATCGTCGGCCAGACGAATCAGGGTCGTGCGCAGCAGCGGCCCTTTTGCGAGGTCGAACGGACGGTGCACCTGCTCGCGCACGATCCGAGCTGCCGGCCGCCCATCGATCAGCATGCCTTCTTGAACCTGCTCGTCGTGGCCGCGCAGGTCGAAGACCGGCAGTGCCAAAGGCTGGCGTTCGTGGACGATCTGTCGCGGCGTCCCGTCCTGATCGACGAAAGTGGTGCGCAGCGAGGCATGGCGGTCGACCAGTGCCGCGAAGGCCTGTTTCATGGCGTCGAGCCGCAACGTTCCACGCAGTCGAAGCCCGGCTGGAATGTGGTAGGCCGCGCTGTCCGGATCGAGCTGGTGCAGGAACCAAAGGCGCTCTTGCGCGAACGTCAGCGGGGCCGGCGCGTCGAGATCCGTGGCGACGATCGCTGGCCGCTCTGCGCCGGTTTCTCGACCGGGCTGCGTGGTGCCGCGGGCTGCGTCGATGGCGCTGGCCAGGCCGGCCGGGGTCGGGGCCTCGAACAGCGCACGCAGCGGCAGCTCGACGCCGAGCTCGCTGCGGACCCGCGCCATCACCCGGGTGGCGAGCAGCGAGTGGCCACCGAGATCGAAGAAGCTGTCGCCGATGCCGATCTGTTCGACCTCGAGCAGCGCTTCCCAGATCGCGACCAGCGCGCGCTCGGTCTCGGTCCGCGGGGCGACATAGGCTGCCTGGGCGGGCAGCAAATCGTCCAGCGGTCGCTGGGAGAGTGCCTTGCGATCGATCTTGCCGTTCGCGGTGAGCGGCAGCCGATCGAGGACGGCAAAGGCCGCGGGCACCATGTAGCTGGGGAGCCGAGCCTTCAGGTGCTCCCCGAGCGCTTCGGGCTGCGGCGGATCCGCGGAAGCCGCGTCATGGGAGACGAAGGCCACCAAGCGGTCGCCAGCCAACAGGACGGCAGCCTGCTGAACGCTCGGATAGGTGGCCAGGCTGTGTTCGATCTCGCCGAGCTCGATGCGGAAGCCACGGATCTTGACCTGTGCGTCGATCCGGTCGAGGAAGGCCAGGCGCCCATCGGGCAGGAAGCGCACGCGGTCGCCGGTGCGGTAGAGCCGTTCACCCGGCGAGGACGAGAACGGATGGGGCACGAAGCGCTCGGCGGACTGGGCTGGTTGGCCCAAGTAGCCACGCGCCAGGCCGCGGCCGCCCACGTAGAGCTCTCCCGGAATGCCCGGCGGCAGAGGCTGCAACGCCTCGTCGAGCACATAGATCGAGAGCTGGTCGATCGGTCGGCCGATGGGCGGCAGACTGGCGGCGCCTTCGCCCTTGCGCGAGCCGACCGGGTCGGCGGTGGCGACAACGGTCGACTCGGTCGGGCCGTAGTGGTTGACCAGCTCGAAACGGTGTGCCGCGCGGGGGCGCCGGCTCAGACGATCGCCCCCGACGAGCAGCGCGCGCAGCGGAAGATTCAGACTCTCCGGCTCGTCGAGGAGTGCCTCGGCAAGGGGCGTCGGCATGAACGCAACGTCGATCGCGCGTTCGGCCAGCCAGGCGGTCAGGGCACCGGTCGAGCCGATGGTTTCGGCGCTAGGCACGTGGACCGCTGCGCCGGAAGCCAGGTGCGGCCAGAGCTCCCAGACCGACGCGTCGAAGCCCGTCGACGCGATCAGGGTGGCGCGATCCGCTGAACCGATCTGGTAGCGCTCGCGGTGCCAGCGGACCAGGTTGGCGAGGCCAGCGTGGGGCACGGCAACACCCTTGGGCAGGCCGGTGGAGCCGGAAGTGAAGATCACATAGGCGAGCTGCTCGGCGGCGGCGGGGAACGGTGCCACCCATTGGTCGGGGGCCAGGGCCTCGATGCGCTCGAGCGCCCAATACGCCATGCCCGGAAGCTCGGGGAGGCGCCTGGCCAATGCCTCGGTCGTGAGGATCACGCGGCAGCCGGACTCGGTCACCATGCGCGCCATTCGATCAGCCGGGTTGTGCGGGTCGATCGGCAGGTAGACACCGCCAGCGTCGAGCACGCCGAGGGCGCCGACCGCCAGCTCCGGGGAACGCTCGACGAGCAGGGCGACGACTTCCTCGCGTCCGAGGCCACAGTCGCGCAGTCGCGCGGCCAGGGCTTGTGCACGCCCAACCAGCTCACCATAGCTCGTGACCGATCCGTCCACACCCACCATGGCGGGGGAGTCGGGCGCTGTCTCGGCGATGCGCCGGACGGACGCTTGGACGGTCTCTGGCTGTGTCTCGGGCGTCGTCGCGACCTGGTCCCTCGCCACCCGCGAGCCGTGGGCCCAGGTCTCGAGGACCTGCGACCGGAGGTCCGCACCGAGAAGCGGTAGCTCGAGCAGCGACGCCTCGGGGTGCGCGACCATGCCGGCCAGGATCTGTTCGAAGGCCGCCATCCAGCGTTCGAT